>DFQW01000156.1:2589-5183 GCA_002377985.1 Halieaceae bacterium UBA3479 | reverse complement strand
CCTTTATTGATGGTCCGTGACCAAAGAGGCTGTGCGCGGGTTTTCCACAACGAGTGCCGGCACCGCGGCATGCAACTCGTAGCAGAGGCAGGCGAAGCCGGGCTGATGGTGCGCTGCCCGTACCATAAGTGGGGTTATGACCTGAGCGGGCAACTCAAGGTCGCCCCGAATGTCGGTGGCATGGGCGTTCATGAGGTCGCGGGATTTAATTGCGCCGACCACGCCCTCACCGCGGTCCGCAGTGACGAAGCGCTGGGGATGGTGTTTATCAATCTGTCTGGAGACGCCCCTCCGTTAGATGAGCACCTCGCACCGCTGCTTCAGCGATGGCGGGCACTGGCGGGCGAGAACTTTGACCGCGAATTGCATGCCGACACCAGTGAGTTGGGTACGATGACGCTTCAGGTCAACTGCAACTTCAAGCTGGCAGTAGAGAACTATTGCGAGGCCTACCACCTACCCTTTGTGCACCCCGATCTCAATACCTATTCACCGCTGGATGCGCACTACAACTTGATCGTTGAGCCGCTCGCCTCGGGTCAGGGAACTCGATCTTATGACCTCACGCGGGGCGCCGAGGTCCCACTCCCCGCGTTTGCGGACTGGGATCCTACTCGCCTCAAAACCGCAGAATACCTGTCGCTGTATCCGAACGTGCTGCTGGGCATTCAGGCCGATCACTTTTTTGCGATCTTGCTGATCCCCGAGGCGCACAACCTGACACGTGAACGCCTGCAGTTTATGTATGCCAGCGATGCTGCGTTAACCGAGCAACACCGATCGCGCAGACAAAGCCTGCATGAGGCCTGGAATCTGGTTTTCTCGGAGGACGTGTCGGTTGTTGAGGGAATGCAGCGGGGCCGCGCTTCCCCTGCCTTTGATGGCGGACTGTTTACGCCACTCATGGATGTCCCCACCCACCACTTTCATCAGTGGTTCATTAAAGCGTCACTGGGGCAAGCGGCAAGCCTGCAACAAAAACAATCTTCGTAAAAAAAACCCCGCATTGTGCGGGGTTGTTGATGAGATTGACCTACTTGATTCGGCTTACGACGGCGCTCGCCGTCACAATAGAGCGATCCGGACGAATGACGGTGTACTCATATTTGAACCGGTTCTCGTCTTCAGACATCAGAGAGAGCGTCCAGGTATCGACATATTCGTCCTTACCCTCTTCGAGGCCACTTTCTGCCGCATCCGTTTTGAATTTGATGACACCGTCCTCGGCCGAGACTAAACGTGCCACAGGCTTGTTCATCAAACCGCAGTAATGCGTCGATACCACCGTATCCTGTTGCATATTGAAAATGTTTAACATTTCAACGTCGTCCTCTCGACTTTCCTCCAATAGCGCGCTGCCGTTAGACCGCGCCGAATAGTTCAATCGCAGGGTGACGGACGTGCCATCAGACTTGTCCAACTGACCCTGCCACTGCCCCTCTAACTGCATCAGGTGAGTGAACGCTTGCGCGGTCATGGTTTCGCTCGCAAGAGCAAACGGCGACAGGAACGCGGCCAGGATCAGGGTATTGATAAAAGCGATACTTCGTTTATTCATTTTTCCTCCGGATAGGCGTGCTCTATAGGTCTCGCCAAAAACCATAGTACACGGGCCTCCGATATGCCAGCGCTTTGGTGTTATGCAGACTCTTTAGCACCTTCCTCTGCAACAACGCGCTTGCGATCTCTATCAATCGTCTATAAACCGCAGCGCTCAACTTCTCCTGCCACGATCACAACCCGCCCATAAAAAACCCCGCGAAAAGCGGGGTTGTGCTACTGAGCGATATCAGAGCTCTTTGTCGAGACAATCGAACAGCGCGTCGTCCTGTTCATCGACCCAGTTGTCTACATCATCATCTGAGGGTGTGCCACCATGCTTGTCAATCATCGCCTTGGCCGACTTCGTCGCCGCAGCGTCTGCCTTGCAGGCCTTCAAGGCGGCCATAAGTTCGTCCGCCGCCCCTTTGTCTGCAAAACTTTGAGGCGCTAACGCTGCGCCCAAGAACATCAACACAACACTGATTATTTGCAATCGCTTCATACTACTTCTCCGTTTAAACGCTTCTCTTTAAATTCGACGCCTAGCCTCACGTCAAATCCTTGCCGCGTCTTATGACGCTAATCCTCTCTATTCCCGTCGAAGTCATCTGCAACAACAACTTCACTTGCGGGGATGCCAACTGACCTTGCCGCCCGTCACAACCACAACCTTGCCACAAAATCGACTGCTCAAGTGATGACTACTGACAAATGATCAATCAATGCGAACTCCCAAAATTGTTGGCATTGCGTCGGCTGAACAGGTGCTGATTCCTCATTTCAAGTACCATGAGTATGTGCAATAGCATCAGCCGCACCAGCGTCCGCAAACACCGTTTGGCAAGGATAGGCTCCAAACGGAGGCGATGGTGCCGCCGAGGGTTAGCAATAAGTGACAAGTGAGAACCACCCGAGCGGGTTTTCCTTTCTTTAACGTGCTTTGGCTTTATTCACGCACATCGTGCGCCTGACGCCACGCAAGCTGTGCGGGCACGCGTGTTGGGGCCGATGCCGTACAATGCCTCAAAATTTAAGATTAGTAGCCATGACAA
>DFQW01000156.1:0-2288 GCA_002377985.1 Halieaceae bacterium UBA3479 | reverse complement strand
CACCCAACCCCTTTACATTCGACATTCTGGCCCCGCGCTACTGGAGACACCCCTGCTTAACAAAGGTAGCGCTTTTTCGCGGGAAGAACGCATCGATTTTAATCTTACGGGCCTGCTACCACCGCGATACGAGACAATTTACGAGCAGCTGGACCGGGCATACCGCCAGTATTCGACGTACCACGAGGCGATCAATAAACACATCTATTTGCGCGGCATTCAGGATAACAACGAGACGCTTTTCTACGCACTCGTCAGCCAGTACCTCGAAGAAATGATGCCCATTATCTACACCCCCACCGTGGGGGACGCCTGCGAACAATTCTCGGATATCTATCGCAGTTCGCGCGGACTATTTCTGGCCTGGGAAGAGCGCGAGCAAATTGACGACATCCTGCGCAACGCCACTAAAGATAAAGTGAAAGTGATTGTTGTGACCGACGGAGAACGCATACTCGGGCTGGGCGATCAGGGTATCGGCGGCATGGGCATACCGATCGGAAAGCTATCGCTCTATACCGCCTGTGGCGGGATCAGCCCGGCGTATACGCTACCGGTGATGCTGGATGTGGGCACCAACAACGAAGCATTGCTGAACGATCCGATGTACATGGGGGCGCGACATCCTCGGGTGAGCGAAGATGAATACGACGCATTTGTCGATCTGTTCATGCACGCCGCCCAGCGTCGCTGGCCTGGCGTTATGGTGCAGTTCGAAGATTTTGCCCAGGCCAACGCCATGCCCATTCTTAATCGCTACAGAGAGCGTTTTTGTTGCTTTAACGACGATATCCAAGGCACCGCCGCCGTGACGCTGGGAACATTGCTAGCCGCTTGCCGGGTCTCCAAAAAATCCCTCAGTGAGCACCGTATCGCGTTTGTCGGCGCCGGTTCAGCGGGCTGCGGTATTGCAGAAATGCTGATTCAAAAAATGCGCGACGAAGGCCTCAGTGATGAGGCGGCCCGACGCCAGGTGTTTATGGTAGATCGTCATGGCCTTGTCACAGAAGACATGGGCGGCCTGCAGGAGTTTCAACGGGCTTTGGCGCGGCGCAAGGCCGACATCGCCCCGTGGTCTTGCGACGGTGAATGGCCCACTCTCGAAGAAGTCGTGACCCACGCACGCCCGACAATACTGATTGGCGTATCGGGACAACCGGGTCTGTTTACCGAAGCGATTATCAAAGGCATGACGCAGCACAGCGAGGCGCCTATCATTTTTCCATTGAGTAATCCCGTGAGTCGCGCGGAGGCAACGCCCGAAGATATTATTCGCTGGACCGACGGCAAAGCCATCATTGCTACAGGCAGTCCCTTTCAGCCGGTAAATCACAACGGCCAGTGGCATCGCGTCGCTCAGTGCAATAACAGCTACATTTTCCCCGGCATCGGACTCGGCGTGTTGGCGGTTGGCGCAAATCGCGTGACGGATGAAATGTTGTTGGCAAGTAGCGAAGTGTTAGCGGCGGCTTCTCCCATGGCCTCGGGGGGGAGTGCCGACCTGCTGCCGCCCTTGCAGCAAATTGCCGAGGTGAGCAAATCGATCGCCTTTGCGGTGGCGAAGGTCGCGCAGGCGCAAGGGCATGCATTGGAAATATCCGATGCACAACTTCATGCCCGCATAGACCGGATCTTCTGGACGCCCCACTATCGTGATTACAAACGGATTAGCCTGTAACGCCTGCCGTTCGCTTCAGCGCACTGGAGATGCGCCCATCTCAAGATGAAGCGCATCCTCTGTGTAGGGATTTGCTCGCGCCACTATCTCGTTCAAAGCCACTCCCAAACCGGGCTCCACCGGTGGAATGACGTAACCGTCTTCCCACCGTATTCGGGTCTCCAACAGGTCCGCATGAAAACCTCCCCAAGTTTCGATGCCTTCCAGAATCAGAAAGTTCGGGGTGCAGGTGGCGAGCTGAATATTGGCTGCGCCAACAATCGGTCCGCAGTAAAGATGAGGCGCAATTTGCGCGTAATGCACCTCGGCCATAGATGCGATCTTTTTCGCCTCCAGCAACCCGCCCACGCGACCAAGATTCAGCTGCAGAATGGCCGCGGCGCGGTCTTCCAATACTCTCGCAAACTCAAATTTAGTACACAAGCGCTCGCCTGTGGCCACGGGAATGGAGGTCGCTCGCGCCACACGTGCCATCTGCGCGGTATTGTCAGGCGGCACAGGTTCCTCGAACCAGAGCGGATCATACGGCTCGATCTGCCGCGCCAACCGGATCGCGCCCGCGGTCGAAAATTGCCCGTGGGTGCCAAACAGAAGATCGACTCGGCCCCCC
>DFQW01000128.1:20803-21091 GCA_002377985.1 Halieaceae bacterium UBA3479 | reverse complement strand
CGAACTGCCGCCATATCGGGCGCCTGCGTAGCGGTGGTAGACGCACTGAATAGCTTGCAGCGCTCCGGGGAGCTAGCCGCAGACCCTCTTCGGCACCTGATCTGTGCGGTTTCAGTGGGCGTGTGGAACGGCGCACCCGTGGTTGATCTGGATTATGCCGAGGATTCCCGTGCCGACAGCGATATGAACGTTGTGCTGACAGAGTCCGGCGGTTTGATTGAGGTCCAGGGGACGGCTGAGGGAGCTACTTTCACGCGAGAGGAATTGACTCGCTTGGTGGATCTGGCG
>DFQW01000128.1:10994-20576 GCA_002377985.1 Halieaceae bacterium UBA3479 | reverse complement strand
CCATGAGGTAATTGCACTCGCTTGGTGGATCTGGCGGTCTCGGCCGGATCGGATATTACGACCGCACAGCGTGAAGCGCTCAGCGAGGGTTAGAGAGGGATATCGTAATCAATGACCACCGGCGCATGGTGTGAAAAGGCCTCTTCGTCGTAGATTTTGACCGCACTGACACGATCGACGAGCAAGTCGGAAATGATCTGTGTGTCTGCTCTCAGCCCGCCTGCCTCGTCGCCGTCTGGCCACCACGTGTAGGCACCGGGCTCACTGTCTATGACCTTAAATGCATCCGTGTATCCGGAATCGTAAAGGTCTAACAACCATCCTCGCTCCGTTGCGGACAAGCCCGGGAGTGAGGTGCTGTTTCCCGCGTCCTCGGCATCGGCATGATAGGCCATCAACTCCCAGCCACCGCACAAAATATAGCCTCTGCGCTTGTTACGGACTTTTGCCAGATGACCGCTCAGCTGTGACAAAAAGTGCAGCTTGGTCTCCATCGCTTGCGGGTCTGCTCTGCCACTGGGGACCAACACCGAGCCGACACTCACTTGCTCATAGTCAGCTTGAATGTAGAGGCCTTGGGCGTCAAAGTCGCCAAACCCCAGGCCCCAGATAATCGCCTTTGGCAATGTACGGCAGTAAATGGCGACACCGTTGCGACGAGGGTTGTCATAATGGTCAAGAAAGTAGGGGTGATAACCGTCCGGAAAAAATGCGTCGCCCTTAAGCGTGTGCTCGGCGCATCGCGTATCCTGAAGGCAGATAATGTCGGCGTCCTGAGCAAATAGCCATTCCAGACAGCCCGCCTCAGCCGCACGCTCAATGCCTTCCGTGACGAGACTGATGACCCTCATTGCTAGTCCTGAATGTACCGATCCCCTATCATACGTCGAAAGCCAACATGCAGACCGCGGCTGATCGGTTATTCGGTACCTTTGGTCGCAGTTGCAACCCCGAGAGTCACCATGGAGTGCGCTGTGAAGACAGACCAAAAAGGATATCGGCAGCAGTTTATCGAACTGTCGCTGGCGTGTGATGTCTTGCAGTTTGGTGAGTTCGAGCTCAAATCTGGTCGCATCAGCCCCTATTTTTTTAACGCAGGCAGGTTTTCATCGGGCAGCGCTTTGGCCCAACTGGGACGCTGCTATGCGGCCGCGTTGATGGACGCTCCGGTAGCGGCCGACATGCTGTTTGGCCCCGCTTATAAGGGCATCCCTTTGGTCGCAACTACCGCGGTCGCCTTGTCGGATGAGTTTGGTATCGACATGCCCTTTGCCTTTAACCGCAAGGAAGCGAAAACCCATGGTGAAGGCGGTAGCCTCGTTGGTAGCGCTTTAACGGGAGATGTGGTTATTGTTGATGATGTGATCACCGCCGGCACAGCGATCAGGGAGTCACTGGCAATCCTGAATAACGCAGGTGCAACAGGTGTCGCCGTGTTGATCGGGCTTGACCGTTGTGAACGCGGAGATACGTCTCTTTCCGCCGTACAGCAGGTGGAGCAAGAGAGCGGCATTGCGGTCACTAGCGTGATCTCTCTGCATGACATTATTGAGTGGGTGGAAAACAACCCCGAGATGGCGGCGCACCGCGATGCACTCGAGCGCTATCGGGAGCGCTACGGGGTCGCCTAGGCCTGTGATCGTTCTGTGGCAGTAATATCAGGGCTTGTTTGCAGTGACGGCGCTTGCTGGACGCATCAAGTGTTCAGTTAGTGCCAGCCACTGCGCCTCCCAGTCCTCGGTAGGCCGCCTTTTGAAGCCGCTGCGACAGAATTGACTGACCTTACCTTCGGCAGAGGTCAGCATCAGATTGGCCGCGCTGGCCACCGCCATACCAGGCCGCAGGCCCTCTCGGATTTCGGCCTCTCGGAGGTATTGCCGCAACTGCGTTTCCATTCGGTCATAGAGCTGTGAAACGCGATCATGGAGCCTGGTTGCCTCCCCCATTAATCCGCGCCCGGTAATGACTTGTGTAATGCCCGGGTTTTTCTCACAAAACTCCAAAAATAAGCGCAGCAGATGATGGCATTGGCTGATCGCATCAGTTTGTTGCTCTGATATGCGATGAATACGCACGAACAGTGTTTCCTCAGCAAAAGCAATGAGCGACTCAAACATCTTTGCTTTGGAGGGAAAGTGCCGGTAAAGCGCTGCCTCTGATACCCCAACATGGGCGGCCAATTTAGCGGTGGTGATTTTTTCGAGTGGCGCTGCTTCGAGCATTGTCGCTAGCGCCTGAAGAATTTGCTCTTGCCGGCCGATGGGATTGCCGTTTTGGTTACCTGACATCAGCGCTGCTCTGTTAGTGACCGACCTCGTTTGTTCCGATGCTAATTATTCCAGCGCCAGGGCGCAATGACAGGGCTCGCAAATCAGCGGCGATTGCAGATCAGCGTTCCGATACCTTCATCAGAAAAGATCTCCAACAGAGCGGCGTGGGGAACGCGACCGTCAATGATATGTGCGCTGTTGACCCCGCTCTTTACGGCATCCAGTGCGCATCGCACTTTGGGGAGCATCCCGCCCTGAATGACGCCAGACTGAATCAATGCCTCTACTTGGTCAGAGGAAAGACCCGTGAGCGTTTTGCCCTCACCATCAAGTAGTCCAGCCACGTTGGTCAGCAGCATGAGTTTCTCGGCGCGCAGCACCTCTGCCAGCTTGCCCGCCACAAGATCCGCATTGATATTATAGGTGCCGCCGTCTTCGCTACCGGCCACGGGCGCGATCACAGGGATATAGTCACTGTCACTGAGCATGGACAGAATGTCGGTATCGATGCTTGCTACTTCGCCAACCTGTCCAATATCTGGCTGGCCGTTGGTACCCCATTGCCCACTCAGTTTGCGCGCCCGAATGAGCCGACCATCCTTGCCAGTGATGCCGATGGCGCGCCCGCCATTGCGGTGGATGCTATCGACGATTTCCTTGTTTACCGAGGCACCCAGCACCATCTCCACCACATCCATGGTGTGCTCGTCGGTTACGCGCATGCCGTCAACAAAGTGTGTTTCTATGTCGAGCCTTTCCAGTAGCTGGCCAATTTGCGGTCCACCGCCGTGCACTACCACCGGGTTCATCCCCACCAGCTTCATCAGGACAACGTCGCGCGCAAAGCTTTCATGCAGTTCGGGGTTGGTCATGGCATTACCGCCGAACTTGATCACGAACGTCTTGCCCGTAAAGCGCTGAATATAGGGCAGCGACTCGGTAAGGATTCTGGCAAACGCGCCGGCCTCACCCTGGTTCAGAGACATGGGACCGCTTCCTGCAAAACAAAACAGGTCCGAGCATGAGCGCGCAAGGCGGTAAAGGCAATGTGAAGATGCCGCACGGATGCGTATGAGTCACAACGGTGTTGCCGAGCACCGCTACCCGGCGGGTGCAGCTGACTCCCCCAGTTGTTGGGCCAAGGTTGCGATAATTTGTTCTGCAATGACCTGCTTGCTGGCCAGCGGCAGGTGTTGCTCAGATAAGGCCCCGATGAGGTGCACCGCGTTGTGGTCAGATCCAAAGCCCGTGTCGGGGTCGCTGACGTCGTTGGCAATGATCATATCAAGGCCCTTTTTTGCCAGTTTTGACCGGGCGTGCGCCAACAAGTCCGTAGTCTCCGCGGCAAAGCCGACCACCAGCGCGGGACGTTGCGCCAGCCGACTGACGGCGGCAACGATATCGGGGTTTTCAATCAGTGAGAGTGATATTTGCCCCGCCTCGCCTTTCTTTATCTTGTGATCTGCGGGCGTCGCCACGCGGTAATCGGCTACCGCCGCTGCGCCGATGAAGAGGTCTGCGCCCTCGGCTTCCGCAATAGCGGCCGCATGCATTTCCATAGCCGACGTGACGCTGAGCAGCCTGACTCGATCGGGAGGACTTAAATGCACCGGCCCCGAAATCAGAGTGACTTCGGCTCCCGCCTCTGCGCACGCCCGGGCAAGGGCATAGCCCATTTTTCCCGAGCTGTGATTGCTGAGAAAACGCACAGGATCAATGGCTTCAACCGTCGGACCTGCGGTGATGACCACCCGCTTGTTATCAAGCAGCCGGCTGCTAAAGCGGCCCTCCAACGCCTGCAGTATTTGCGCTGGCTCCAATAGCCGCCCCGGGCCCACGTCCCCGCAAGCCTGCTCGCCCTGATCCGGGCCAATGACCTGGATATGCCGCTGCGCCAGAAGCGTCAGATTTTCCTGCGTTGCGGCATTGGCCCACATTTGCTGATTCATTGCCGGCGCGACGGCGACTGGCGCTGCCGTGGCCAACGCCACGGTAGTCATTAAATCGTCAGCGCGTCCGTGCGCCAGACGTGCGATAACGTCCGCGGTTGCCGGCGCGACGATCAACAGGTCGGCCCATCGCGCCAGCGCTATATGACCCATGCCCGCTTCGGCGGTCTCGTCAAGCAGCTCCGTGTGCACCGGTTCACCGGAGAGCGCCTGCATGGTCAGCGGGGTGATGAACTCCCGGGCACCTCGAGAGAGGATTACGCGGACTTCGGCCCCTCCCTTTTTCAGCAGGCGAACGAGTTCCGCGCCCTTATAAGCGGCGATTCCCCCGGCGATGGCCACCAGTATCCGGCGTTGTCGTAAATGGCCCATAGGACCTCAAGCTCGACTTATACAGGCCCGAACACTAGCATTTGCGGGGGTTTTTGCACACTTTAAAGGGCGTCACTGCGGGCCGGCTTGCACCCCCTGAGCGCCTCTGGTATAAAACGCGCCCTTTATGGATCTCGACGGAAATTCTCATGTCACGAGTCTGTCAGGTTACGGGCAAGCGGCCCGCAACTGGTAACAATGTTTCGCACGCCAAGAACCGCACCAGACGGCGGTTTCTGCCCAATCTGCATAACCACCGCTTTTGGGTCGAATCGGAGAAGCGCTTCGTCTCTTTGCGGCTATCTTCCAAGGGCATGCGGATTATCGATAAACGCGGCATTGACGTTGTTCTGGAAGAGCTGCGTGCACGCGGCGAAAAAGTGTGAGGGCTGAGTGATGCGAGAGAAAATTCGAATGAATTCCACGGCCGGTACCGGTCATTTCTACACTACAGACAAAAACAAGCGAACCATGCCGGATAAGCTCGAGATGAAGAAGTACGACCCCGTGGCGCGCAAGCATGTGGTGTATAAAGAAGGAAAGATCAAATAGAGATGTTGCAACACCCGAACCCCGGCCCTGTTCCGGGGTTTTGTTTTTTTGGGGCCTTATTTTCTTGACGGAACCTCAGATCGGGCTGTCCCGAACCAAGTAGTATCCGCTTTGTGCCGTTTTGCGGCGACGGATGAACAGCTAGGCAGACCCAGTTATGCCCGAACTCCCAGAAGTAGAAACTACGTGCCGCGGCATCGCGCCTCACGTCGCCGACAGAAAGGTAGTGGCGGTGATAATCCGGGAGTCTCGGCTAAGATGGCCCGTTTCGCCTGATCTTGAGTCCTGCATTATGGGCGCACGTTTTCTCGGTGTGCGTCGCCGCGCGAAATACATTCTTATGGATACTGACCGGGGTACCTTGATGGTGCACCTTGGCATGTCGGGGAGCCTCAGGATCATGCCAGCCGAGGCGCCGGCGCTGTTCCATGATCATGTCGATATTGTGCTCGATGATCATCACTGTTTGCGCTATCACGACCCCAGGCGTTTTGGCAGCATCCATTGGCTTGAGGAGTCGTCTCATCCGCTCCTGGAGCATCTGGGCCCTGAGCCGCTTTCGGCGTCGTTTTCTGGCGCCTACTTATATGAACGTTCACGTCGGCGGAGCACCTCGGTGAAGCAGTTCATTATGGATGGCAAAGTGGTCGTGGGTGTGGGCAATATCTACGCCAACGAAGCACTGTTTCTCGCTGGCATCCACCCCAAGCGCGCGTCGGGCCGTATCGCCGCGGCGCGTTATGGAGCCCTGGCCGATGCCATCAAGGCAGTGCTGTCGAATGCCATAGATCAGGGAGGTACCACGCTCAGGGACTTTGTGGGCGGCGATGGCCAGCCGGGATACTTTGCGCAACAGCTCCGCGTGTATGGACGTCAAGGTAAGCCGTGCAGGGTTTGCCAGAGTACGCTGAGGGAAGTTCGGCAAGGGGGTCGCAGCACCGTATTCTGCCGCGATTGCCAGCGCTAGATTACACCCCCTGCGGGCCTCAGGGGCGTAACGGATTCGTCATTTAAATCGCTCGGTTAGCGCTGCAGCGACTTCGCGGGGGACAAAACTATCCACGTTACCCCCCAACGCAGCGATTTCCCGAACCAGTGAGGAGGAGATGAACGAAAGCTCGGCACTGGGCGTCAAGAAGACGCTCTCAAATTCAGGCTGCATCGCCCGGTTCATATTGGCCAGCTGAAACTCATACTCGAAGTCTGCGACGGCGCGGAGGCCCCGTAGCACGCAGTGAGAGCCCTGCGCGGCAACGAAATCGATGAGCAAACCGTCAAACGGCACTACCTTGGCTGCGGGCACGTGCTCTAGGCATTGCTGCGCCAGAGTCACTCTGTGCTCAATGTCAAACAGGGGCGCTTTTTTTTCGCTGGTTGCAACGGCCACCACCACTTTTTCAAACAGCTTGGCGGCTCTCTCTACGAGATCAATATGCCCGTTGGTAATGGGGTCGAAGGTTCCCGGATACACGACAGTGTGGCTCAGCACGGCATGCTTCCTCTTTTCATTGCTGGGAGCGTACACAAGTCTTGTGCACAAGTCTTGTTAGTTGCACGGGGTGGGCTGGATTCAGCCGGGCCGTAGCTGCAAGAGCTGATAGCGAACATCGCCGGCGGTCTTTTCACGAAAAACGGTGTACTCCTCTTCGGGCACGCATTCCGGATCAGATCGCCTGGTTTCGAAATACACCCAGCTCGTGCGGCTTAAGCGTCTTAGGCGCACCAGCTCCTTGAGTGACAGCTCGCCCAGTGCGCGATCGAAGGGGGGGTCAACAAAGACGATGTCCCAAGGGGTCGTTCCTTCCTTTAGCAAGGTCAATGCATCACCACAGTGCACCGATGCATCATTTCCTGCGGCAAGATTTGCCAGTTGCTGCGAGATGTTCCGGGCAATTTCGGGTTGGTTATCGAAAAAGTCGCAGTGGGCCGCGCCGCGGGAGAGCGCTTCGATACCCAAAATGCCAGAACCGGCAAACAGGTCGAGACAGCGCGCGCCGGCGAGGTGAGGTGCCAGCCAATTGAAGAGCGTTTCTCTTACCCGGTCGCCAGTGGGCCGCAAGCCCGGGTGCTGGAAGAAAGGCACTTTTCGACCGCGCCATTCGCCACCGATGATTCTGAGCGCCGAACTGCCTGGCGATCGTCCGCGTCCCATGCTGGTTCCTACTTGTCGGGGTGCTAGACTGTAATCGCGCACGGGCCTCACGACAATGCACGGAGTACCGCGCTATCCAGTGAGACGTTGAAGCATGAAGCTATTCAAACGCCGAGCAAAACCTAACTCGGTGCCCGATGAGGTCGTGAACCCCGGCGATGATGCCGAACGTCGTGATGTCACCGATCCGGTGGGCGATGACAGTACTGCTCCTCCAGCGGTTGAGTCGCCGCGTTCGCCCGGCATGCTCCAGCGCTTGCGCGTGGGTCTCAGCCGGAGTCGGCATCAACTCTCAGAGGGTCTGGCGACACTGGTGCTGGGCAAAAAACAGCTTGATCCCGCCTTACTGGAAGCCCTTGAAGAGCAGCTAATCATGGCCGATCTCGGTCTGGAGGCCACCGGCCGGGTGCTGGAATCACTGCGGCAGCGTCTGGATCGGAAAGATCTGGCCACGTCTGAAACGGTCATGTCGGCATTAAAGGCAACGTTGACGGCGCTACTGGCCGATCGCGAGCAGCCCCTTGCCCTCGCCAACCATCGGCCCTTCGTTATTTTGGTGGTAGGCGTCAATGGGGCGGGCAAAACAACCACCATCGGCAAGTTAGCACATCGATTTAAGGCCCAAGGACACAGTGTGATGCTGGCTGCAGGGGACACCTTTCGTGCCGCCGCGGTGGAGCAACTCGAAGCGTGGGGAGAAGCCAATGACGTTCCTGTGATTGCCCAGCATACCGGTGCGGATAGTGCTTCGGTCCTCTATGACGCGCTCGGGGCCGCTAAGGCGAGGGGCGCAGACGTGCTGATCGCCGATACTGCGGGGCGTCTGCAAAACAAGGCGCATTTGATGGATGAGCTGACAAAAGTGGTGCGCGTGATGCGCAAGCATGATCCCGGCGTGCCCCACGAAACCCTGTTAGTTCTGGACGCGGGCACGGGGCAAAACGCGGTGTCTCAGGCGATCGAATTCGATCAGGCCGTTGGCGTGACGGGCATTGCCGTTACCAAGCTCGATGGAACGGCCAGGGGTGGCGTCCTGTTCGCCATTGCCAATCGACTCACGCAGCCTATTCGTTATGTTGGGGTGGGTGAGCAACCTGAGGACCTGAGAGAGTTTTCGGCGTCAGACTTTGTCGACGCCCTGTTGGAAGAGTGACCGAGAGTTAAGTGTGAACCCCACGATGGACCACGCCATTGATTGAATTTGATCGCGTTAGCCGGCGATATGGTGATCAGTATGCGCTGCGCAATCTGAATCTGGCCATCGACCAGGGTGAAATGGCTTTTCTGACGGGCCACTCCGGCGCCGGAAAGAGCACGGCGCTGCGATTATTACTGCTGTTGGATCGTCCCACCGGGGGCGAGATCAGGGTGTGCGGAGAGCGTATAACCCGTTTAACCGGAGGAGCAGTCGCCCGCTATCGACGACGCTTTGGCGTCGTGTTTCAGGATCACAGGCTGCTGTTCGACCGAAGCGTGCACGATAATGTGGCCCTGCCTCTTGAGATCGCGGGCTTTTCGCCGCGTGACGTTACCCGCAGGGTGAGAGCCGCATTGGACAAGGTGGGTTTACTCGGCAGTGAGCGAGCCGATCCGGCCAGTCTGTCAGGCGGAGAACAGCAGCGAGTGGGCATTGCCAGAGCCGTGGTAGCGCGGCCCGAGTTTCTTATCGCCGATGAGCCAACCGGCAATCTCGACCCCCAGCTGTCTTCTGAAATCATGTCGCTGTTCGAGGCTTTTAACCAGGTGGGCGTGACCGTGCTGATCGCTACCCATGATATGCCGTTGATATGCCGACTTCGCCATCGGATTATCACGCTCAGTGCAGGCAACCTGATTGCGGGTGATGAACCATGAAAGCGCCCCTGTTTCGCGAACGGCATCTGTGGCGCTGGTTGCCAGTGTGGTTGGCACAGCATCGGTCAGCAGCGAAGAGCAGCTGGAGGAAGCTGCGCGCCCGGCCGCTTTCCACTTGCATGACGTGGCTTTTGGTAGCGCTTTCACTCGCGTTACCCGCCAGCCTCTGGCTGACTTTGAATAATCTGAATGCGGTAACGGCTCATTTCGAGCGCCCCCCGCAGTTATCCCTGCTGCTAACGGAGCAAACAGAGTTGGATGGCGCTGTTGGATTGCAAAAAACCATAGAAAACTGGCCGAAAATAACACTGGTGACGCTCCTCCCCAAAGATGAGGCGCTGGCGCAATTTACGGCGCTGACCGGGCTCAGCCCGTTATTGGAGTCACTTCCGCGAAACCCGCTACCCCACACGTTGCTGGTGTCGCTGGACAA
>DFQW01000128.1:0-10691 GCA_002377985.1 Halieaceae bacterium UBA3479 | reverse complement strand
GGGGTTGCTCAAGTTGTCCTGGATACGCTCTGGCTGACTCGGCTGGAAGAGGGGCTGCGTGCGGCCTCCAGATGGGTGCTCGCCGTAGGCATCATGATGTTGCTGGCGACGGTGCTTGCGCTGGGTAATACCCTGAGACTTACCGTTGTCGCCCGAGAAGAAGAGATTCTGGTTGTCCGCCTTATCGGTGGCTCTATGGCATTTGCGCGCAGGCCTTTCTTGTACACGGGACTGTGGTACGGGCTGGGCGGGGGTGTGCTCGGTGCGCTGATTCTTTGGGTGTTTAGCGGCTGGTTGGCAGGCCCCGTCAACGCGCTCTTTATCCTTTACGAGAGCCAGCAGCGGCTGCAGTGGCCGGGAATCCACTATCCGTTGATCTTGTTGACGGTGGCGGTGTTCTTGGGCTGGATTGCCTCCTGGGTGGCCTGTCAAAGGCACTTGAGCCAGCTAGAGGCGCATTAACCTGCTGAAATTCGGTAGTTTTTGGCTTTAGCACTCTGCCCTCTAGAGTGCTAAAATAAGGTCATTACCTCGTTGGAGGGGAGAACATGACAGAGACCAAGCAGGCACTGGCGGTGCCAAATAGCGCGGTCCTCAGTATGGCACCGGGGGCCAACCTTTCTGCCTATATTCAGGCGGTGAGCGGCATTGCCGTGCTGTCGGTAGAGCGTGAGCGGGAATTGGCGGAGCGGCTGTACTACGATGATTGTGTCGACTCGGCCCGCGAATTGGTTTTGGCGCACTTGCGGTTTGTTGTGCACATCGCACGGAGTTATTCCGGTTACGGGTTGTCAGAAGCCGACCTCATTCAGGAGGGAAACGTGGGGCTAATGAAGGCCGTTAAGCGCTTCGATCCCACAAAGGGCGTGCGCCTTGTCTCTTTCGCGGTCCATTGGATCAAAGCGGAGATGCATGAATACATCCTACGCAACTGGCGAATTGTCAAAGTGGCGACCACCAAGGCGCAGCGAAAGCTATTCTTTAATTTGCGCAGTCAAAAGAAATCATTGGATTGGCTGTCAGCGGAGGAAACCCGGGCAATTGCGGCAGATCTGGGTGTCGAAGAAGCAGAAGTGACGCGGATGGAGGGCCGGCTGGCCAGTCGAGATGTGGCTTACGATGCGCCTTTTGAGAGCGATGACGAGGATAGCTGGCAGGCCCCGCAGTACTTTCTGGAAGATACCGCTGCCGATCCGGAGCAGCTGGTTGAAGCGGCTGATTTTGCTCAGGACAGTAACGCGCGTTTGCAGTCGGCACTGGCCGGCCTCGATGAGCGCAGTCGCGATATTTTGGAGCGACGTTGGCTTATCGACGACAAATCTACGTTACATGAGTTGGCGGCGCTTTATGATGTCTCGGCAGAGCGCATCCGACAGCTGGAGGCCAATGCGATGAAGAAACTGCGTACGGCCCTGCTCGCTTAACACCCTTTATCAAGAGGCCGGATTCCGGGTGCCGTCTTCGCAGCCCGCTATTTCTCGTCGTATCAAAAGCTTTGTGATGCGCGCCGGGCGCATGACGCCCGGGCAGGCGCGCGGTTGGCATGAAGGGCTTCCTCGCTTTGGGCTGCATCTTGAAGAGGGGACTCTCGACTGGGATAGCTGCTTTGGCTTTACCGGGCGGCGAGTGATCGAAATTGGCTTCGGGATGGGCGACAGCCTGTTGCACATGGCACTGGCAGACCCTGCAGCCCAATTTGTCGGTATCGAAGTGCATCGCCCGGGTGTAGGACGCTTGCTGAGTCAACTACTGGCGTCGGATTGTCATAATCTTCGTGTTTACGCCGATGATGCCGTGGAGGTGCTCGAGCGCTGCCTTGCCCCTGACACCATCGACGCCATCCACATTTTTTTCCCCGATCCCTGGCATAAAAAGCGGCACCACAAGCGCCGTCTTATTCAGCCAGAGTTTATTCACCTCGTAACGCGCCTTTTGCGCCCGGGAGGGTACCTCCACCTTGCTACCGATTGGGAGCCTTACGCCGCGCACATGCTAGAGGTGCTTGATGCCTCTCCCGAGATGAGCAGTGCCGGGGGCACCCTCAGCGCGCCGTTGCCGAGACCCGCTTACCGACCGCTCACCAAGTTCGAAGCCCGGGGCGAACGGCTCGGACATGGTGTCTGGGATTGGGTTTACTATCGCCAGTAGGGCTATAGCAGTGTGGCGAGTACGCTGTCCAAAAAGGTAAAGCCAAGGGGCGTTGCAGCGAACCGGCCGCCCTCCCAATCCGCTAACCAACCTCGTTCCAGGGCTTTTTTTGCGCGCTGTTGAAGCACGCGCTCGGGCAGACCCGTTCGCTCGGTAAAGTATTTTACCGGGACGCCGCCGGGCAGTCGCAACACGTTCATGGCGAATTCTGCCGGGAGATCATCTGCCGCGATTGTCTGGCTGGACGGCGGGGCACAGGGCGTAGAGGCGGCTTGATTAAGGTAATCCATTGGTGATCGGGTTCGCTGGGTCCGAATGATGTTGCCGTTTTGTAAGGTCAGCTTTCCGTGCGCCCCAGCCCCAATGCCCAGATAATCGCCGAACGTCCAGTAGTTCAGGTTGTGACGACACTCGTTGCCGGCACGACAAAATGCAGACACTTCATATTGCGAAAATCCGGCGTCATAGAGGAGCGCATCCACGGCGCCCTCAATTTGTGCCAGGGTGTCATCGTCGGGCAACGCCGGAGGTGCAGACCAAAACCGTGTATTTCGCTCTATGGTGAGCTGATAGCGCGAAATGTGGCCCGCGCTGAGTTTGATTGCTTCGCGAATATCGTCACGGGCCTTTGCGCTGTTTTGGCCCGGCAGCCCGTGCATTAGATCAATATTCCAACGACTGAAACCGGCCTTGTCGACCGACGCCAGCGCTTTTCTGGCCTCGTCTCCGGAATGAATACGTCCGAGCCGGGTCAGCGCCGCGTCGTCAAAGCTCTGCACCCCGATGCTGAGTCGCGTGACGCCAGCGTTACGGTAATCCCGGAACCGCGCTACCTCCGCGCTTCCCGGGTTGCTCTCCAGGGTGATTTCTGCGGTCCGAGAAATAGTGGCGATCCTCGCCACTCCGGACAGCATGCGGTCTATCCATCTGCCAGTGAAAAGGCTGGGGGTGCCGCCGCCGATAAATATCGTTGCCAGCGATCGACCTGCGACCCAGTCCAGCTGGCTCTCCAGATCCGCGAGCAACGCGTTGATATAAGGTTCCTGATAGCTTTCTGAAAAGCCCTCGTGACTGTTGAAGTCACAGTAGGGGCATTTTCGGGCGCACCAAGGGAGGTGGATATACAGCGAAAGAGGTAAGTTTTTTGGATCAATCATTCGCCACAGTGCTTTAACAGCTGCGCGACGGCAATACCGCGATGACTCATCCGGTCTTTCTCTTCTGGGGAGAGCTCTGCTGCGTGACGGTTTTCGCCGAAGGGGACAAAGAGGGGGTCGTAGCCAAAGCCGCGATCGCCCCGTGGTGCCTCTGCAATGTGTCCGTACCATCGGCCCTCAGCGACAATTGGCGCGGGATCTTCAGTCCCGCGCATCAGCACCAGAACGGCAATATAAAACGCGGCGCGATCCTCGCCGCCCAAGTCGCGCATATTGTTAAGCAATAAAGCGTTATTGCTGGCGTCATCGCCGCCGGAATAACGAGCAGAATGTAAGCCCGGCGCCCCGTCTAACGCGGGCACAACCAAACCTGAGTCGTCCGCTAAAGCGGCATAACCCGTCTCGCGACAGGCATGTCTGGCCTTGAGTATCGCGTTTTCGATGAAGGACAGCCCTGTCTCGGCGATGGCCGTCACCCCCAGCCCGGCTTGGGGCTGAATGCGCCACCAGCCGGATAAAATGCGTTCGAATTCGGCAATTTTCCCCGCGTTATGGCTGGCAATGACCAGCGTTGGCAAATTCTCCCTGATCAACGCGAGTCCTGTCGCCACAGCTGGACTTTCATTTTATGTTCGTAAACCTTTTCGCTGCCCTCGGGTTGAAACGAGAACTCAAAGAAGCGGTGTTCACGATCGAGAAACTCGAAAGGGACAATGTAGTAAGTCGCGCGGCCCTCGCGAATTTCTCGCACATCCATGTCCCCACCCGTGATCAAATCCCAGGTCCGGCCGCTAAGTTGCATCGGCCGGCCCGCCATGTCGCCGGAGGCCGCGTTGCGGACAGACAGGGTCAGCATGGCTTTATCCGCCCCCCGGGTAATGCCGTATTCGGCGGCGACCTCCGGTGCGACAAACGTTGTGTACACAATGCTGTGATGAAGCTCGAATTCATCGTAACGCGTGGATTGCTGGGCGCGGGCATTATGAGCCCCCAGACTTAACAGAATCGAAAGCGCTATTGCCCCGACTGGCAGATACGATAGACCGCGCTGGTAGCGAAAAGATTGGGCCATAGTTTCCCCAACCAACTCTGGGCCGGACCGGCGACGGTCGCCCGCTCGATAATGTCGATATCTAGTTCCGAACACAGTGCTTCAAAGTCCCTTACGGTGCAAAAGTGGATGTTGGGGGTGTCGTACCAATTGCGTGGCATCACACGGGACATGGGCATGCGGCCTTTAAATCCAAGGTGCATGCGGCAAAACCAATGCCCGAAATTAGGAAACGATACGATGGCCTCTTTGCCAATCTGGACCATACGCCGCAATGCGATATGCGGATGGGTCAGCTCTTGCAGTGCGTGTGTCAAGATGACGAGGTCAAAGCGCTGGGCAGGAAAACATTGAAGGCCGTCATTAATATCTTCCTGAATGACGTCCAGCCCTTTCTGCACCGCGCAGATCAAATTATCCGCATCAATTTCAACGCCTACGCCGGTAACACCGCGCTCACTGCACAGTCGTTGCAGAAAGGCACCGTCCCCACAACCCAGGTCGAGCACGCTACTGCCCTGCGGAACCCAATCAAGTACTCTATTCAGATCCAGACGATTCATGATGACGGACCGACTCGCTGCATCCATTCGGAGAGCAAGCGCTCGTAGGTGGGGTCCGGCAGTAGAAAGCCGTCGTGGCCATTGTCCGTATTGATGTTGGCATAGGTGACGGGTTTTCCAGTTGCCATCAGCGCATCGCGGATTTCTATTGAGCGTTGCGGTGCAAAGCGCCAGTCGGAGCTGAAGGAAAGCAACAGAAAATTAGCTGTTGCTTTGGACAATGCGGTAGCGAGATCGGGATATCCCTCGGACAGGTCAAAGAGGTCCAGCGCCCGGGTCATCAGTACATAGGTATTGGCGTCAAAGCGGGTGGAAAATCGGTCGCCTTGATGTCGCAGATAGCTCTCCACCTGAAATACCCGCTCCTGATTGCCATCTGGCGAGAAGCTCTCTTCCCTCAGCTCTCTGCCAAAGCGATCACTCATACCATCGGCAGACATGTAGGTCAGATGCCCGACCATGCGCGCCAGCGCAACGCCCCGCGCCGGGAGCGCGCTCTGAGCAAGGTATTCGCCGCCTCGAAAATCCGGGTCCGACAGAATGGCGTGTCGCGCAATTTCGTTAAAAGCAATGTTTTGCGCGGTCAAGCCGGGAGCCGAGGCCAGCGCCACACAGTGCTCAACCCAGTCGGGGAAGTCGACGGCCCACTGCAGCGCCTGCATGCCCCCGAGGCTGCCCCCGATCACGGCTGCCCAGCGTGAAATACCCAAATACTCTGCCAGCAGTTTTTGACTGCGAACCCAATCCCGTACCTGGGGCTGCGGGAATTGCGATCCCCAGGGGGTGTTGCTACCCGGCATGGGCGTAGTGGGTCCGGTTGAGCCATCACACCCGCCCAGATTATTGGAGCTCACCACAAACAGCCGATCGGTGTCGATAGGCTTACCCGGGCCAATGGCGAGATCCCACCAACCGGGCCGTTGTTCAGCCTCGTTGTGAACGCCGGCGGCGTGGTGAGAGCCCGACAGGGCATGACAAATTAAAACCGCGTTGGTGCCGGCCGCGTTGAGTTCTCCATACGTCTCATAAATCAGCGTATGTTGATCCAGCGTGGCGCCGTTGGAAAACGTGAATGGGTCAGTAAAGTGCGCCACCTGCGGCGTTACCACACCCACACTCCGTGCTGAGGAGTCCTGCGCCTTCATCTAGAGACCGAATACCAGACCTGTGGGCAAACCGACGGACATAGCGAGATGCCTGAGGGCAATTTGCGCGACATTCAGCGCGATAAACACCAGTATCGGTGAGAAGTCGATGCCGCCCATATTGGGCAGCAGCGCTCGGAATGGCGCCATCACCGGCTCTGAAATTTGCCAGATCAGTTCGATGGCAGGATGACGACTGCCCGGTGCAATCCAGCTCACCACAATCATTGCAATCAAGGTAAAGAAATAAAAGTTAATCAGTAGCCCCAAAACCCCTACGACACCCCATAGCAACAGCGCCAGCGGATCCGGTAAAGCCCACCGCTCCCCGGCCACCAATGCGATGGCCACGAGGATGGCGATTTGAATCACGACGGCCAGTATCCAGGCTGCCCAGTCCACTCTGCCGGTGGCGGGCAACACGCGCCGGAGCGGCGCCAGTAGCGGATTGGTCAGGCGCACCACCAATTGTGACAGCGGGTTATAGAAATTCACGCGTGAGGCATGCAACACGCCCCTGACAACCACCAGCAAAAGCAGAAACGCACCCAAATTGCGTATCAGATAGAGCGAGATCTCTGTGCCTGCACCCATCTCAGCCAAACTCCTCGCCAAGTGTTGTGGCGCGCTCCGCACAGCGGCGCACCGCCTCAGCGATGACTGCGTCAAAGCGCCCCTCTCTGAGCGCCACAAGCGCCTCCTCGGTGGTGCCTCCCGGGCTGGTGACATTTTCCCTGAGTTTTGCCACGGGTACCTCCGAGCGCTGAGCGAGTTCAGCGGCACCTATCGCTGTTTGCAGAGTCAGTGCCAGAGCCGTTTCAGGTGACAACCCCAATTGCGTGCCCGCGCGCGTGACAGCCTCGATCAACGCGAAGAAATACGCGGGCCCGCTACCCGAGACGGCGGTGACGGCGTCCAGCAGACTCTCCTCGGCCACCCACACGGTCATGCCCACCGCATTGGTAACTGCTTCGGCCAGCTGGCGTTGGCTTTCGGTGACCTGTTCGGAGGCGTAAAGCGCGCTCGCGCCTTTGCCGATCATGGCAGGGGTGTTGGGCATGCAGCGAATGACGGGGGTGGATTCCCCGATATCCTGCTGCAGGGACGCGATCGGGATGCCGGCCGCTATCGACAATAATGCCGCGTCGGGGCCGAGTTTATTTTTGAGTGGCGCGAGCGCCGCTGACATCATTTGTGGCTTTACAGCCGCCACAATCAGGTCTGCACCATCGCACAAGCGCTCAGGCGACGTGCTGAGCTGCTCCATGCCCACAGCGCGAAGCCCCTCGAGCGCCTTTTCGCTGGGGTCTGTCGCCCGCAGTTGTCGGGGGGAGAAGCCGGTGGCCAGCAGGCCATTAATGATGGCGCTGGCCATATTTCCGGCCCCAAGAAAGGCAATTTGAGACTCCATTAGCTGGCTGGTGTCCAAGTCAAAGTGCCCTAATTATACCGTGCGCCGAAAATATCTGTTCCTATTCGAACGAGGCTGGCACCTTCGGCGACAGCCTCCTCCAGATCAGCAGACATGCCCATCGACAAGGTATCAAAATCTGGTGCGGTGAAACCGAGACTGTCTTTCAGTTCGCGCAGCGCTTTAAACGGAGCTCGCGGGTCTTCGGTCAAGCCCGCCGCTGCCGGTATCGCCATAAGACCGCGCAGCGATAGCCGCGGTAACCCGCACAACTGGTGGACAAGATCGGGCAGCGCGTCTGGCGATACGCCCGATTTGCTGGACTCTCCCGAAATATTGACCTGTATCAATATATTGAGCGGCGGTTTCTCCGGCGGGCGCTGCTCGCTGAGGCGACGTGCGATTTTAAGCCGATCAACGCTATGAACCCAGTCACAGCAGGCGGCAATAACCGCTGTTTTATTGCTTTGTATCGGACCAATAAAATGCCACTCGATGGGGAGATCCGCGAGTAGCTGCACTTTTTCTGACATTTCCTGAGCGTAATTTTCACCGAAGGCCGCCTGACCGTTCTGGTAGGCGATCCGGAGGAGCTCGGCCGGTTTGGTCTTGCTGACAGCCAGTAGCGAGACGCTATTTTTGGGTCGGCCGGCAGCGGCCTCTGCAGCCCTTATTCGGCGCATGACTTCTGATATATTATGAACAAGATCAGTCGGCATCATGGATCGAATCATAAGGAAGTTGATTCGCCATGTGGTAGTCCGACATTAGCGGAGAATGTGAGATGGATATCACGGAATTACTCGCTTTTAGCGTTGAGCAGGGCGCCTCGGACCTCCACCTTTCGGCGGGGTTACCCCCCATGATCAGGGTGGACGGCGACATACGACGTGTCAACGTCCCTGCTCAGGACCATGCCCAAGTGCAGGCGCTGATTTACGACATTATGAATGATCGGCAGCGCAGGGATTTTGAGGAATTCCTGGAGACCGATTTTTCTTTTGAAGTACCCAATATCGCCCGCTTCAGAGTTAACGCCTTCAACCAGAACCGGGGCGCCGGCGCGGTATTCCGCACCATTCCTTCGGAGGTTTTGACCATGGAAGCCCTTGGTATGGGGCAGGTATTCCGCGATATATCGCTGTTGCCCAGAGGGCTGGTGCTGGTCACCGGACCCACGGGTTCGGGTAAGTCCACAACCCTCGCGGCGATGGTTGATTACGTCAATGACAACCGGTACGACCACATTTTGACCATTGAGGATCCAATCGAGTTTGTGCATGAGAGCAAGCGGTGCCTGGTGAATCAGCGAGAAGTGCATCGCGACACTCTGGGGTTTTCCGAAGCGCTTCGCTCGGCGTTGCGTGAGGATCCCGATATTATTCTGGTGGGTGAGATGCGTGACCTTGAGACCATCCGGTTGGCGCTGACTGCTGCCGAGACAGGGCACCTGGTATTTGGCACGCTACACACAACCTCGGCGGCCAAAACGATTGACCGGGTCGTTGATGTCTTTCCCGCAGATGAGAAGGCCATGGTGCGATCAATGCTGTCAGAGTCACTGCAGGCGGTAATCTCCCAAACATTGCTTAAGCGCAAAAGCGGAGGACGCGTCGCGGCGCACGAGATCATGCGCGGGACGCCGGCTATTCGAAATCTCATCCGAGAGGACAAAGTGGCACAAATGTATTCAGCGATCCAGACGGGGCAGGCGGTTGGCATGCAGACCATGGATCAGTGTCTGCAGCATCTGGTCGACAAGAGAATCGTCTCGCTCGAAGCGGCCAGAGAGAAGGCGCGCCAGCCAGACAGTATTACCGCCTGAGGTTTATTGTTCGTTTAGCCAGGTGGTGAGAATGATGGCGGCCGCCTGATCGTCAATCGGGTCTGCCGCAAAGTCACCGTTATGACCTTGTGCCAGCGCCAGTGCTTTGGCCTCGCGGCTCGACAGTCTTTCGTCTACCAGCATGACGGGTCGACCGAGTCGGCCTTCTACCTGCCGCGCAAATTTTGCCGCACGCTGACTCAATTCGCTCTCGGAGCCATCCATATTCAGCGGATGACCGACAATAATGCGATCCGGTTTCCACTCATTATTCAGTGCCGTCAAAGCTGACCAGTCGGGCACGCCGTCTCTGGCCGACAGGATGGTCAGAGGTTGTGCGGTGCGTGACAGCGTGTTGCCCACTGCCACACCGATGTTGCGAAGCCCGAAATCCAGGGCGATGACGGATTCCGGCCGTGTCATACTCAGGCATGGCCCGCCTGGGCAGTCAACAGATCGATGTTGATGCCCAGCTTTTGCCCGGCGGCAGTAAGTTTGTCGCTGGCGGCAACCTTAAACAGTATGCGTTGGTCAGCGGGAACGGTCAGCCAGCTGTTTCCAGATACTTCCTGTTCCAGCTGACCGGGTCCCCACCCGGCGTAACCCAACGCGACCAGATAGTCTTGCGGCCCGTCTCCCAGCGCCAACGCGCACAGAATATCGCGGGAGGTGGTGAGGCACAGATCCTCGCCCACGGAGCGACTGCCCTCCCATTTTGGGCTGCCCCGGTGCAAGACAAATCCCTGTTCTGTGCCCACCGGCCCACCGGCCAGCACCGGGCAGTCCGACAGATCATTGATGCTCTCAATGTCCAAATGGTCCAACATGTCGGAGAGTGCGAGATCGAGATGCTGGTTAATGACAATACCCATCGCACCGTCAGCGTCATGGTGGCAGAGGTAAGTGAGGGAGCGGTTGAAGAACCCGCTGCCAATCACCGGGGTAGCGATCAGCAGCTGTCCCTGATACGACCCTTCGGGGGCGCTTGCTGTCAGCGGTTGATGTTCCTCAAGCGTCATGGGCTACCGCCTGCCTCAATATCTGAACTGCCAAGTGCGAATAATATCCAACTCTGTCACCGAATTGGCGAGGGCGGGCGGGAACGCGCTGAACGGTGCCAGCCGCTCGACAGTGTCGAGCGCAGCGCGGTCTAGCGCGGCCACACCCGAGGTCGAGAGCACTTCCAGCGCTCGCAGGCCACCCTCCGCATCCAACCGGACACGCAGTCGCACGTCGCCATTACCGTGGCGTTTTGCTGCGTCTCGGTATTGGCTATTACCAAATTGCTCAATCGCGATTTGCCAGCGGCGCACGTACTCCGCTTCAAGCGCAGCGCGAGCGGCCACAGGCGTTTGGGGCTGGGGAGGAGCACCGACCTGCAATACCGTCAA
>DFQW01000018.1 GCA_002377985.1 Halieaceae bacterium UBA3479 | reverse complement strand
GATGCCCTTCCGCAAATCCACGCCCTGCCGGGCGAAGCAAGCCACTGGCACCGCTATCGTCTGCCATTCTTCAGCGACCATCGTCTTGAGGACCGGCGTCAGATCCACCGCCCCCGAACAAGGCCAACCGCAGTCCATACGCAGTAAAACCGCGTCATTGGGCGGCGTGTGCAGACGCAAGTCCACAGTCAAAACGCCACCCACCGCTTCGAGGTGAGTCATATCCACTGCCTCGTCGTACTGAAAATAAACCTGGCTAAGGTGCTCTCCGCTGCCAGAGAAATCAGCGCGCCGCGCGTCCTCCTGTATGTGGCGATCCACCACCGACAGCTGCAGTTCCCCGCGAGAGCTTCTACCGCCGCGCGGACCCACAACAATAGACCAGTCGAGGGCATCGCCCACATACAGTCGCCAGGGATCGCGCACGCCCCGCCCAAAGACCACCTGGTCAATACCGCCTCCCTGGCCGATAGGCTCCTCTTTCAGCGCCACCCACTCCCGCCGGTCGCCAGATGTCAGACCATAGTCTATGGGGAACAAAACCTGATCGACCGGGTCATCGGCGACGCTGGCGTTCAAATCGGCTCCCGGCCAGTTCATTGGCAGGCGTCCCTCAAACTCGTATCGCGGCCTTCCGCTGCTGTCGGCAATCAGCACGTCGGCGACCCCCGCCCCCTCGGAGCCGGGAAGCCACGCCACCACAAAGGCGTCCGAGGCATTTAATTCGGCATTGACCCAAAGCGGCCTTCCGGTGAGAAATAACGACACCACTGGTATGCCCTGATCAGTGAGATCTTCGATCAACTTTAAGTCGCGTTTGTTGCGCTGCTGCCAGGCCAGAGAATCAATGTCGCCCTGTGTTTCGGCGTAAGGTTGCTCGCCAAACACGACGATCGCCGCGTCCACGGGTTCTTCACCGACCGCAGCGAGAAGTTTGCCTCCAGCGGCGCTTAACTCGGCTTCGATGCCCGCCTTGATGGAGGTCGCGCCGGGAAAATCCTCATTGGTATTCCCCGTGCCCTGCCAACTGATCGTCCAGCCGCCGGATTGCATGCCGATATCATCGGCACCTGCGCCAACAATGACGTAGGTACCTGCCGGATTCAGCGGCAGCAACCCGTTCTCGTTCTTGAGCAAAACCAGTGAACGACGCACTGCCTCTCTTGCAATCGCGCGGTGCTCAGCGGCTCCAATCGCCCCTGAATACTGTGCTGCTGTTGTCGAGGGCTTGCCGCGAGACATCAATCCCATCTCGTACTTAACCTTGAGAATCCGCGACACTGCCTCGTCGATTCTCGCCACAGGAATCTCTCCGGCCTCAACCTGCGCCACAGTCGTATGAAGCATCGACTCCCAATCCTCGGGCACCATAATCATGTCGATACCGGCGTTAATGGCTTTGGCACAGCGGTCATCCTCACACCCGCTAACCTGACCGATACCGTTCCAATCGCTGACCACAAAACCCTCAAAGCCCAATTGACCGCGCAATACATCGGTCAACAGCTCTCGATTGCCATGGATTTTGTCGCCGTTCCAGCTGTTGAAAGATGCCATCACTGTTTTTACGTCAGCATCGATTGCGGCCACGTAGCCCGTGCCGTGACGCTTCAGTAGCACTTCCAGGGGCAACCGCGTATCTCCCTGGTCGGTACCCCGATGGGTGCCGCCGTCCCCGATATAGTGCTTTGCTGTGGCGATAACACCTTCCGCCTGAACAGAAGAGACGTAGGCACCGGCGTAGCTGCGAACGACATCCGGGTCAGCACTAAACGATTCATAGGCACGTCCCCATCGCAAGTCCGTGGCGACTGCAATCGTCGGTGCAAACATCCAATCTATGCCCGTGGCCCGAACCTCTCTAGCGGTAGCGGCGCCGATACGACCGATAAGGGCAGGATCTCTCACCGCCCCCAGCGCAACATTGTGGGGGAACAGCGTTGCACCGATCACGTTGTTGTGGCCGTGCACCGCGTCGGTTCCCCAAATAATGGGAATACCGGCATTGCCTTCGGATTGATCCACGGAAGCATCGTAGTAGGCATCTGCGAGCGCCACCCAATCTTCAACCGAGGCGTACTTGTCATCAGAGGGAAACGAACCGCCGCCGTTGAGCACGCTGCCCAAGCCATACTTTCTGACATCATCAGGCGTGACGTGCTTGATTTCACCCTGGATCATCTGAGCCACTTTTTGCTCGAGCGTCAGAGCAGCCAAGTGCGCGTCCACCAAGTCAGAGATCTCTCTGTCAGCGGCATCAGAGCACGAAACCAGAGCTAACATCACCGAAGACCACACTAACAACGACCCAAGCGTTGATTTTATACTTTGAACCCGCGCGTTTATCATTAATTCTTCCTGAGAATAGGCTACTGCAAGTCAGTCGATGTTGCCTGCGTGCCGAGCCCCCCCGACAGCATGCCTCAACCCCTCGGCCGGCTTCCACCCGCAAAGTAGAGGGGCGACATTTGGTGATCAACTGAAACGCGATTATTGGGGTTATACTCAGGTCAAGAGGGAGGCGCGGAGCGCGTCAGTAGCTCGACGTCTGGCGGTTAAGGGCGTGACCGGAATCAAGAGAATCGGCGTGATCTCGGGGAACTCAGGCGCGCATGACGCATAACCGAGCGTTCTAAAAAAGGGGCCTTTCCCTCAACAATGCGCGCACCCAATTGGCCCCGAGAGCCTTTTTGGCACAAGGCATCCGATTCAACGCACCCATTACCCCGTTTATCGAAATGCCGTTCACTATCGAGTTCGCGCGTGGGATGTTACGGTCCTAATAAATTAACAATGCCAAATCAGGGGCCTGTGATAGATGGACGCTCGGACTTTTGCTAAAAACAAACTCACTCAGGCCGTTTCTTTAGCGGTAGGGGTGGCGCTGTCCACTACTGTGACGGCGCAAGAAACCCCCGCGGAGAGTGCCGTGGAAGATGCCGCAATCGAAGAGGTTGTGGTAACCGGAATCCGCTCCAGTTTGAAGCGCGCCATGGACACCAAGCGCGATTCCCAAGGGGTAGTCGACGCCATTACCGCTGAGGATATCGGTGACTTCCCTGACACAAACCTTGCGGAAGCCTTGCAGCGCGTCACCGGTGTAGCAATCGACCGTCAGCGCGGCGAAGGCACCACCGTAACCGTGAGGGGTTTTGGCGCAGACTTTAATCTGGTGACGCTCAACGGTCGCCAGATGCCGACGCACAGCGGACTCGGTCGCTCCTTCGACTTCCAGGACATCGCCTCAGAGAGCGTGTCGGGCGTAGAAATCTACAAAACCTCCAGAGCGAACATTCCTTCCGGCGGCATCGGCGCGACTATCAATGTTCTAACCGCTAAGCCCCTCGATAAGCCGGGTCCGCAGTTCAGTTTTAGCGCCAAGGGCGTTTACGACGAGAGCACCTATTCCGGCGATGAAGTGACGCCTGAAGTGTCCGCTTTTGCCTCACACACCTTTTTCGACGACACCGTGGGCATCGCGTTGTCGGGCACGTTCCAAGAGCGCCACTCAGGGGTAGCATCAGCGTTTAACACGCGCTTTTTCGAGCGTGACGGTGCCGCAGTCCCTAATAACGGCCAACAGACCAACGCACCCGGTGAAGGCGATCTTGCTGCTGCGCCTCAGCAGTTGGTCTATCGCATCGAAGAATTCGAGCGAGAGCGCATCAACGGGCAGGTTACGCTCCAATGGCGCCCCGTTGAGTCCGTAACGGCAACGCTGGACTACACCATGGCCCAGTTAGAGCTCGACCGGCGCTACAACGACATGTCGATCTGGTTTAGCCCGACTTTCCAATCTGCCACGTGGTCGGACGGCCCCATTGCTTCACCGATTATCTACACGGAAACCAACAATCAGCCCGACAGGCCGATGGCGGCAGGCGTAGATGCCTCTAAAAACACCCGCTCATCAATTGGCTTCAATCTCGAGTGGGACATCACCGATAGACTTCGTGTCGCACTCGATTACCACGACTCCAAGGCGGAGCGAGAACCTAACAGCGTCTTCGGAAGCTCGGGCAACATCAGTATCGCGGCGTTTGGTCGCAATTCGGCGAGCGTGAATTACAGCACCGAAATTCCTGTGACGACTATCGGCATGAATGATCCCCTGTCTCCCGATGATATGCGAATCACGGGCAGCGTATTTGCGGCTGACTGGGCAGAGATGAACATTGAGCAGACGCAGTTCACGGGTGCATTCGACTTAACAGATAACCTGACTGTCGTTGCAGGGGGGTCATTCATTGACCTCGACAACTATCAGGCAGGATCCATTGTGCAACGTAACACCTGGGGGGCAAACCAAGCCTCCGCCTATGGCTCAATTACCGACCTGCTCATCCCAGCCTCGCTGGCGGGTGTTTACGATGAGCTCGAAGGGGGTGATCAGGTCACCAACAACTTCTTCATGTACAGCATGAGCGACATAGCGGCCCGCGCCGAATTTTTAGAAGCGCTCTCGCCCAACAACCCGCTGTACCTTGCTCCTGCGGCGGGCAACCCCACAGGCAGCTGTGGCACGGGCTTTTGCGCTGACCTGGATCCCGGCTTTGGCAACCAGTTCCGCGAGGAAACCTGGGCCGCCTTTATGCAGCTGAATTACGCGGGAGAGTTGTTTGATCGCAACTTTAATTTCCGCGTGGGTTACCGATATGAAGAGACCGACGTCACTTCGAGCTCAGAATCACGCGCGTACTCCAGTATCGTTTGGGCATCCACTAATGAGTTCACGGCCATACCTGTGGAAGGCACGGTTCCTTCTAGCCTCGAGGGAACTTATGACGTTGGCTTGCCTAATATCGATTTTGATATCGAGATCATGGATGACGTCATTTTTAGAGCTTCTTACAGCGAAACCATCGCGCGCGCACCTTACGGCGCCCTTATCGGCACGCTCAATGCACCCAGTGTGCTCCGGGTAGTCGAAGGAGAGCACACGGCACAGGCATCGGCTGGTAACCCGGGACTGCTCCCCCATGAATCAGAAAACTTCGACTTGTCGCTTGAGTGGTATTACGACGACGCAAGCTATATATCAGTGGGGTACTTCGACAAGTCTGTAGAGAACTTTATAACGGCCGGAGAGATTCAAGACGTTGTTTTGTTCCCCGATCTGGCTCACCCGGCGCTGGGCCCGCTCTACCAGCAGGCCGTAGATGCACTGGGCATTACCGCTGCAAACAAAGATATCCGCGAATATATCTTCACCAACTTCGCATCGGAGCCCGGTGTAGATGCTGCAGCGGGAACCATCACAGGCGTTGCTGGACGGGATGACCCCGCCTATTATGACTTGCTAACCAATGTGAACTCAGACGAAGTCGCAGATATCGACGGCTGGGAGCTTGCGTGGCAGCACAATTTCTGGGACACAGGAATTGGTTTCATTGCCAATATGACCCTCGCTGACGGCAGTGCCACGTTCAATCGCTTCTCGGACGAGCCGCAGTTTGCACTGCCCGGCCTGAGCGATACCCGCAACTTTATTCTGTTTTATGAGGGCTTCGGCTTCCAGGTGCGGGTGGCTTATAACTGGCGTGATGAGTACTTCACGGGGGGTGTTACACAACCCGCTTATAACGAGGAGTACGAGCAGTGGGATGCCAGCGCCCAGTACGAGGTGTTCGATGGCTTTACTGTCTTCGTAGAGGGCATCAACATCACGGACGAAACCTATCGTGCCTTTGGCAGGGAAGAACTGCAGTTCTTCAATGCCGGGCAAATAGGCGCTCGGTACAATGTGGGCTTCAGATACGTTTACTGATATTCAGTTACCGGTCTAACTCGAAAAACCGCTCCCTGGAGCGGTTTTTCTTTTGTAGAGAACGCCCTAAAATTTCAGTTTTCGGATTCAGCCCCTCGAGATGAACGCATCACCCCATCACATCGTGATACTTGGCGGCGGCACCGCTGGCTGGCTCACCGCGGGAGTGCTCGGCGCCGAATTTGATAGCGCAACCATCAAGATAACCCTTGTTGAATCGCCCACGACGCCAACCATCGGGGTGGGCGAAGGCACGTGGCCGTCAATGAAATCCACGCTCCTCAAAATTGGCCTGTCGGAGCGCCTGTTCATAGAAGAGTGCTCCGCTGCACTGAAGCAAGG
>DFQW01000052.1:1330-10795 GCA_002377985.1 Halieaceae bacterium UBA3479 | reverse complement strand
GGTAAGCGGGAATAGCTCAGTTGGTAGAGCGCAACCTTGCCAAGGTTGAGGTCGCGAGTTCGAACCTCGTTTCCCGCTCCATTCCCTAAACCCTCAGCGTTGCGTATTGGCGCAACCTGCGCCTTTATTGTGCGGCGACGTTACGGGCTGTTTCGAGCGCCATGCCCCCTCTGGTCCGGCGCTGATTGGCCGACATCCAGCTCTGTCGCATATTTCAGTTCTTCCATCGAGAGTAGGGCAGTTACTTTAAAGATTTTAACGTCGGCAATCAGGCGTTGATAGAACGCGTCGTAGGCCCTCGCGTCAGCAACACGCACCTTTAGTAAGTAGTCGACTTCACCCGCCAGCCGATGTGCTTCCATTACTTCATGCCGCGAACGGACGGCCGCCAAAAACCGTTGCTGCCAATCGGCGTCGTGCTCGCTCGTTTGGATCAATACAAAAAAGCAAGCAGTCAGCCCGAGGGCGTCCGGATCACACAATGCCACCTCGCGGCGAATCACGCCTTGTTGCCGGAGCTTTTTCAGGCGATTCCAGATCGGGGTTTTTGTGGAGCCGACTCGGCGCGCCAGTTCATCGAGGGAGAGCGTGCTGTCAGTTTGTAGAAGTTTGAGGAGGGCCCGGTCCGTATAGTCAAGAGACATTGGTGTAAAACTCCCGATAAAAAAAGAAATATTTTTTAATATACAACATTTTTAAAGAAAATATTTCTCATATTTTGGTTATATAGACATAAAATAAGAATTCTTTTTTTTTAGGGGCGGCCGAGATAGTGTGCCGACCCATGAATTATCTCCCCGTATTTGTGTCCACCTCTCACCAGCACATTGTTGTGGTGGGAGAGGGTCAGATGGCCGAAGCCAAGTGTCGCGGCGCGCTGAAGTGCTCGGCGCGGGTGACGCTGTTCGCAGAGCATCCAACGGCCGCCATGCGGGAATGGCATCTTCAGGGTCAATTGGCGCTGTTCGACCGGCCCGCAACTGAAGCCGATTTTATTGGCGTTCGCCTGGTGTATGCGGCGAGCCCCGATGATGACTGCAATGAGCAGGTTGCTGCATGGGCGAGGAAAGCCGGTGCGTGGGTGAACGTACTCGATCGACCCGAGCACTGCGACTTTATTACGCCTGCGATCGTCGACAGGGATCCTGTTGTGATCGCCATTGGCACCGAGGGCAGCGCGCCGGTTTTGGCGCGTCAAATCAAGGCAGATGTTGAAGCCATGTTGCCAATTCAGCTGGGTCGGTTGGCCATGGCGGCGCGGCAATTTCGAGACCGTGTTGCACACAGCCTTGCCGCCGGATGGCCGCGCAGAAAGTTTTGGGGCGCATTTTTTGCGTCGGCGTCGACATCTTCAGCGCTCAGTGATGAGGCGCTGCAAGTCTCACTTGACGTACTACTGGATCAGCATATTCGCGGCGCAGCGCCCAAGGGAGAGGTGGCGTTTGTTGGCGCGGGGCCCGGTGATCCTGAGCTACTGACAATCAAGGCGCGCCGTGTGATTCACGAGGCCGATGTGGTTGTTTATGACCGACTGGTTTCAGCAGAGATACTCGATTTGGCGCGCAAGGAAGCCAAATACATTGCGGTGGGCAAAAAAGGGTTTGGCGCTGCGGTCAGTCAGTCAGACATCAATGCGCACCTCGTCGCTGAGGCCTCCCGCGGCCTGATGGTGGTGCGCCTAAAAGGAGGAGATCCGGGAGTTTTCGGTCGCCTCGACGAAGAGCTGGCGGTGCTTCATGACGCCGGGATTCAGACCTCCGTGGTGCCGGGTATCACCACGGCAGCAGCAGCGGCGGCAACGCTGCAAGTTTCCTTAACGCGGCGCGCCCGAAATTCGAGCGTGACGTTCCTCACCGCGCACGACGCCGAAGGTTTTGCTGAGCATCAATGGCAGCAACTGGCCCGTCCAGGGCAGGCGGTCGCCGTTTATATGGGGCGACGCACTGCCGCCTTTTTACAGGGGCGGCTGCTGATGCATGGCGCACAGGCTGATACGCCCGTCACCTGTATTGAGAACGTATCTTGTCGCGATCAACGGGCATTCGTCAGTGATTTATTGCATTTTGCCCGCGACTTGGACGCGCAGCGGTTTGATGGCCCGTTAATGATTCTGGTGGGAATTGCCGCGCGCACCGGGGCGTCGGATTTGCGCAATGCCGCGGAACACGGGTTAGCGCTAGCAGCGGAGATGGCGCATGTCGCGGGTTAAGGCCCCGGTAGTGGTCACCGCCAACTGCGTACGTACCGGGCAGGTGGTCTATCTTGATGCCAGCTATGGTTGGGTTCAGGCGCTGCAATCGGCGGTCTGTTTTGACTGCATTGAGGCAGCAACGGCGGCAATGGCATTGGCTGACGATGAAGCAGCGGTGATTGGCGCGTACCTGGTGCCTGTAAAGCGCGTTGCTGGCGACGTCTGGCCAACGCATTATCGCGAGGCTATCCGACTTGAAGGTCCGGGTGCCTACACCAATGACCCCAATCGGAGCTCGAAAGTTGTATCGCTATAACACCTTTGACAGGGATTTTGTTCGCGAGCGCGTGGCTCAGTACCGCGATCAGGTGGATCGGCGCCTCGGGGGCGCACTGACCGAGGACGAGTTCAAGCCCCTGCGCTTGATGAATGGGGTCTACCTGCAGTTACACGCTTACATGCTGCGTGTAGCGATACCTTACGGCACGTTATCGAGTCGGCAGCTGAAAGGGCTGGCCGATATCGCCGAGCGTTGGGATCATGGTTACGGGCACTTCACCACGCGCCAGAACATTCAGTTTAACTGGCCTCGTTTAGTGGATACCCCGGATATCCTTGACGCCCTTGCCGATATCGATATGCACGCTATCCAAACCAGTGGTAACACGATTCGCAACGTGACGACTGACCAGTTTGCGGGCGCAGCGCTCGACGAAGTTACCGATCCCAGACCTTATGCCGAGTGGATTCGCCAATGGTCCACTGATCACCCGGAATTCCAGTTTTTGCCGCGTAAGTTCAAGATCGCGATTAGTGCAGGTGCCGAAGACCGCGCTGCTATCAGGGCGCACGACATCGGGCTGCGGATTGTCAGGGACGGCTCGCAGATTGCCTTTGATATCTATGTGGGGGGAGGCCTGGGTCGAACTCCCGTGGTTGGATCCCTTGTCTTTGAGCGTGTGCCTGAGGCAGCGCTACTGCCGCACCTCGAGGCGATTTTGTCGGTTTATAACCTAAGTGGGCGTCGAGATAACAAGTACAAAGCCCGAATCAAAATTTTGTTGCATGCAATGGGCATTACCAATTTTAATAATGCAGTTAACGACGCATTGCAACATTTATCGCACACGTTTAATGGCGCAGAACTTGAAGAACTGGCGCGCATTAAGCAAGCATTTGGCCCCAGTCTCCTGCCCGAACGAGACCCGGATCCGTACCACAACGCCATTGATCACGACCCCGGATTCCGCCAGTGGGTCGAGCGAAACGTGATCCCGCACCGGCAACCCGGCTATGCCTGTGTTACTGTGAGTCTCAAAGCTCACGGACAGGCACCTGGAGACGCAACTGCGGCGCAAATGCGTTGCGTCGCCCACATTGCCTCAACGGTTGGTTTCGATGAGGTTCGGGTCAGTCATCAACAGAATCTCGTCCTGCCGCATGTTTCACAAGCAGATTTGCCCGCGGTGTATGCGGAGCTGGCTAAGGCGGGGCTGGGAACGCCCAATATCGGCTTGATATCAGACCTGATTGCCTGCCCCGGCATGGATTACTGTGCCTTGGCAACAGCGCGCTCGATTCCAATTGGCCAGACCATTGCGAAGCGTTACGCCGGACAAGAGGCATTATTCGGACCGGTCAGCATCAAAATATCTGGCTGTATCAATGCCTGTGGACACCATCATATTGGCGATATCGGCATTCTCGGCCTCGACAAGGCCGGCGTGGAGAATTACCAGGTGACGATTGGCGGGCGTCCGGGCTTGGACGCGGCGCTGGGTGAGAAGATGGGTCCCGGTTTCAGTGAGGGGGAGTTGCTACCCGCATTAGACCGGCTGTTCTCAGCGTATCTCGAATTACGTCTAGGGCCTACCGATTGCTTCTCAGAGGTCGTTAAGCGGCTCGGAGTTGCGCCGTTCCGCGATGCCCTTTACGAGGTTGCCCGTGCTGCGTGATATAGAAGTGCACAGCGGTGCGGAAGCGCTGGCGGCGCTACAGAGAGCGCTGTCCGACCTCGGCCCCAGCGATTTTATCGCAGAAGTCCTAACCAACCCTTCACTGTTTGGACGCGTTGCTGTGGTCTCCAGTTTTGGCGCCGAGAGTGCGGTTTTACTGCACCAGGTAGCCAAAGTTGCGCCCAGCACCCCCGTGATCTTTATTGATACCCAGTTCCATTTTGACGAGACGATCGCGTATCGCGATGCATTGGTGAGTCAGTTGGCCTTGCAGGATGTCAGGTGCTATAGCATTGATCCGCTATCACAGAAGCGGCTGGATCCTGCCCGAACGCTGCACCTCACCAATCCAGACCGTTGCTGTCATGCTAGAAAGGTCGAAGTTTTGACCCGGGCATTACGCGATTTTGACGGTTGGATCTCAGGACAGAAGCGATTTCAGAGTATTACCAGAGCCGGCGTTGAGCGTGTCGACTGGGATACAGAGCGCAGCATGTGGAAGTTTAATCCCCTGGCTGATTGGAGCGCCGACGACCTGGAGACCTATCGGGTAGCCCATGGTTTACCGCATCATCCCTTGGTGCAGTTGGGTTACGCCTCAGTGGGATGCGCGCCCTGTACCTCTCCGGTTGCCGATGATGAAGATGGACGCGCCGGGCGGTGGCGGGGCCAGCAAAAGCTGGAGTGCGGGCTGCACCGTAACCCCAATATTATTGCGGCGTCAGTCGCGTGAGTCGGCGCGTGCGCATCAACCGTCAGGGGCAGTTTCTCCCGGAGCCCGACGCCTCTGAGCCGCATCACGTAATCGCGATGCAGGAGATCAGCGGCTTTGATCAGCTGGATCAACTACTCACTCTGGCTGTGGTGCGGTTTGCAGCAGAGAGCTTTGCAGATGGACGCGCCTTGAGTCTGGCCAGGCAGCTGCGGTTGCGCGGGTTCGAGGGTGCAGTTGAACTGATAGGAGATATCCTCCCCGATCAGCTCCCCATGGTAGTGGCGGCGGGCATTGACATTGTGGAGATCAGCGAGGCGCACGCGGCTCGCTGTACCGAGGCGCACTGGCGCGAGCAGGCGAGCAAGACGCGCTTTGGTTATCAGCGGAGTTTAGGCAGGGCAGAGTCTGCCCCCTGAACGTTAGGTTTTTTAACTAATTAGCGCAAACCTGCGTTAATGCTGTCCAGAAACCGTGATCCCGGGCAAAGTTCTCTTTGGTTCAGCGTATTGAGCGGCTTTGATGCGGTTTGTAGAACGTCGTGTAGCTCTTCGCTGTCGCGCTTGATGTATAAAAGCCCCGTGAGGATGCGATCCTCCTTCGCGTGATGCGCAATGGCATCCAGCGCCGATTGCGGATCTTCTATATCGTACTCTTCATTCACTTTTTGCAGTCGCAATACAGAGCCGTCGTGCATACAGACCTCATGCACCACACCCGCGTCGTAGCTGGTGGTAATGGCTTCGCGTCGCGGCACGAAGTCTACGGGCATCGCTTCATTGTGCTCACGGAAGCTTGCGTAGCTCTTGGTGGAGCCTGCGTGGTTATTGAAGGTTACGCAGGGTGAAATAACATCCAGCAGGGCAAACCCGCGGTGGCTTATTGCTGCCTTGATAAGGGGGACAAGTTGCGCTTTGTCGCCCGAGAAGCTTCTTCCCACAAAAGTGGCGCCCACCTCAATGCCTACCCGCACAAGGTCAATGGGCGTGTAGGGATTGATATCACCCTTCTTGCTGACCGAGTCTGTGTCCATTGTGGCCGAGTCCTGGCCCTTTGTGAGTCCGTAGCAGCCATTGTTTTCGACGATATAGGTCATGTTCAGATTACGGCGCATCACGTGAGCGAACTGACCCATACCGATTGAGGCGGTATCGCCATCTCCCGACACGCCAATGTAGATCAGATCCCGATTGGCGAGATTCGCACCCGTGGCGACTGAAGGCATGCGCCCGTGTACGCTGTTAAAACTGTGCGAGCCACTGAGAAAGTACGCAGGCGTTTTGGAGGAGCAACCAATACCCGAGAGCTTTGCTACCCGGTGTGGCTTGATTGAGAGTTCAAAGCATGCGTCGATAATGGCCGCGCTGATTGAGTCGTGGCCACATCCTGCGCAGAGCGTCGAAAGGCCCCCCTCGTAGTCTTTTCGCGTGCAACCGACATCGTTGGTCTTCGCATCGGGGTGTCGAAAGGCGGGCTTGGCATAGGTCATGAAGCGAGTTCCTTTTCTTTCGGCACAAGGTGTGTGACGTTATCGATGCCCAGATGGCCCCTGATGACGCTGGCTATTTTTCTCGCGGTCACGGGTAATCCGTCGTATTCAACGACTGAGATCAGTTTGGCGTTGGCTTCGACGTTGGTTTCGTTCAATAGCAGTCGGCGCATCTGGCCATCGCGATTCTGTTCAATCACAAAAATGCGGTCGTGGGCTTCGATGAAATCCTCAACCTCTTGGGTGAAGGGGAACGAGCGCAGCCGCAGCGTGTCGAGATGAATGCCCTCTTTTTCGAGTGTTTCGAGCGCCTCGTAAGCGGGTGAGGCGGTGGTGCCGAAAAAGAGTAGCGCGTCTTTGGTAGGTTTTTGAGCCGGTTTGATTTTTGCTTTGGGTACCAGTGATTTTGCGGTCTCGAACTTTTTGAGGAGGCGATCCATGTTGCGCACATAAACGTCGCCGTCTTCGGTATAGGCTGCGTACTCGTCTCGAGAGCTACCCCGTGTGAAGAAGGCCCCTTTGGTGGGGTGGGCGCCTGGGTAGGTGCGATAGGGAATGCCGTCGCCATCAACGTCCAGGTATCGACCAAAACGCTCTGTCATCGCCTCAAGATCCTCGCCGCTCAATACCTTGCCGCGGTCGTAGCGATAACTGTCGTCAAACTTCAGCGGGGGCGACATCCACTCATTCATGCCGAGATCCAGGTCACTCATTATGATCACAGGCGTCTGCAGGCGCTCTGCGAGGTCAAATGCCTCGACGGTCATGCTGAAACACTCGGCCGGCGTGGCCGGGAAGAAAAGCACATGCTTGGTATCACCATGCGAGGCATAAGCCGCGGCGAGAATATCCGACTGCTGTGTTCGCGTTGGCATGCCCGTTGAGGGGCCGGCGCGCTGCACGTCTACCAAAACGGCAGGGACCTCAGCAAAGTAAGCCAGCCCGAGGAACTCGCTCATCAGCGATACGCCGGGACCACTGGTGGCGGTAAATGCGCGGGCGCCGTTCCAGTTGGCGCCAATTACCATCCCCATGGCCGACAGCTCGTCTTCGGCTTGCACGATGGCGTAGTTCTTTTTGCCTGTTCCCGGATCAATTCGTAGGCGACGACAATATTTTTCGAAGGCATCGACGACCGAAGTAGACGGGGTGATGGGATACCAGGCAGCGACGGTCGCCCCTGCATAGACTGCGCCCAGAGCCGCCGCGGTATTGCCGTCCATCAGAATCTGATCGAACTCTTGAATGTGTTTGGGCGTCTGTTCTCCCGCTTTAAGGTGGATCCCCAGCGGACAATCGAAGTGGGTAGAGGCGTACTGATGTCCCATTTCCAGCGCATGGATATTGGGTGTGATCAATTTTTCCTTGCCTTTGAACTGCTCGCTGACCAAATCCTTGAGGATAGAGAAGTCAACGTTGAGCAGGGCCGACAGTGCACCCACATAAATCACGTTCTTGAACAGTTGCCGTTGTCGCGCGTCACTGTATTCCCGCAGGCACATTTCTGTCAGAGGAATGCCAAGGTAATGAATATCGCGTCTGACATGCCGCAGATCGAGCGGCTTGGTAGCGTCGTAGAGCATATAGCCGCCGGGATCCAACTCTGAGACGTCCTTGGCAAAGCTCTGCGGATTGACGCTCACCATCATGTCGATTCCGCCGCGCCGTCCGAGATAACCGTCGCGGCTCACGCGAACCTCGTACCAGGTAGGCAAGCCCTGAATGTTGGAAGGGAATATATTGCGTGGGCTGACCGGGATGCCCATGCGGAAAATGGCTTTGGCGAACATGCCGTTGGCACTGGCAGAGCCGGTGCCATTGACGTTGGCGAACTTGATGACAAAGTCGTTGACGGACTGCTTGGGTTCCATGATCAGCCCGCCTTGGTTACTGAGTAGAGGAATCGCTGCATATCCCAAGCGCCCGTGGGACAGCGCTCGGCGCAGAGACCACAGTGTAGGCAGACGTTCTCGTCCTTCACCATGACTCTCTGTGTCTGCACAAGCTGCTCGGAAATATAAAGATCCTGATCGTCGCGGGTTGCTGGCGCTCGCAGTGAGCGGCGCAGCACGGGCTCTTCAGCGTTATCTACGAAATTAATGCAGTCGGTCGGGCAGATATCTGTACAGCCGTCACACTCGATACATTTTGCGCCATCAAAAACTGTCTGCACGTCACAATTAAGACAACGCTCGGCCTCCCGATACGCGGTTTCGATATCGAAACCCAATTCCACCTCTACCTTGCGATCCTTGAGAGCGACCACTTTGTCGACGTGAGGCACTCTCTGGCGCAGATCGATGGTGACCAGATTGTCGTAACTCCACTCGTGCACACCCATTTTCTGACTCACGAGATTGACACCGGGAGCGGGGCGTTGATCGACAGATTTTCCCGACAGGAACAAGTCGATGGACACCGCCGCCTGATGGCCGTGGGCGACGGCAGTAATGATGTTTTCGGGACCAAATGCGGCATCGCCACCGAAGAACACCTTCGGGTTGGTTGACTGGAAGGTAGTTTGGTCGACTCGCGGCATATCCCAGTTGCCAAATTCGATGCCCAGGTTGCGCTCGATCCACGGGAAGGCGTTGTCCTGACCAATGGCAATCAGGACATCATCGGCCTCAAAAAAGATTTCATCGCCGGTGGGAATCAGACTTCGCTTGCCGGCCGCGTCATAGACCACCTCAACCTGATCAAAGGTCATGCCCAGCAGTTTGCCGTTCTCGTGGACGAAAGCTTTGGGGAGATGATTATTGATGATGGGGATGTCTTCGGCCTGAGCATCTTCTATCTCCCAGGGCGATGCTTTCATTTTGGCGAATTCAGAGCGAACGACGACTTTGACGTCCTCTCCGCCAAGACGCCGCGCAGTGCGGCAGCAATCCATTGCCGTGTTGCCGCCGCCCAGCACCAGCACGCGCTTGCCAATTTTATGGATATGTTCGAAGGCCACTGAACCCAGCCACTCGATACCTACGTGAATATTGGCGCGACATTCCTCTCTGCCTGGCAGGTCGAGGTCACTACCGCGGGGCGCGCCGGTACCCACAAACACGGCATCGTAGCCCTTGTCGAGCACGGATTTGAGGCTGTCGACATAGGTATGGAACTG
>DFQW01000052.1:451-1002 GCA_002377985.1 Halieaceae bacterium UBA3479 | reverse complement strand
TCCAGTACGGTGGGTGGCAACCGAAAAGCGGGAATCTGACTGCGCATGAAGCCGCCACCGGCCGGCTGGTCATCGTAAAGGTCGAGCTGATAACCCAGCGGCGCGAGGTCACGCGCAACGGTCAGCGACGCTGGTCCGCCGCCGATGAGAGCGATTTTCTTGCCGTTTTTGCGGTTGGGTATTTTTGGGAGTCGGTCAACGATGGACGTTTTGTTATCGGCCGCTACTCGCTTGAGTCGGCAGATCGCCACGGGCTCTTCTTCGACGCGGCCGCGGCGACAGGCGGGTTCGCAGGGTCGGTCGCAAGTGCGCCCCAGAATGCCGGGAAATACATTCGATTCCCAATTGACCATGTAGGCATCATCGTAGCGCTCTTGCGCGATCAGTCGAATATATTCCGGGACGGGTGTATGTGCCGGACACGCGTATTGGCAGTCGACAACCTTGTGGAAGTACTCCGGGTCTCGTATATCAGTTGGCTTCACTTTGTTCACGTCGCCCGGTCAGAGACCGCGCCCCCTAAGTGATAATTTTTATTTATGTATACGCTG
>DFQW01000052.1:0-131 GCA_002377985.1 Halieaceae bacterium UBA3479 | reverse complement strand
GCGACGGGTAGCGCTGGAGCGTAAATTTGCAACCTTTCTGGAGCATGCTGGCTCGCGTAGCTCGAGCCGATGGGCGCAGGATAGCGCCTACGCCAGGCACTGACTGCCCACTAAAAGACAGTCAGGGGTGA
>DFQW01000142.1:4348-4613 GCA_002377985.1 Halieaceae bacterium UBA3479 | reverse complement strand
AGTACGGTCTGGATTCCCTGCTCAATGTATTCGGGTTGCCCTTCTTCGAGCACAAGCACTTGCTCTTTATTCGCGCAAAACTGCACGAGCTCATTGGGAATCAATGGATAAGCGACATTAAGACAGTAAATGGGGATATCGGTCTCGCCGTACACATCGGCCAGCCCCTGCCGCTGTAGGGCGCGGATCACCGTGTTGTACGAGCCGCCGCAGGTGATAATCCCCACTGAATCGTATCGCCCAGGGAAAACCTCATTAAGCGCAT
>DFQW01000142.1:0-3963 GCA_002377985.1 Halieaceae bacterium UBA3479 | reverse complement strand
TGCGCGTACACAAACGGCGGCAAGATGATTTTCTCGGGCTCCCGATTTGGCGTTACCGGCGCCTTACTGTGGTACACAGGGGCCACGTTATCCCGGGCAACAAACTCTCCTGTTACATGACAACCGCGGATGCGCATCATGTAAAAGATGGGTGTATTGGATGCTTCCGAGAGTTCGAAGCCCTTTTCCACCATGTCGACGATGCTCGGCAGGTTGGGTCGCGGGTCTAAGAGCCACATCTGCGCTTTCATGGCGAAGGCATAGCTGCGCTCTTGCATGATGCTGGAGCCCTCACCGTAATCCTCACCCACGATCACCATGGCGCCTCCCGTCACGCCAGAAGAGGCAAGATTCGATAACGCATCAGAGGCCACGTTGGTACCCACCGTTGACTTCCAGGTCACGGCACCACGGAGCGGATAATTAATAGAGGCTGACAGCATTGCTGCCGCTGTCGCCTCTGAGCCATTGGCTTCGAAGTGAACGCCCAAATCACTGAGGATATCCTGCGCGTCGTTGAGCACATCCATCAAGTGCGAGATCGGAGAGCCCTGATAGCCGCCCACATAGGAAACGCCCGACTGCAGGAGCGCCTTAGTGATCGCGAGAATACCCTCGCCCTTGAATACCTCACCCGCTCCGGCGCGGAGCTTTTTGACTTCCTCTGCGAAGGATCGTTCAGCCAACGGATGAGTCCTGCATTAGCCCTGCGGGACCAGCGCGATCACGCGACACGGACTACCCGACCCTCGTTCAATTTTTAACGGCGCCGCAATCAGAATGGCGCCCGTCGTGGGGAGCTGATCGAGGTTGCGCAGGCTCGCCAGGCCACATTTGTTCGCGCCGTGCATCAGGTTATGGCACGGAAACATGGGGTCTTGCCCCCCCGCCTGCCCGGCATCGGTACCCACAGTCTCGACCCCCACCCCAATAATGTTCCGCTCTTGGGCCAAGAAAGCGACCGTTTCGGGATCCCAGCCCGGTGTATGGCCGCCGGTCTCGTCTTTATTTAGATAATCCTCTTTAGATTCTTTTTTGGACCAATCCGTGCGGTATAGCACCCAAGCGCCGTCAGGAATTGTGCCGTTTTCTGACTCCCAAGATTTCAAAAAATCGAGCGACATTAAAAAATCGGGGTCACTCTCCGCCTCGGCAACAGCATCGATGACCACGGCGGGGCCGATAAACCGTTCAGGAGGGAGCGTATCGGTTGCATTATCCGGCAGATCCTGACCGGTTACCCAATGCACCGGCGCGTCGAAATGTGTGCCGGTGTGCTCACCACACTTGATATTGTTCCAATACCAGGCGGGTCCGCGATCGTCGTAACGAGAGATTTCCTCTTTCGAAAACGGCCAGGACTTACCCCAACCAAACTCTTCCGGTAACTCCAGAATAGGGGTATCCGCCGAGAGCGTCACACTCAGGTCCACCACTTTGACCGCACCGCTGGCCAGCCCCACAGCCAAATCCATCAACACCGTATTTGTCATCTGTCTTCTCCTGATTGTTGGCCAACCGTAAACCTTTATCGACCTGTTGCGACACCATTACGCCATGCGCTCGCCATCTGGTGAATATTTTAAGTGTAAAATATAATGCGCTAACCGTCATTACAATCCGGGAATTCGGAATGCACAATACCCTGCTGCCTGAAGGCTGGAAACGTCCAAAGGGTTACGCCAATGGTGTCATCGCCGAGGGCGGCTCTCTGATCTTTTGCGGAGGCCAGATTGGCTGGAACAAAGACGAGATCTTTGAGCACCATGACTTTCTCGGCCAGTTCCGACAGGCCCTGGAAAATGTCGTTGCCGTTCTAGAAAGCGCTGGCGCAGGCCCTGAACACGTTACCCGGATGACCTGGTATGTCACCGATCGACAGCAGTACCTCGCAGACCTTGGCGCGGTAGGGCGCACATACCGAGAGGTCATGGGTAAGCACTTCCCGGCGATGTCAGTGGTGGAGGTCTCTGCCCTGATAGAAGACGAGGCGCTGGTCGAGATCGAAGCAACCGCAGTGAAGTAAACGACAGCCCGATGACCCCCTGGGCTCCGCGCCAGGCGTTAACGCTAGCGCTGCGGACGTACCCGCACAAACGCGTGGGTTGTCATCCTCAACACCTCGATGTCCCGCTGATTCCACAGACGAACACCCGTGGTGAGTATCCCGCGATCGGGCTTTGAGGCAGACAATCTCGCATGCTCAACGATTGCCTCGCCGCTGATCACATCTCCCGCTCGCACTGGCGCCAGCCATTTAAGCTCGTCGACCCCAGGGGACGTCAGTACCGCTGCGCGGCCAAGATAGGCATCAACCGCCAGGCGCATAAAAATCGCGGTGGTGTGCCAGCCACTGGCCATAAGGCCACCCAACTCCGCGGTGAGCGGATGACCCTCATCAATGTGAAAGATTTGTGGATCGAAACGCGCCGCGAACTCGATAATCTCGGTCTGCGTAACTGTGTAATGTCCAAAAGGAATGCGTTGATTGACCGAAAAATCCTCAAAGTAATCCATTGTTGCCCCCCAACATTTGGCGCTTTTATGCGCCCGCCCATGAGCCACACCTTATGACGGCATCGTAATCAACGATAGACCACAAGTGGATCGTTCCGCCCTACCCGCCGGGCAAACTTTAAGCTTAAACTGTTATCCCCGAGTCGCTCAGCAGCCGCTGGCCAACAAGGAGCTATCATGCACACAAGCCCGGCACCGATGTTCAACCAAAATAAACTCAAGCTCGGAACTTTTTCCGCCAATTGCTCAGGCGGCATGGCCGTGACGAAGGTGGAGGAGCGATGGAATAACGACTGGCCGAACAACCTCGATCTCGTGAAGCAATGTGATGAGGCTGGCATCGAATTTATGTTGCCGATCGCCCGGTGGATTGGCTACGGCGGCGACACCGACTTTCACGGAAACGTCTTGGAAACGGTGACCTGGGCTGCAGGCCTCGCCGCCCACTCCAAGAATATTCAGGTATTTGCTACCGTTCACACGGCCTTCAACCACCCTATTGTTGTCGCCAAGCAGCTAGCGACTCTGGATCAACTCTCCAACGGCAGGATTGGTCTGAACGTTGTCGCCGGGTGGAACAAGCCGGAATATGACGCCTTTGGTATCGATTTGCCCAGCGACCACAGTGACCGATACGCAATGGCACAAGAGTGGTTCGACTATGTCTCGCGACTCTGGAGAGAGGACAGCGCCTTTGACTGGAACGGCGCTTTCTTCAAGGGCAAGGGGGTTTATGGCAGGCCTCACCCGGTACAAGACCACGTCCCGATAATCAATGCGGCGGCCTCCGAGGAGGGCCGCGCATTTGCCATGCGCAACGCCGATTTCTTGTTCACTCCGGTATTCGATTTTGATCAAGCACGGGATACCGTTACCGATATAAAAAGCAAAGCGCAGTCAGTGGGGCGCAATGTCGAGGTGCTCACCTTTTGCACCGTTGTCTGTCGACCGACTCAGAAGGAGGCAGAGGATTACCTCGATTGGTATGCCAATGAAAACGCCGATTGGGAAGCGGTAGACAATCTGATGACATTGCAGGGCATGCACGCGCAGTCCTTCACCAAGGAGGCACTGGCGATGTTTCGTGACCGATTCGCAGCAGGCCACGGCGGGTTCCCACTCGTCGGCACGCCAGATCATGTTGCTGACCAGTTGGAACAGCTCAGTGCGACGGGAGTAGCGGGCACCACTCTCTCGTTCGTTGATTACGCCAAGGAATTTCCCTACTTTCGCCAAGAGGTAATGCCGCGCCTCGAGGCCAAAGGTCTGCGTCAGCCACTATGAAAGCAATATTTTATGACCAGCGCGGTACTGCTGACGTTCTGCAATTGGGCAATCTGCCCACCCTTTAGCCTCAAGATCATGAGGTGCTGGTTGAGGTAGCCGCCACATCGGTCAATCCCGTTGATCGCAGATTGCAAAGCGGCGATTCAAGTCACAAAAGAC
>DFQW01000144.1 GCA_002377985.1 Halieaceae bacterium UBA3479 | reverse complement strand
GCGGACCACCCCCAGGCGCAAGTCGTGATCAGCAATAAACCGGCACTCAACCACCGATGTGAGCCCGCGCCAGTCGTCGTCGATGTTTTAGTCAGCTTTTTCATGGCCGGAGGCTGACACGTTTATCGAGGCAGATTCAAGAACTTCAGCGCGCACTGGTCGGCCATCGCTTGACTTCGCAGATCGCACCAAGTGTCAGTCAGCTTGTCCGCGTGTCCGAAAGCACGACTTCTGCAGATGCCTCAAAGGTTGGTAATCCATAATGTTTGATACGGCTCGAGGCACCACTCCGACAGGCTTTCCTCTATGGGTTGATCCGTAATTAACTCTCTCCAGTGTTGATTGACCAACAGATTAAGGCTGCTGAGTGGCAGACGTTGCTCAATACTGGACACGTTGTGAATACAAAAGAGACTCTGCCGTCGATCCAGCGATTGGCGCCAAAACCCGAAGAGCGCGTCTCCAAGGTGCAAAGTAAATTGCGTAGCGTTGGGGTGGAACGCGGGCTGCTGCTTGCGCAACGTAATGAGTTTTTTCAGCGCCTGAAACACCTGATGATGGGACGAAGACGAGTCCTCAAGTACTGACATGAGTCGCTGCAGGGGCCACTGATGACGGTTGATAGACCGATTTTGGCTGGTGTGCTCAAGCCGCTCGATATCGTTGTGCGTGCCGAGCAAAGAATGAATATAAAACGCCGGGATCCCCTCGAGGCCGAGCATGATGGCATGCGCACACAGGAATCGCTGCAAGCCCCAGGCGTCGGGCCCGTCTATCGTGCCCTGCAGCGCATCAAATAATGCGATATTGATTTCGTAGGGCTTGGCAGCTTCGCCAGCCGCTTCACGCCAGGACACCCGACCACCAAAACGTTCCATAGTCGCCAACAGTAGATCCACTTCCTCCTGCGCCAGTAACCCCTCTACCGGCCTCAACCCAATGCCGTCGTGGGAGGCTATGAAGTTAAAATAGAAGGTGCCGTCTTGTGCAGGCGGCATGCTCATCATCCAGGTAGAGAGGTGACGACCGTTGCCCGTTACCAGCGCATGTACCAAAAGCGGTGGCAACGAAAAATTGTATATGCCGTGCGCCTCATTGGCGTTGCCAAAGTAAGACAGGTTCTCCCGGTTGGGAACATTGGTCTCGGTGATCACAATCGCATCGGGCTGTGCAGATTCGATGAGCAGACGAAATAAACGGATCAGCTCATGGGTCTGGGGCAGATTGATGCACGTCGTGCCACTTTTCTTCCAAAGAAACGCCACAGCATCCATGCGAAATACCCGCACTCCGGCGTCGAGCAATGCTCTGATGATGCTCGCAAACTCCACCACTACCGCAGGATTCGCGAAGTTGAAATCCACCTGATCAGGGCTAAAGGTGCACCACACCGATTGCTCACCCCGCTCCGTCAAGACGGGATTCAGTAGCGGAGAGGTGCGTGGCCTCACAACCTGAGACGTATCAAACTCTTCGTCGGGGACAAAAAAATAATCGCTACCCGGATCGACCCCCTGGCGGAAATTTTCAAACCAGGCCGATCGACTGGAGCAATGGTTGAGGACCAGATCAGCCATGAGCCGGTAGTCGATGCCCAATTGCGTGATATCCGCCCAGCTACCAAGGGCTTCATTGACACTGGAATAATCGAGTACTGAAAACCCATCGTCAGACGTCCACGGATGAAACGGCAGCACATGCACCCAGGAAACCGCGGAGCCCAACTCCCGAGACAAGAATCCGTGGAGTGTCCTCAGCGGCGACTCGGCGTCATCAATGATCGAGTCGCCATAGCTAATGACCCCGATATCAGCTTCACTCCAAAGATTGCGATGAGGCTCCGGCGCCTGCTGCTCTGATCGCAGCCGCGCAGCATTTAACAGGAGGTCGGCCCATTTTTTTAGGTCCGGAGGGCAGTCATCATTGCCGTAGATTGCCTCGAGATGTCGCTGCAATCGTTGCTCAACAGAAACGCTCATGCACTGGCTGATTTGGGCGCGGAATAGCTGGCTGAAAACTCGGCGTGATCAGCCTCTACCGCTTCTACCAGTTCTTCGAAGATCGTGGGGATGGCACTGAACACCCGGTTCCAGGTAGGAATGAAGGGGGCCTCTGTGGAGCGCTCAAGAAACTGGTTGCCGGCCTCGAGAATATTTTCTGCGAAGAGCTCAACCGCTTCTTCTTCACGATGAATGTCAAAGGTAAGGCCATTCATAATCGCGTCGTTGCGATAAGTCTCTATCAGATCCAACGCCATGCGGTAGTAGGTGGCCTTGAGGGTGCGAAACATCTCTGGACTGAACACCGTGCCCTGAATGGCCAGCTTGCGATACAGCGACCGGGCGATATCGAGAGACATGCGTGACAACCCCACCGTCTGGTCAGACAGCGAGAGGTCCTGGTGCTTGTGATCGTAATTGTCGGCAATATCTACCTGACAAATCTGTTTGTTGCTGTTGCTCCGATAAACTTCAGACACGACGCCTATTTCGAGACCCCAGTCAGTTGGGATGCGGAGATCACCGAGTAGGCGTTTCCGAAACGCAAATTCTCCGGCCAGGATGTAGCGATAACTGTCGAGATAATCGAGATAAGGCGAGCCTCCGACGATCCGCTTCAAAGCACGAATCATGGGCGCGACCAGTAATCGGCATACCCGGCCGTTAATTTTGTTGTCAGAGACACGAGGGTAATAGCCCTTGCAGAATTCGTAGCCAAATATGGGATGCGCGACCGGATAAATCAGCCTCGCCAGCAAGCTGCGATCATAAGTGAGGATGTCGCAGTCATGCAGCGCTATGGCTTCGGCACGGCCCGTGGCGAGCACGTATCCCATGCAGTACCAAACGTTGCGACCCTTGCCCAGCTCTTTTGGCGCCAAGCCCGCCGCCTGTAAACGATCGTCGATCGCCCTAAGGCGTGGCCCATCGTGCCACAGCACCCGATGGTGCTGGGGTAGCGAAGAGAAAAATTCCAGTGCGTGCTGGTACTCGGATTCGGACGCACGATCCAGCCCGATGACAACCTGCGAGAGGTAGGGCACCGACTGCAGTTCGCGAATGATCGCGGGCAGTGCAGGCGTTTGAATTTCAGAGTACAGCGATGGCAGTATCAGCCCGAGTGCCCTGCGCTGGCTAAATGACAGCAGGTCTTTCTCGAGGTCCTCGGTTGATCGCCCGCCCAGGTTATGCAGCGTTGTAATTGTGCCGTTTTGGTAAAAATCGGCCACTCGCTCCCTCCTCGTCTAGGTGGTCCAATAAAATCTCGATGCCCTCCGACCAACCAGCCGGACCGACCTGATCGCTGATAACAAGTCCGCCCGCCCGCTTTATGGTGGGGGGGTCACAAACGGGGGATCTCACGAGCAAAGCCAGGTTCGTTACCTGCAACATTTCTATGTCGTTCTCCGCATCGCCCGCCGAGATACTGATGGCGTCGTCAAAACCCGGCCGCTCCGCGCGGATCTTTCGATGCAGCCAGCTCACCGCTTCAGCTTTACCGCCCGAAGAGAGTACGTGCACAAAACGCCCGCCCTGCACGCAGTGCAGATCCAGTGCCTTTACCTGCTCGGCAAAAGCAGTGCGATCAGCGGGTGTCCCCAGCCAAACGAGGGTTTCACAAAAGTACCTTTCCTTCGCGAGACGCGCACTGTCGGCATCGAGCCCGGTGATCGCCATCACCTGGTTGTCTGATAAATCGCACAGAGACTGGTAACGGTTACCCCATTCAACACTGAGCACCGCCAGCTGACGGCGGATCACGGCCCGAGAAATACCAAACCCATGACACCACATCTCACGCTCGCTGATAGAGGCCTCAGTGCGCGATAAACCCCAATCCGTTGGCACCCATATCGCGGCGCCGTTCTCGACGATCATTGGGCCGTCCAACCCCAACCGCGCCGCGATAACCCGGGTCTCTGCGACGGTTTTGCTCGTACAAGGAATCACAGGCACACCCCGCTCACGCAGGTTCGCCAAGGTGTCACTGGCCGCCTCGGACGAGTAGCTGTGGTAGTCGAGCAGGGTCCCGTCGAGGTCGGTGTAGATGACGGCGGCGCTCATGGGGACACCGTCATCAACTGCATGCGACGCACGGAACGATCGTGTGACAGATCCCAGGTGACATTCGCGCGCTGAGGCAATGCATGCAAAGCATGCTCGGTCAGACGTTGGTAATGCAGCACAAAGGCGCCCACCTCATCACGGGTCATAGCGCTACCGGTGGTGGTATGCGCACCCTGCCGGATGGCGTCAGACATGCGTTGCTCCTGTTCCCAACGCCATTCAAATACCGTGCTGAAATCGGGCGCCTTGAGAAACAACAGCGCATCAAGCTGCGCAAATAGCGCTGCATAATCGCTCTGCAACTGTCTGTTGACCTCTTTGCGCCAGTCCCCGTCCGAGTCCTGCTCCAATTCGGTCTCGTTGACGGGCTCGGCGAGTGCAGGCAGCGGCTGAGGCGGAATCCCCACGCACCATCCTTCGAGAAAAATCAGCCTCACAGGCGCACAAACTTGGCGCCACTGCACTGATTTGGTGCGGTCGTCCCGGGCCTTGTCGAACCCGGGTAACGCCACGGGTCCGTTATCCGTCGCCAGCGCCTGAAGCGTTGAATTGAGTAGCGTGAGGTCGTGGGTGCCCGGCACTCCTCGGGTTGCGAACAAAGGATGAACGGAGCGAGCCAGTCGCTGGCGCTCATGTTGAGTGAGGTAGAAATCGTCGAGAGAGAGCGCAGTTGCGGGTGTGCCAAAAGCAACCTCTGCGATGCGCGCCATCGCCTTTGACAAGGTACTTTTTCCCGAGCCCTGACAGCCGCTAACGCCCACCAGCAGTGGCTTTTCGGCCGCCGCGGCTCTGGTTGCAAGATGTCGCGTAATCCCCGCATACCATGAGACAAAGCGCTGCCCGAACGTTGCCGGCAACCTCTCCTGAGCAGCAAATTCCCCGAGTATTTCGAAGAGGTTAGCTGTTAATGTTTGACCGTCATGCATGAGCGCTCAGCCCCGGCCGTAACAAAAATCCGTATCCCGTTATGTGCCCCAGCACCTAAACCCCCACATATGTCTTGTTATATTCGTCATATTGCCGCGCAGCCGGGCTTGAATAGCGACCGTCTGCCTGGTCTCGGCAGCGACTGTTCGGTACACACTGCAAATACCGTGCCTGTTTTTGTCCGGACATGTGCGGCCAACGATTTTCGCTACACTCAATGCCGCCACCACAAGGTACCGGTGAAATAAACGCGTCATGTCGCAGCCACTTTCAATCTTCATGGGTAGCGCCGCCAAGGCTGTCATCGCCGAACACGGCTGGCAGAACGCACCTTTCGACACAGTGGTGGGCGCATCAGGTGGACCCAAATGGTTGATTCTCTCAGAACTGGATCAGGTGCTGGCCTCCGAGCTATTGGCTCGAAGCTCACGCTCCCTGACCTTGTTGGGTTCCTCGATCGGCACATGGCGACACGCCTGTCTTACTCAACCGGACCCCGTGAGCGCCATCAAACGCCTCCAACATGCGTATCTGCGACAGGAGTACAGCCGCCGGAAACCGACGCCCGAAGAAGTCAGCAAGGTCGCGGGAGACATGCTGAGGGAAGCGTTAGGCCCTGAGGGCGCCCAACACCTCATCCATCATCCCACTCTGCGTAACGCCATCGTCACAGCGCGCGCAAAAAGCATAGCGAGAGGCCAACGGGGGGCGTCTCTGGTCGCCGGGATGGCAGCGGCAACGGTCGCTAACACCTGGTCCCGACGCGGTCTCAAGCGTTTTTTCCAACGCGTTATTTTCTGTCATCCCGCGCTTACTGAAGCGCCTTTTAGCGCGGGCTTTGATACCCAGATGGTTGCGCTTGCCGATGACAATCTGATTCCCGCGCTCAAAGCGAGCGGCGCCATTCCACTGCTGATGCAATGTGAACCCAGCATCGCGGGTGCAGGCGAGGGTCCTTTCTGGGATGGGGGTATCATCGACTACCACTTTACCCTCGACCCTGCCCCAAGTGACGGTTTGGTGCTGTACCCTCACTTTTGCGCGCAACTGACCCCGGGATGGTTTGATAAAAATCTCCCCGCCCGCACGCGCTCACCCAGCCTCAGCAATCTGGTCTTGATCTGCCCCAGCGATGAGTTTCTCGCGAGTTTGCCGTACGGAAAAATTCCCGACCGCGGTGATTTCCGCTCCATGCCTCCCGAGCAGCGTGTGGCCTACTGGGAAATCTGTATTCGAGAAAGCCAGCGGCTGGCGGAGGCATTTTATGAGCTCGTGACCGGTGACGACCCTCTGCGGGGCGT
>DFQW01000206.1:14542-15664 GCA_002377985.1 Halieaceae bacterium UBA3479 | reverse complement strand
GGGCCAAGGCCACCAAGGCGCGCCAGGCGCAATCACGCCTCAAAGAGCTTGAGCGTATGCAAAAGGTGGCGCAGGCGCACGTGGATTCGCCCTTCAGCTTTAGTTTTCCGCAGCCCGGCAAGGTGAGCGACCCGCTGCTCACATTACGTGACGCCTCCCTGGGCCACGGTGAGCGCGCAGTGCTCTCCAAGGTGTCGGTGTCGTTAAGCCCGGGTGATCGTGTGGGGCTCTTGGGTAAAAACGGCGCCGGTAAAACCACATTATTAAAAAGCCTCACGGGCGAGCTGCCGCTCATGGCCGGCGAGCGCACCGAGGGCGCACATCTGCAGATCGGCTATTTTGACCAGCAGCAGCTCGAGGTGCTGGATCTCGACGCCAGCGCGTTTTTACACATACAGCGCCTCTCGCCCAAGGCGCGGGATCAGGAAATTCTGGATTTTCTTGGCGGTTTTGATTTTAGGGGCGACCGCGCCAAGGAGGCGATTCGGCCTTTTTCGGGGGGCGAGAAAGCCCGGCTCGCGCTGGCCCATGTCGTGTGGCAGGCGCCTAACGTACTAATACTCGATGAGCCCACCAACCACCTGGATCTGGATATGCGCCACGCCCTCGAAGTGGCACTGCAGAATTATGCGGGCGCCATCGTGCTGGTGAGCCACGACCGGCACCTGCTGCGCAATTCGGTAGAGCAGCTGCTGCTGGTGAATGACGGCACCGTGGATGACTACGCGGGCGACGTAGAGACCTACGAAAAATGGGTGCTGTCCTCCAATCCCGCCGAGGCGGCCAGGCCTGCAGCACCGCAAGTAGCCGCAGTAGAAGACGCAGGTGACCGCAAGGCCCGCCGTCAGGCCGCAGCCAATCAACGCGCCCAGCTACAGCCGCTCAAAAAGTCCATACGGGCGCTGGAGCAGCGCATTGAAAAGGGCCAGCAAGCCCTGCAGGCGCTGCAGGCCAAGCTGGCAGATGGTGATTTGTACGCGCAAAACGGCGGAAGCGCCTTGGCCGATGTAATGAAGCAGGAAGGTCAACTCAAGCGTGACTTGGCAGACCTCGAGAGCGAGTGGCTGGCGCAGCAAGAACAACTGGAGGCGTTGGAGAACGCCGCTTCCTGAAGGGTGTGTC
>DFQW01000206.1:2315-14183 GCA_002377985.1 Halieaceae bacterium UBA3479 | reverse complement strand
TCGAATGGCAGGCTTTCCATGGCAACGAATACCCTGTCCAGAATGGCTTCGAGCTGGATAGCCAAATCGTCGTAGTCACTCTCTGCTTCAATTTCGAGCTGAAGGCCCTCCAGCATTCGGACTACTGCATTGAACTCATTCCTAATCGACATTGCGACCTCCCGATAGCAGCGACGGGTAGAACAGTAGCCCCTGTATTAGTGGTGTTGTGCACCAGGGGCATATTAGCGGCGCGCCAGATACGCAATGCCGCTGGCCGCCTGATAATTTACTTACTTGTCCTTGAACAAACTACGACCGCGTATTGCCCGAGTCCAATACGATTCGCTGATTAAGGGCCTGACTGGATATCACCATACGATATTAGGCCTGCAAATCGTGATGAGATGGTAAACAGGGTCGCGCTACTGCGGATAAAAGCCGGTAGCGCGGAGGCGGACGCGATGAAGCAAAGAGGGCAAGTCAAGTTCGAGCAGCAGGAGGAACTGGAAGCGTTGCAGGCGGGCTCCCTTCAAACGTCGCGAGTGTCCGTCGCGCTGCAGTTATACGCTTGGAGCCAAGCCATATTATTGAGTTGGCTACTTGCTCCGCCAACGGCGTGTGTTTGACCCCGGTACAGCCTCAGGATTCCGCTGGAGGTATGACTCTTCCGGCGCCCAATATTTTATTGGGGTCCATCGCGGCTTTGAGTTGCCGCATTAACGCGATCTCGGGTTCGCTGCGGCTAATACCTAACCAGCTAATTTTCTCTGTGCCTATGCCGTGTTCTGCAGAAATAGACCCTTCGAAGTTTTTCAGGGGGCCGTAAACCACTTTATCGCAGCTCTCATGCCAATCACCGGATTCCCCGGGGCAGAGAAATAGATGCAGATTCCCGTCAGCCACATGACCCAGAACATAGCATGAGGCAGCCGTAAACTGATCTTGCAAGGCGTTCTGCACATCCGACACGTACGCCGGCATGTCTTTGATAGGCAGACTAACGTCGTAAAGATAGTAGGGCTGCTTTTCTAGAATAGCCTCAAAATTTTCTCTGATATCCCAAAGAGATTTGCGCTCGGCTTCTGATTTGGGGACTACCGCGTCGCTTATGAGCCCCGTCTCAAAGGCATGCTCGAGCGTGTCGCTGAAACGCTTTGCATCAGACTCAGGGTCAGAGCCCTCTGTTTCTATCATGATGTAAAAAGGGTGGTCGCGTTGCATCGGTGGTCGATGCCAGCCAGGCTCGGTGACGGCACAGAAGTAATCGCCCCACATCACTTCAAAGGCACTCAATGTGCCCCCCAGTGCGCCGCGCAAATACTGTAAAAAGCCAGTCACGGCCTCGAAATCTTGAACCCCCACCATTGCCGAGTCGCGGCTTTTCGAGCGGGGATGAATTTTGACAACCGCGCGCGTTACCACACCCAGCGTGCCCTCAGAACCGATAAAGAGTTGCTTGATGTCATAGCCGGCATTGTTTTTGATCATCTGATTCATCGAAGAAATGACAGTGCCGTCAGCCAGCACAGCCTCGAGCCCTAGCACCAACTCTCTCATCATCCCGTATCGCAATACGTTGATGCCTCCGGCGTTGGTCGCGATATTGCCCCCAATGGTGCAGCTTCCGCGCGCGCCGAGGTCCAGAGGGAACATCAATCCCTCATTGGCGAGGGTAGAGTGGAGGGTTTCCAGGATAACGCCTGCCTCAACTGTTGCCGTGCCGCCAACAGGGTCGATTGATTCGATCCTATTCATTCGCTCAAGGGAAATGATGATTTCTTGCTCTGTTGATATTGCACCATCTACGCAGCCGGTGAGCCCGCCCTGAACTACCACGGGTTGGTCGTGGGCATGGCACAATTTCAAAATTTGGCTGACTTCGTCCGTGCTGCGGGGACGAAGCAGGGCGAGCGTTTTAGTGGGTTCCGGACGCCAATAACTTGTTGCTCTGTTGGTCAGATCAGCGCCAAGTATGACTTGTTGCTCACCAAGGTACTCTATTAATGCACTAATAATGTCTGTCATGGCTGCTACCTTAATCGTCCCCTGAGTTGGGGTTTTCAACGTGTCGCTTCGACAACAAGCGTTCGCTGCTCGCCAAGCCCCTCAATACCCAAGGTGATGAGATCCCCGGGCTTCAGAAAGACGGGCGGTTTCAGCCCAAAACCGACTCCCGGTGGTGTGCCGGTAATTACAATATCACCCGGCATCAGCGTCATAAATTGTGAAAGGTAGTGCACAAGGAAGCTTGGCTGGAAGATCATGTGCGCAGTGGATCCGTTTTGATATCGATGGCCGTTGACCTCGAGCCACATTGCACGATTTGTAATGTCCGCCGCTTCGTCTCGAGTTACCAGCCAGGGTCCAATGGGGGCGAAGGTCTCACAACTTTTGCCCTTGTCCCACTGACCGCCTCTGTCGAATTGGAATTCGCGCTCAGACAAGTCGTTTGCAGCACAGTAACCCGCGATATGGGCCTCCGCTTGTTCCTCGGTAACATAAGCGGCGCGTTTTCCAATAACGATCGCCAGCTCAACCTCCCAGTCCATTTTTTTAGAACCTTTTGGACAAATTACATTGTCAAAGGGGCCACTGATGGCACTGGTGGATTTCATAAATACGACGGGCTCTTCAGGAATGGGTAAATTTGCCTCCCTGGCATGATCCTCATAGTTCAATCCGATACAAATGATATTCCCTACATTGCCTACACATGGACCGAGACGGGTCTCTGAGCCCATCAGTGGCAGTGAGAGGGGGTCATGATCATGAAGCGACCGAAGCACGTCATCAGACAAAGTAGTGCCATCGATATCATTTACTACCGCTGATAGGTCTCTGACTTGACCGTGGCTGTCTATTAGCCCCGGTTTTTCTTTGCCGGGTTCTCCGTGTCTTACTAGTTTCATTTCGGGTGTTCTCAATCAGTTGTGCGGAAATAAAAGTCTGCCCGGCTGATCAGCAGCGGAAGCAAACGCCAGCGCCTCTTGCAAACATCGGTCCAGTGCTCTCGCCCGAGACCGGTGATTTAGCCTGAGCTGCAGCATGCATTTGCGACCTTGATACGACCTATCTATACGCTCCGGGTGGTCACGCGCATGGTCACCCAAGCTCAGGACTGGCGGATGGTTTTTTGATCGAAGTAAATGCTGTACTCGGCAATGCGCCAGATCTCTTCTGTTTTAACCAGCTCGAGTCGATATCTGGAAGTGCCGGTGATATCGAGTGCGCCAAGGCGAATGCCTTCGTTGTCCTGCGCGTTGATATCGAAGGGGATATACAGCATGTACATCTCAGCAATAGCGGTATTTTGTGTTTGTGCTTTGATCATTAAGTTGGCGCTGTAATGCAGTGGCTGCACGTTTCCTCTGCTTGAGCTGGCGCGGAATTCAGTGAAAGCGTTACGAAATTCAGCGCCTGTGAGCTTGATGGGTTCGCTGGCTGCCCTATGGATGGTGCACACGGGATCGCTTGTGAACATCGTTAGCCAGCGATCAAAATCGTCAGCATCGTATCCGCTACTGTAAGAGTTGCAGAGATTGATAATGGCCAACCTGTCTTCGATGTTAAAGCCTGTGGCACCAGGATGGAGCGTTCGTGAATTATCGAAGGAAGCGATTGGCCTCTCGCTCATGCTATTTGGACTCTGGGTCGCGTCAGAGAATGCTGAGCTAATTGCACTGACTGCCGCGCTGCTTGCGAGCAGTTGACGCCGGTTAATTGACATAAGATCTCCCTCACTGATGCTGAGGTGCATGGCAAAAAGACGGAGTGTCTCATCACTTTGCGCCTAAGTACTTAATCACTTGTCACTGCGCTGTCGGGTCGGCCCGTCGCTGTCATTCTTGTGCCGCTCGCTACTCGGGGCTACCTGCGGTGGTGAAGACCACACTGTAATCGCGGCGTTTGATCTTCCAGGCCCCATCGATACGCATGTAGCGATCCTTGTAACGCCCCACTGCCAGCATTTCATTACCACTGAACAATCTCAGTCGTTCATTGGTGTGCCAATGCGCCACAGCTTCATCGCCCTCCACCTGAATAAATATAGGTTGACCAAACATGGCGGTGTGCTTGTAGGGCGCCATGATCGTTAACCATGATTCGAGAATACGATCTTTGCCGGAGATGTCGCCGCCCCCCAGATTCCACACGCCATCCTCTGCCCAGTTCGCGATCCATTTATCAGCATCTTGTTCTATTACAGCGGCCATATAAGACTCAATCAGCTCGCGAATCGCGAGACGATCCGCTACCGGACCCACATTGCCCTGAGAGCCGTAGTGGTTTTCTGATGCTGCGAGGTTTGAACCCATGACCCCGATAGAGGACAGCGTTATTGAGATCAATAACGCCGAAGTAAAAGTCAGTGTTTTCATCGTTCTTTCCTCGAGGTTGTCGTCAGAAAACACCAATGGGCTTCTGAGGTTAGGGCCTGGGCCCTGTCAGTATCTGACCACCACTTTCCCCGTATTTTTGCCTGAATGAAGATACTCCACTGCGTCTGCAGCGCTTTCCAGACCGAGAAATTCCTTGGGGTCGAGGAGTGGATTGATGTGGCCTCCTGCAACCTGTTCTATGAGCGCTTCAAGATGACTGGTGATTTTGTCAGGCCAATCTTTGTAGAGAAATGCTTGTAGCTGCGCCGACTTCCATAAGAGCTTGTGATAAATCCGGGGGCCTGTGACCTCTTGGGGGTCTCCCATATATTCCGAGATAAACCCACAGATCAATATTCGTCCACGCTGAGCGATGTGGTCGACACAGGTGTCAAAAGTCTGTCCGCCAACTTGCTCAAAAACAAGATTAATCCCTTCAGGATATTCGGTAGCCAACACCTCACCCAGGTCCTCTTCTGAGTAAACGATCACTCTGTCGCAGCCGAGGCTTTTCAATTCTTTTGCTTTTTCCTGCGTGCTACAGGTTCCGATAACATGGTTCCCAGCAAGTTTTGCTAACTGGACGCACCAATTACCGACACCGCCGGCCGCTGCAGTAATCAGTACCGTCTCCCCCGAGCCCATGTTTCCTGCCTCGTGGAGCCCAATTGAAGCGGTTAGACCGGCCACCGACACTGATAGGTATTCAGGAGAGCAATGGGGCACCTTAATAAATTGCTCTACATTCCTGCAGAGCATCTCGCTGTACGCACTCCCCATTTGAGGTGATGCGACCGCATCTCCCGCCTTGAATTCGGTAACGCCGGATCCTACTGCAACCACTTCACCAACAGATTCACAGCCTAGATCGAATGGAAAGTTACCGTCTGAAAAATAAACACCACCACTGATATTGACGTCCGAAGCATTGACTCCGCCGAAGCTATTCCTGACCAAGATCTGACTGGGGCCCGGCTCCACGATCTCTGTGCTAACAATCTCGCTCGCTTCTCTAAAGTTCTTCGAATATTTATGTGCAACAATTTTTCTGTACGTGTCGGGCATCAACTACTTTCCTTTTTCGTTTGATCGTTTTTCTAATGGAAATTCAGATGGATAGGTTTGCCATGAAAAATATTATCTGCCCTTAAAGTGAGGGGCCCGTTTTTCCCGAAAAGCTAGAATTGCTTCTTGGTGATCAGCGCTAGCCATCGTGTTTTCCTGTGCGTGCGCCGCCAATGGAAATACCGCGGCGCTGACTGATCTCAGATATGCATTAACTGCCAGTTTTGATGCGGCGACCGCCAGTGGCGCACCGGCCGCTAATTTTTCTGCAATCTCGATCGCACGCGGTAGCAATAGCTCGTCTTCTGCGACCATAAAGGTCGCCAAACCCATTTCAACGGCCTCTTTACCGCCGATTTTATCGCCGCTCATTAGGTAGTACTTGGCGCGATTGACACCGACGAGGAAGGGCCATATCACTTGACCTCCGTCGCCTGCGCCAATACCCATATTCACGTGCGTATCAGCAATTTTTGTAGACGGTGATACGACAGACACATCAGCGAGCAGCGCCACAGTGGCGCCTAGCCCAAGCGCATAACCGTTTATCGCCGCAACAATGGGTTTCTCGCAAGCGAGCATGTTATCTACGATTTGGCGTGACTCTCTCCAGAGTTTTTTCCCGTCACTCCCGCCAGAGACCTGATCTTCAGGACTAAAATCTCCGCCTGCACAGAATGCTCTGCCAGCGCCCGTAATAATGAGCACGCGCAGATCGTCGTCATTCGCAAAATCCACGCTAAAGCGGGTTAATTCGGTGTGCATGATGCTGTCGACGGCGTTGAGCTTATCGGGCCTATTTAGCGTGACGATAGCCACCCCGTTTTCCCGACGTTCTACCGTCATGGACCGGTAGTTTTCAGCAGTTAGCATTGGTTTTCTCCGGTGCCGCGGCTAACAGCGGCCGCGGCGCTGTGCCTTCATTAGATGTGCCCTAATTAATGGGAACCGCGCTATAGAGACTAGCGCTCTCGCAGCCCTCTACGTATTGCAACCAAAGTGTCTGAGCTTCCCTGTTATCAGGGCCTTCCCAGATTGCAATGGCCTGTTCCAGCGCGGTCATCGTGGTTGAGGTGCCGTTCCAGAAAAAGGTGCCTGTTGAAATATCATCGCTGTACATGGGAAACAGGATGCTGAGTTTAAAGTCGGTGAAATTTTTGGCCTCGCCAACACCAATAAAGGTCTCCGCCATTGCCGCGAGTTGTGCTCTGCTCACTCCGGTTTTCATTTTGCATTTGTAGGATTCAGCGACCTCAGCAGCCGCATGATATCCGGGCATCATTACGCCAGCGATACAAACTGCCAGGATTCGAATTGCATTTCTCATTTTTCTGCTTCTCCTTCTTCTATCAAGCGATCGATAAGCCGGTGATGCAAGCGTAGGCGCATCTCTTGATAGTGGGTGAACTCAACGGTTCCTGTTCGGCTGGCTCGAAGTCCTTTTTGGACCCATGGTAGATTCACTGCGTCTTGTTCGAATACAACGGCAAGCCCTTCGCCCATGGTGGCTCCCGCTAAAGTTACCGGTTCGTCGAAGTCCAGATGCATGATGGGCACGGGGTCGGGTCGAGGGCCATCTTTTGGGACGGGCCGCAAAATCACGATATCCATAATGGAGGTTTCTGGATCGGTGCCATTGGGTCGAAATCGGTAAACAATGTTTTGGTAAAAGCCAGCCCAGAAGCTCATGGCCGGTGCCACGTTGTACATCAGTGAATCGGTAAATTCCGCGTCGCCCGCGTGACTGTAGTCCTCGCCTGTGATTGACGATAGCTGCGTTCGCATAACGTGTGCGGCGTAAGCTCTGGCACTCATTCCATCTGGTACGATCAATTTTGATTCGTCATCCACGTCGTGCTGTCCAGAGCCAAAGAAGGCATCGAATATGTCTTGCTGGGCCAGCTCTTCCGAAATATGCGGACTTTGCACGGCGTGCGCACAGATCTGCCGACCAACATACTCGCTGGGATGGTCGTATTGGGTATTCGAGTCGGCTGTCATCGCCAACCCTTGCGGATGAGTGCCCACAACATGATGGGTTTCCATAAAAGCCTCAGTGGAGGCTTTCCAGTTGGCGCGGATTTTCTTGCTGACGTGCACGGCCTTGTAGCGATTTTCAAGATCATATCGAGAAAAGTGATCAGGAATAGGGCCGAGGGTATCTTCAAGAGGAGCGGCCGACAGGTCCATGTTGATAAACACAAATCCCCCCCAGGTAGAAACAAGGGCTTCAGGTAATCGCGTTTCCTGCTCGTCCCACTGGGGGGCGTCCCATGCAAATGGATTAAACTTGAGCGATCCATCAAGGTTCCACGCCATACCATGGAAGGGACAGCGCAGTGCTTTGGCGCCTTTTCCATCGCACTCTATGATTTGCCTTCCCCGATGCAGGCAGGAGTTATGAAGCGCCTTGATCTCGTTATCAGACGATCGAATTATCAGCAAAGAGTAACCGGCGATATCAAACACCATGTGGTCACCAACGTTGGGTATCTCCTCTTCTCTGCACGCCCATATCCATACCTTGGGCCACAGGTATTTAACCTCTTTTTGGAAAAAGGCCGGGTCGTAGTAACGAGAAGTTGCGTAAGACTCCAGTTCTGCCGGCGGATTCTCACCCTCGCGATAAAAGTCAGGAGATGGCACCAAGTCAGACGCCAGAATGTCTTCATAGCTTTGCGCTGAATGTCGGCTGGGTTCATAGAGCGTACTTTGTCTGGCCACGGTTTTTTCCTCTGATTGTTGTTTGGATAAAGGTCGCAGCATGAGCGCTTCTGCGCTCCCGTCGAGCATAGCGCACTCCGGTGGCTAACGAAACTTTAATTGAGCATGACTCAAAAAATATTGAAATTTATTCAATTTATTGTTGTCAGTTTTGAAGGGGGGTGCCATGCTTGAGTTGGTGGCTGAGCCTTAAAACGCTGTTCAAAAAAGCGCTCACTGCCCCTGCGTAGTGCCTTCTTTTTTTTGAGAAAATCACGGTGGCTATTTATATATGGAGCGCAATCATTTCGAGCAAGATCATGTGTTATTCCGAGATGCTTTCAAAAAATTCGTGCTATCAGAAGTTGTGCCTCACAACGCGACATGGGAAGCAAACGGCATCTGTGATCGATCAATGTTCACAGCTGCCGGCAGCAGCGGGTTCTTAGGCACGCAGGTTGGAACCGAATGGGGTGGCGCTGGAATTGACGATTTCCGCTTCAACCAGATCATCATGGAAGAGTTTGAGTTGGCGGGGGTCGGCAGTGCAGGTTCGGGCATTGCCATGCACAACGACATCATCATTCCGTACTTTATTGAGTTCTGTGATGCCGAGCAAAAGCAGAAGTGGCTTCCTGGCTTATGCTCTGGTGAATTGATCTCTGCTATTGCGATGTCTGAGCCGGGCGTTGGATCAGACTTGGCTCGTCTGGCTACTACGGCCAAGCGAGACGGCGACCATTATGTTGTTAATGGGTCTAAAACATTCATCTCTAACGGTATAAACGCCGATGTGCTGGTTATGGCAGTGCGCACCGGTGCTGATCGTCATAAAGGCATTACCTTGCTGGTGGTAGAGGCGGGTACGCCCGGCTTTACGCGCGGTAGTAACCTTAAAAAAATCGGTCGCCATAGCCAGGACACCGCCGAGCTGTCGTTTGTTGATTGCCGCGTGCCAGTGGCAAATCGTCTGGGCAAGGAAAATGAGGGCTTTTATTACATGATGTCTAATTTGCCTCAGGAGCGACTCAACATTGCTATATCTGCGATCTCGGCAGCGCGCTACAGTTTTGATCTTACGCTCGCTTATGTGAAAGAGAGGGAGGCTTTTGGCCAACCCATTGGTTCCTTTCAGAATAGCCGCTTTGCGCTGGCAGAAATGCAGACAGAGATAAGAATAGGGCAGGAATTTGTCGATCGATGCGTTGTTGCACTCAATGACAAGGAGCTCAGTCCCGAAGAGGCTGCAATGGCGAAATGGTGGACTACCGAGCTGCAAAATAAAGTGAACGACCGGTGCCTGCAGCTCCACGGTGGCTATGGCTACATGGATGACTATAGTATTTCTAGAGCGTGGCGAGACGGCCGTGTGCAGACAATCTATGGCGGTACGACAGAAATCATGAAGGAGATAATTGGACGGTCGCTTGGCCTATGAGCCAAGCCGCCTCGTGGTGAGCGACTGTCACCCTCACTGAGAATCTCCCCTCATGTGTAGCGCACAAAGCGGGAATTCTAATGAGTTGTTTCAACTGAATCGGCCATTCGGTAATATGGCCCGCTAGTTTTCAAGCCCGCGGCGAGGCCATTTTGGCAATATCAAAACGATCCCCGGCAAACTCGTTGGGCCCGGGAGAACGACGACGACGCAAGATATTCAAGGCGCTGCACGACTGTATTGAGGCCGAGGGCTACGTCAATACGTCTTTCCAGGATATTGCAAACCGCGCCCATATGTCGGCCAGCCATCTCTGCTATTACTTCTCGGGCAAGGACTCTATCTTGCTCGAATACTTTGAATCCGTTGCGACCCGAATTTTAGAGCACGTTGAAGCTATAGCCAGAAACGCGCCGCTACATCAAATCCATGCTCTGGCCGATTTTTGGTTTAAGGGTAAGGCGCGATCTCGTCAAGAGATTGGCATTATGCTGGAGTGTTTTGGTGTTGCTGTAAATCACGATGGATTGTTTCGAGCAAAAAGTAATTTCGATCAGGTTTGTAAATCTTATCTGGCGGCTCTTTTTGAGGAGGCGCCGTCTTCCCTCGGACAAAACTCTGCTGATTCTGCCGAGGTATGCTACGCACTGATCATTGGTTTGCGCTCGTCAGTTTATTTTGACAAGGGCATAAAACTAAAAGATGCGCGCCGGATTTTTCTGGAGACCATGTTGCCTCTATGCGGGTTTGACTCGGAGGAAGCATCCGGCGAGATCGCCCGCCCTTAAGCCCGCATTGCCGCTAAGAAGGGCCGGCTTGGATAAACATTCGAGCGCGCGCTGCCGGTTGCGAAATCATTACCTCGGCGAACAGCTTGGCCTAGCGAGCCGTAAATTCAACGTGGAGGCTCTCCAGGCCGCGAAAGATCAAGCTCGGCTCATACTGTGGGCGTGGCCTGGAACTCGATAACCTAATGTTGTCCATTCGCTTGATTATTTGTCTAAATGCACACACCAATTCCTGGCGAGCAAGCATCATGCCGATGCAAGTATGGACCCCTCGACTGAACGCGACATGGGCAGTGGAAAAGTCTCGCTCGACGTCAAAATCATCCGGGTGAGGAAAATGCTTTTTGTCTCGATTGGCCGACGTAAACACCAGCATTAGCATCGTACCCTTCTTGATTGGCACGCCACCGAGTTCTGTATCTTCAGAAGCCCGGCGCCACATGCCCTGAGTGGGAGTCTGCAGCCGGAGTAGCTCCTCCACCATGTTGGGTATGAGATCTAAGTTTTCCCGGACTTTGGCTAATTGCACTGGATGATCGATCAAAGCGAGTAGCCCACCAGACAGCATGTGCGAAGTTGTGGTGTTGGCGGCTACGAGTAGCGCTTGTGCAACGTTGAGAAGCTCAGCCTCGTTTAAGGGTGTTTCATCGTCGACCCGGGCATTAACCAGATCAGTCAACACATCCTCCCTTGGATGGGTGCGTCGTTCGTCCAGGCATGCCTTCATGTAGTGTTGAAACGCTACGACACTTTTGGCTCTCTCCACTTGCTCTGCCGATGTCATGTCTTTCCCAATAAGGTCTATAAACGCATCACTCCACACCTTTACTTTTGCAATATCGCTCTTGTGAAAACCCAGCTGCTCCGCGATCACTTGGCACGGAAGGGGGTTGGCAAATTGATCGATAAAGTCGCATTCGCCGTCTTCAATAAAGTTATCAATGAGCGCATCGGCCATTGCTTCCATATGACCCTGCATCCCGGCGACGCGATCGCGCGTAAAGGCTTGGCTGACCAATTTTTTGAAGCGGGTATGTGAGGGGGGATCGTTGGTTAAAAGTGTCGGAACTTGAGGCCAGCCAGTTTTATAAATCGCCTGGCACTCTGGGTTGTGTATTGAGGCGCCTAAAACGGATTCTTCATTTTTGCTGGAAAAAATTTTTGGTTTCATCAGCGCTTCAAGCACCTCGTCGTAACCAAAAACCATTACCAGGTCTTGATTGGGAACGGCATATACAGGGCAATGCTGTCTGCCAAGCCTGTAGGACGCGTGCGGCTCTCTTAGGAATGCTTCGCTGCTTAAATCCAAGGCGATGTTTTGATCTGTGGTCATTATTCAGCTCGGTGATGTTGTTCTGTCTTCAGGGGGACTTTACCCGTCGCCAGAAAAACGGCTAATTTCTTATATGCAGGGCTTCTCGTTACGGTAACGCGCTGTAAGTGTTGCAAAAATAATTGAAGTATTCTCAACTTAATTTGAGTTAAAGTCAAAAATTACTTGGCCAAAGCATGC
>DFQW01000206.1:0-2019 GCA_002377985.1 Halieaceae bacterium UBA3479 | reverse complement strand
GGCACTAAAAATTTAATATAGCGTCTGGGCAAACGTGTTTTTATGCCACGAGCCGGTCGGTCTTGAACTGAAGAGAAGAGGTGAAGTGACTATGAGAGCAGCTGTTTTCAAAGGGATTGGGCAACCACTTCAAGTGGAGAACGTGCCCGATCCATCGCCTGAAGCTACCGAATTGGTGGTGGAGGTTAGCTACTGCGGAATTTGTGGAACTGATCTTCATTCGACTCGCGAAGGTGCTTTTGCTGCAGAGTGTGATTCTATTTTAGGCCACGAGTTTTGCGGCCACATTGCCGAGGTGGGGTCGGCCATGAAGGGTCAGTGGGCAATCGGTGACCGGGTCACTGCGCTGCCCTTTATCGGCTGTGGGGTGTGTAAATCTTGTATCAATGGACGCCCTTTTGAATGCTTGCAAGTGAAGCTGACCGGGATGAATACCCCCGGAGGGTTTGCCGAATATGTCAAAACCGGTGCTAGCGAGACGATTAAATTACCTGACGATTTGACGATGCAGAGCGCCGCGCTCATTGAACCGCTCGCAGTGGGGCTGCACGCTGTTCGCGTGGCGCAGCTCAAAGCGGGTGAGCGGGTCCTGATTATCGGCGCTGGACCAGTTGGTCTCGCCGTATCACTGTGGTGCCAGTTTTTTGGAGCAAAGGATGTGTTGGTCTCGGAGATGGCTGAGCAAAGACGCGCCATGGCCAAGCAGATGGGGGCCACCGGCACGCTGACTCCGGGTGCCACATTAGGTGAGGAGTTTGCGAATCTGAGTGGCGGGGCCCCAGACGTAATTTTTGAGTGTGTGGGTGCACCTGGCTTGTTGCAGGAGAGCATCAATATTGCTCCGCGTCGGTCTCGGATAGTGCCGGTGGGGGTTTGCGAGGAGCCCGATACGATCATTCCGCTTCAGGCTTTGGTAAAGGAGCTGAGTATGTATTTTGCCATCGCTTACACTCGAGACGATTTTGAGACCGTGATCGCGATGCTTGGCCAAAAGAGAATAGATGCGACGCCAATGATTACGGATATCGTTAAATTGGATGACATGCCAGCGGCTTTTGAAGCGCTCAGGTCGCCTACCTCCCAGTGTAAGGTGCTCACGGAATTATGACCCCTCTTAGTCAAGAACGGCTGACTCGCGATGCGCCAGACTGGCGCAATACCACCATTGCCATAGAGGCGTTTAAGAAGGCTCGACTGCACCCGGACAAGGTAGCTATCTTTCTGGAAAACGAGCCCGATGCTACCTATGGCAGTATCGCCAACGAGGCGTTGCGGTTAATCGCCGCACTGAAAGCGCTGGGTCTGCAGCAAGGTGACGTTATCAGTTTTCAGTTACCCAACTGGCGAGAGGGTGCTGTTATCGATATTGCGGCCGCGGCGCTCGGATTGGTCGTCAATCCTATCGTTCCTATCTATCGCAATGCTGAGCTGCGCTTTATTTTGAGTGATGCCGCCAGCAAATTGATCTTCATACCCGATCAGCACCGCAGTATTGATTATGTCGACATGATCTCCCGACTTCGCCCGGAATTGCCGCATCTCGAGAACATCGTAACCGTGCGGGCAGCAGCCCAATATCCCGGCACCATCCAATACGAGCAGCTAACAGATTGTGAGCCCGCTACAGAGGCCAGTTTGCCCGCTATTGACCCCAACTCCGTTAAGTGTCGGCTCTATACGTCAGGTACCACTGGGTTTCCAAAGGCAGTGCTGCATAGTCACAACACGCTGACCCGTATTCTGGACAATACCAGTGACCACTCCGGCACCAATTCATCAGACGTGATGATTATGCCGTCGCCCATAACGCATATTACCGGCTACAGCAGTGGCTTGAATCTGCCCTTCATTCGCGATGGGCGTTCTGCATTGATGGAGCGATGGAACGCCGACCAGTGCATTGATTTTATTCATCGCGTGGGCGGCACCATGACAGTAGGCGCTACGCCTTTTCTTCAAGAGTTGCTGGACGCAGCAGAGCGGCGGGGTGACTCGCTGCCGACTATGCGTGTTTTCTCC
>DFQW01000179.1:9781-10073 GCA_002377985.1 Halieaceae bacterium UBA3479 | reverse complement strand
CCAACCACATGCCCAGCGCGAGCAACACGGATTGCCCGCGCGTCAGTCGCTGCAGAGCACCCCACCCACCGCGCATCAGGCAGAACCCAATAAGAAAACAGGCAAGCACTAGTAGACCCGAGTCAGGATATTGCCAGTCGACCCAGAAACGCTCGGGCAAAAATGCGGCGTGGTACGCCAATACTTCCGTGAAACTCCCCGTGACGAGCGGCGAATCCCTCCGGTCCTCCTCAAGCCATACCCCCGCTTCCACCACGCTCTCTGGCGGCCAATCATCTCCCCGATCACCGCC
>DFQW01000179.1:9032-9445 GCA_002377985.1 Halieaceae bacterium UBA3479 | reverse complement strand
CAATGCAAGAGACAGGAGCCATTTTGTCGGAAGCCGATAAAGCAATAACAGCAAGACACCGAGCTCGGCATAGAGCATCAGAATATCGCCCTCAAACAGCAGGCCGTGCAGACACCCGAGGAGCATCAGGACACCGAGACGACGCAGCGAGCGCGCCATGGTGTAGTCGGGGGATCGGGTTTGCAGGAAGAAACCCATGCCGAACAGCAGGCTGTAGAGCATCCAGAACTTGGTTTCAAAAAAGACGTGCTTGACCTGCCACGTCACCTGATCCACCACCCCCGACCAAGCAGGATAATCAGCACCAAAATTGAACACGTTGACCAACAGGATCCCGAACAGAGCCACGCCGCGTAGCACATCGAGAAACGCGATGCGGTTTGCGTCTCCGACCTCAGTGGTCAAAAGAGGAC
>DFQW01000179.1:0-8683 GCA_002377985.1 Halieaceae bacterium UBA3479 | reverse complement strand
CCTTCTGACAGAGCCCGATCGTAAACCGCGGAGGCCACCGCGATGTCCTCGATAGCCAAGCCAAAAGGATTCCAGAAAATGCGCTCGTCGGGATCTTCACGACCCGGTATGTGCCCTGACACGACGGCACCGAACTCACCGTGAATGCTCTCTCGCGTGACGAGCCCCTCGCGGTGCATGCGCGCCAATACCCGGTCGGAGTGCACGCTCTGATGCCAATCGTCCACAACAATTTTGTCCGCGGCGCTGACCAACTCAAAGGTGGGATCCATGAGCGACACATTCATAAACAGTGAGCCAGCCTTGAACTCAGCCGCCGTGACGTAGGGCTCCGATTCAGTGGTCGCAACGATGCCCATGTCCGCCTCTGCCAGTGCCTCCCGAAAACACGACACGGCCTCAACCTTTATGCCCAGCGTGGCCATGTGCTCGACAAAGGCGTCCAAACGTTCTGCGCTTTGGTCGTAAGCCCGATAGTGCTGGATATCTGGGAACCACTGGGATATGGCCCACAGCGTCAGTGCGCCAATCCGCCCGGCGCCGACCAGGCCGACCGAGTCGCTGTCTGCTCGCGCAAGGTAGCGCGCCGCCAACGCCTGCACCACGGCGGTACGCATGGCACTGATCAATGCGCCCTCCATAATGGCAATGGGCAACCGATGGATTGGGTCGTTGAGGATGATCACCGCGTTGGCGCGCGGCAGGCCATGCTCAGGGTTGATGTGGGAGCTGGCGATCCATTTCATCCCCTCCCGGTCGAAGGGCGCGCCTACGTGCGCTGACAGACCAATGATGCGGTCCGCCACATGGGGGCACTCGGGCCGCTTGAGGAAGCTACTTGGGGGCGCGGTAAACGCCTGCTGCTCATGGAGTTTAAAGACCTGCTCCAGCACGCCGCCCACCCAGTCGACGTCTGTGGCCCCCGCGTCGATCACATCCTGCTGACTGAGAAAAAGTGTGCCGGTATCGGTCACGACTGCGTCGGTGACGTCAAAGTCGGTACGTTGATACCCATCGATTCGAGCCACTCCACATCAAACTGGGTCTGAGTATAACGGCTGCCGTGATCCGGAATGAGCGCCAGCAGACGCGCATTACTGTCAAACCGCGGTGCGACCATCTCGCGCATCACGTGACACGCGGCGCCGCCGGAACCCCCCATCAAAATACCCTCTGTACGCGCAATTTCCGTGGCCGTGCTGATCGCGGTGCCTGCTTCGATGTGTACCACCTCATCGATAAAATCATAGAACGACTCACCGGCATAATTGGCGGGCTCCAGACTGGTCCCCATGCCATTAAGGAACCGCGGCTCGGGTGCCTTACTACATGGGAGCGCCAGAGAGCCCACCTCATCCACCAGCCAAATTCGGGTATCAGGAGAATGCTCTCGCAACCAACGCGCAACGCCCATGGAACTGCCGCCGGTGCCCGCCACCATGATCATGGCATCGAGGCGACCGTCCATCTGCTCGAGAATTTCTCGCCCGGTGGAGGTTCGGTGCGCCTCGACCGCTGCAGGGGAGTCGTATTGATCAAGGTAAATGGCATTCGGTCGCTCAGCTTGCACCGTTTCGAGCCGTTTGAGGCGAGTCAGGTGGTAGCCGCCGGTGTGATCCACTTCGTCGACCTTAACCAACTCTGCACCCATTAGCTCAAGGCTCCGCTCAGTGGAGGGGTTGAGCTTGGGATCTACCAGACAAATCAGATGGTAACCCTTCACGACACAGATCATCGCCATGCCGATGCCGAGGTTTCCTGAGGTAGAAATTATGATTTCTGCACCGGGCTGCAGGTCGTGCTCGCGCTCGGCCCACTCAATCATACCCAGCGCAGCGCGATCCTTCATGCTGCCACCCGGATTGGTGAACTCCAGTTTCGCGAGCAAAAGGGGCTCTACCCCAGCGCCGTAGCGGTTGAGCTCCACAATGGGTGTGTTGCCAATTGCCTCAAGAACAGAGGAATTGAAACCAGCCATACCGGGCCTAACGACAGTTTACTCAGCCGAGATGCTAGGCTGGCTTGGACAAGATATCAAAGCGCACAGAGCGCAAAAGGTGACAAAGTTTCAGGGCTTAATCCCCGCCAAAAAGCTTGCCCCATACCTTTGTCACCGAAGGGCTGGCGTAGCCCCATGGCCACGGCGGTGCTGAAGACGCTGTCGTAGCGGCTCCCTACCGGGCCGATTTTTTTTGGCGCTAATCTTTTACTTGTCCGCTATATTACTGGCGCCATGAACACCACCCCTACTCGCCCCGCGTTGCGCGGTTGCCTCGACGCCTTACCGCTGTTTATTCCGGCACTGCCGTTTGCCTTTGTATTCGGCGTGGTAGTGGCAGAAGCCGGCATTCCCACGTGGCTGGGCTGGTCGTCCTCACCCATTATTTTTGGGGGGGCAATCCAAGTGACCCTCTTTACACTGATCGGCGAGGGTGCCTCCGTAGCCGCCGCGGTAAGCGCCGCGCTCATCGTGGGCGCGCGCCACATGCTCTACTCGGTCACGCTGGCGCCAAGATTTCAGAATCAGCCCTCGTGGTTTCGCTGGGTGGGATCTTATGTGCTGATTGATCAGGTATTCGTATTGAGCCAGATCAAACCCGTCGACGAGCCCGCCGCTTTTCGTCGCTATTTTCTTGCAGCCGGATTTACTTTTTGGACTTTGTGGATGACGTGCACCGCGCTTGGTGTTGCACTGGGTCCTCAGATTCCAGCACATTGGCGGCTCGACTTTGCCGCACCTGTGCTGTTTGTAAGTCTGATGATGGCTGCCAGTAATCGACCCGACAAACTGGGCGCCGCTGCAATGGCGATGGCCCTGACTTACCTCCTAGCCCCGCTACCGAACCGATCAGGCATGTTGATTGCTGTGGTTATAACCGTTGTCATCATGTTGCTGTCGCCCCGCAAGGTGAACCCTTGATCGCCATCGCGATTATTCTCACAGGCATCGGCTCCTATGCTATGAGGGCTTTTTTTATCTTTGCCCTTGCGCGATACACTTTTCCACCGGTGTTGCTTCGCGCCTTGGAGTATGTGGCACCCAGTGTCATGGCGGCACTGGTGATATCGATGATGACAACGCCCGAGGGAGAGCTGGTCGCAGGCTCGGCTGAGTGCGCAGGGCTCATTTGCGCAGCCCTCGCCGCGCGATACTCAGGCAACCATATCCTTGCTCTGATAGCCGGCATGGCGGTGTTCTGGGGCGTCACCTGGTTTAACTAACGCTCCCCCATTTAGGCCACCCCAAGCCAGCTTCCCGCCATTCTATACCTGCAAAAAACCGGTATCCCTGCTCCCTCAATGATGCTACAACAAGGCTCTGGGGGTTTATCCCACTGGTCACAGAATCACTAATAAGGGAGAAGGATCGTAATGTTTAAGAACTCAATTTTAGGCGGATTACTGTTGTCTCTGAGCATCTCTACTCAGGCAGAAATCTGGGAAGATTATGCTCTGAGTGAGGAAGTTATCGAACATACCGTGATTGCGGTGCAGGGCAACTATCTTGATGACTATCTTGTTCGTCTGGAGCGAACCTGGGTTCGCAGTATGGAGGTGCAAAAAGAGCTGGGCTACGTGACGGACTACAGCATTCTGGTATCCACGGCCGCGGACTCACCTAATGTATGGCTCAACGTCGAGTACCCCAACATGGCGGCCTATCAGCCGAATGAGGAGAAATGGAACAAGGTGAACGAGATCCTCGCAGAGCGCTACTCGGATGACGAAGAGGAACTCGATGCCATTGCCAAGGGTTACGAAGAAATCCGCACGATGATCGATCACCAGATCGTGCACAAAGTCACTTATAAGTAAACGTCGTCCGTGCCCGTGACAAGGGCAACGTCGCATTGAGGCGGGTCTGTCGCCAGGCCCGAATCAACCCATAATACGATAACGGTAAGCCGTTCTGCCCTAGCGGACTAAAACACTGTCTCACTACCCTCCAAAAGTCGCAGCTGCTGTAGTCATAGCCAACATGATCGGGACTGGTGTCTTTACCAGTCTCGGCTTTCAATTGCTCGACATCCAGTCAACGCCAGTGCTCATGATGCTATGGGTGGTGGGAGGTTTCTCGGCTCTATGTGGTGCGTTGAGCTATGCGGAACTTGGTGCCGCACTCCCCCGCTCGGGGGGCGAGTATCATTTTTTGACGGAAATCTATCACCCGTGCGCGGGGTTTATCTCTGGCTGGGTCTCAGCCACGGTGGGCTTTGCTGCACCTACCGCCCTTGCTGCCCTGACGTTTGGGAGCTACCTCAACTCGAGCGGGCTCAGGGTTGACCCAATCTGGCTGGCCACTGCAGCGATCATTACGCTAACGGCCGCCCATTGCACTACACGTGCTCGCAGTGGCACGACACAAACGGGCTTTACGGCACTTAAAATACTCCTCATCCTGGGCTTCTCGGTGGCGGCGCTTACGCTAGGTCACGGTGTGAGCCAGGTTGAAATTGCGTGGACCGACGACGCGACCGTCGCGCTAGGTAGCGGCGCCTTCGCCGTATCGTTGATCTATGTAAATTATGCTTACTCAGGTTGGAATGCCGCCACCTATATCAGCGGTGAGCTGTCATCCCCGCAGCGAAGTCTGCCGTGGGTACTGGGTATCAGCACAACCTTGGTAGCCGCCCTATATTGCCTGCTCAATTTTGTTTTCTTATCGGTCGCACCAATAGAGGCCATGGCGGGCAAAGTCGAGGTGGGCGTCATCGCGGCGGAATATGCCTTCGGATCTACCACAGGCGCCCTGATGGGTGCGCTGCTGGCACTGCTGTTGATCTCCACTATCAGCGCCATGATTCTTGCCGGACCGCGGGTGCTACACCGTATTGGGCAGGATTATCCCAGGTTTGCATGGCTCGCCAGAGAGAATAAAGACGCCATTCCCGTTGTGGCTATTATCGTGCAATCGGGTACCGCGCTTCTTTTTTTGTGGTCCGCTTCTTTCGAGCAAATCCTCATTTTTTCCGGTGCCACGATGGCACTGAATACTTTTGCTACGGTACTGGGACTTTTTATCCTACGCTGGCGAGAACCGAACCTGCCGCGACCCTTCCGGGTAACACTCTATCCGTTCACTCCACTTGTTTTTCTGGGAATAACGAGTTGGACGCTGATCTACATCGTCATGCAACGGCCGATTGAAGCGTTAATTACTGGCGGGATCGTTCTCAGCGGAGGACTTTTGTACTTTATCTCCAAGCCGAGTATGACCGCCTGAACCTTCAAGGGTTGGTGTTGCATATCTGCAACATCAAACTTCATATAAGTGTCACAAAAAAGCAAAGCTTGAGCTGATAACTTTCTCTTGCTCTGTTGTCTATCTACCGCGGAGCAACTATCGATCTGTTCGCAGAAACAAATATCACGCACAACGCTATCACCACTTGGGGAAGTATCATGCAAAAATTAATTATCACCCTTTGTAGCATGCTCGGCGCAGCACTTTTGACGACTTCGGTCACCCGTGCCGATGATCACATGATCGACAACATTAACGTGCAACAACCTTTTAACGTTCAGGCCAACCTGTGCAAGCTCAATCCGGGCGTGGGTATCGACGACTACCAAGCCATGATCGAAGACTATTTTGTGTGGGCAAAAAAGAACAATGTCGACCCCGTATTTGTCAGACAGTTCCCGCTGTTCTCACATCAGAATCTGGCGCGACCCTGGCCCTATGATTTTGTCGAATTTCTGGTGAGCGACTACCAGCGCTGGGGTGCCGCCTGGGATTTATGGCTCACCTCAAAGGACGGCATGGCACTCAACGACCGATGGCAATCCCTCGCCGTCTGTCATGTCAAGCAAGCGCATGCCTTTATGCTGTATGCCGATCCGAAAGCGATGGCGGAGGACGATGAACGATATGTCACCTGGAACTGGTGTACGCGGAAAGATGGCGTCACATTCGAGGAGCTGTCTGCCAAGCACCGAGAGTACGCTCAAAATATGCAGCAAGATGCAGGGGGCATTATTGGCTGGCTGGTTATGTTGCCTCATACCGGAGGGGCCGACGCAGCGGGTGAATTTGCTCACGTAGCGGTGTATCCGGATATGGAGGCCTTCATGTCGAGGCGGTCAATGCTGGCGAACGGTGGCTGGATGATGACCCGCGACTATTTCAACCTATACGCCGATTGCACCGGAGAAATGCTCAACACGGAGACGGTGTTACACCGGCCCTAACATCAAAAACTGAAAATTAGAGTCAAACGTGCCCGGAAACACCAGGTCCGGGCCGAATACTTGCCGGGTGGAATCAAAAAGCTACGGGTCATTCAGCCCCACCGGGGCTGAATGACCTAAATCAACCAACGTATCGGAGCGCGCGCAAAGCTTTATCACCTATTGAGGCATGCGCTGGGACGCCACGTTCAACATTTTGATTTTGCCATCCTCAAGCAGCACGTCGATGGTTTCGTAGGACTTGGTCTGGGTTCCGTCTGCACTGGTGTTCGTGACCACCGTACCCGTAGCCAGCCACTCCTCCATGGCTCCCTCGGCGTTTTCCCCATCGTTTGCAATTACCCACCAAACTTGCCACTGCGGTTTTTCTGCCGCCACCCAGTTTTGCAAGAAAGCCGTTTGAGCGGCAGAACCCTCTACCACCTCACCTTGAGCCGTAATACCGCTAAAACCGTCAGCATTCATTGCTGCGATTTGCTCGAAATCACGATCATTGTGCGCCTGAATATAATCGACCCAGATCTGAGCATTCGCACTATTACCGGCAAACAGCGGCTTCGACGAGCCATCCTCAAAAAACTGCGTGCCAATCTGTGCTCCACTGCCACCGCCCACCGCGTGTGACATCATAAAACCCGCATCATCGAATACTTGAAATTCAACATACTGGCCATTTTCGATCACTGCTTTGTGGATCGAGTCGCTCACCTGACCGCCCGTCGTCATTTTCGTTTCAATGAACACGACGTTACCGGCAGCATGAAAGGCAACGGGCTCTACCTTGAAGTCCGGCCACAATTCACCGATCGGCGCAAAAACCTTTTCGATGACCTCATCGGCCCCCACGTAATTGCCACCGTAGGGAAAGCCCTCAGGCATCGCCCACTTAACTTCGGGCGACTGCGTTTTTGCCCACGCTTCCATATCACCCACCGCAAAAGCGTCGTACCCTGCCTTCGCCGCAGCAATATTCGCCGCGTCCTGATTAGACTCTCCCTGGCACGCCGTCACTCCATACACTAACGCCATGATCGCCAACATTCTTAGCAACATATTGCTCTCCTCGTTTACTCTTTGTCCGAAAATAAAATACGCGCTACGGGTAGGATGCCCTCGCCTCACCGCAACGCCGCGCGCAAGCCTCTCTGCTTCGACGAACCCTTCTCTCAGTGATAACAATAACGTACCTCGGCGTGTCGCCGAATCACGGTTCTGTCAGCACACATTCGTCAGTAATAGGCGCTAATTCATCTACCCCATACTCCAAGGGCCACCACATGTGTCGATCGATCTTCCTTTGCTCGTAGGTGCCGCTCTCTGACGCCACACATTTGGGGAAATAAGGCGGTTCATCCAGGGCCAGCTCTGTTACTAACGCCGCATCGCTCGGGTCTTGCGTCACGGCGCAACCAGCCATGCAAACTGACAGCAGGAGCCCGCGGGCCAGCAACAACTTCATCTCCCTTTATCGCCCTTAAAATTCAGCTCCACAACATTACCGGTAGGGTCTGTTATGTTCAGCTGAGTAATGGCTTGGCCCCGATATTCCAAATTTCGTCGTCGGTATGCGACCCCCAGGGCGTCAAGGTGTTCCATCGTGCCCTCGAAATCGTCACATGAGAACGCAATGTGGTCGAGGCACCCACGTGGCAACATATCCACGTCGGGCGCATCCACCCACTCCATCAAATGTACGACCGGCTGTTCAGCCAAATAAAGCCAATAGCCGTAGGATGCCACCGCGGGGCGCGCCCCGACTTTCAGACCCAGAGTTTGTACGTAAAAGTCTCGCACCGCATCCAAAAGGGGGCGCGGTGCGCGGATGTTAAAGTGATCAAAACCGATGACACTCAAGGCTCTGTCCTTTTTTACGGGGCCGGAATGGATCTCATACTAAGCCCAGCGGCCGCGGCAACCAACCTGCAACGTTCAGGCTTCAATCTCCCGAATTTTCTCGCACCGATGTGGATGAATAGAGATCATGGATTTCGCAGGTGGTAATTTCTAAAAACTTCGCGAACAGTGCACTGCCCTCTTCCCCGTTAAAAAAGCTATCCAGCCCCGAACCCATTTGACTGTAATCGGGCCAAGCACCAACCCAGAGAAAATCCAGAGCGGTCATATTGCTTTTAAACATCGGAGTCATCACCCATGCGTTGTAGCCGTCATCTGGTAATTCATCGACAACCCGGTTCCACTGCTCAGTCCAAGACATAAGGTCGCTCATGCTCTTTCCGTCGTTGAACTTGCAACCCCAAAACTCTACGGGGTTAGCTGCAGTGCTCAACTGCGACAACATCAGCAACCCCGCGGCGGTTAAAACTCGTGTCAGATTTTTCATCGTCGTTCTCCTTCTGCGTCTCATTACTTTTTGGTGATGCACGCAATTACGAGCGCATCTCTCGTGAGCAATCAGCCCAACCCGCAGGTCTTACTATACTCAAGCCTATTTAAATTGCGATTTACTGTTGCTGATAACTTCACGCATAAG
>DFQW01000071.1 GCA_002377985.1 Halieaceae bacterium UBA3479 | reverse complement strand
CAAATATTGCAGCCAATGCACTCCCGGATATCGTCACTGTTGCCCGCGCGGATTTTGTTGGGCAGAAAAGGATCGGCAATGCTGGCGCGTGCTCCGCCGATCAAATCCAGCACGCCGCGACGGATTTGCGACACCATTGTATCCGGTGAGGTAAAGCGGCCTACACCCACCACGGGTCGATCGGTGACGCGCTTCACAAAGTTGATAATGGGCTCGTGGGCACCTTCGGGCCTGAACCGCGAAGCGCCACAGTCCGTGGGGCTTGAGTCCATTTTGACGTCCCAAAGGTCCGGTACGTCAGAGAGTAAACTGACCACGCCGTGGGCTTCGCTCTCGTAGTGATCGCTCGCTTTGCCTCGTAACTCTTCCAGGCTGATGCGCAGCGCCACGGCGGCGCGATTGCCTGCCTCATCGCGGGTAACCTCGAGCATCTCACGCACAAACCTGACCCGATTCTCAAGGCAGCCTCCGTAACCATCATCGCGATGATTGTACTCGGGCAACAGAAATTCATAGCCCAGATAACCCATGCCCGCATAGACATAAATAATGTCGAAACCGGCATCGAGGGCCCGTCGTGTCGCGAGCCGCTGCCAGTGCAGCACCTCTTCAATATCGGCACCCGTCATTTTTTTGGGCCGCAATTGACCCATAAAGCCTATGTGAGTCGCCGCCCACGAAATGCCGGAAGGAGAGAGGGGCGGTAAACGCGATGTGCGATTCATTACCACTGCACCGCCGTGCCATAGCTCTACTGCAGCGAGCGCGCCGTGGCGGTGAATCGCTTCTGTAGCGATAGCATGGGAGGCAATGTCGGCCTCATTCCAGAGACGGGCAAAGGGCAGGGGTGAGTCATCGGAGCTCGGATGGATCGAGACCGCACCCGTGCTCACTACTCCCCAGCCTCCCTCTGCTTTGGTCTCACGGAAGGCAGCCCGCACCCTCGGATTGGCCTCGGTCATGCCACTGGCATGAGGGACCTGATAAAAGCGATTGGGTGCCACCACCGGGCCAATTTGCACGGGCTCAAAGAGGATTTGATGGCTGGGATGGCAGCCGTTCAGATTGGCTTTGGTGACGGGCGAGGCGATATTTTTCGACGTGCCCATAATGCGTTTCGTCCTCTAGCTCGCGTCTGCGGATGCAAATACTGAGCCCATGATTGCGAGGCCCACTGCCGCCACAATACAACAGCCTGCATACATCAAGAATACCCCACTGTAGCTGCCCGTGGTGTCACTGATATAGCCCGCTAGCGGAGCGCTTGTGGCGGTGATGGGGATGTGTAGAGGGTTCATGACGCCGAGCGCGCGACCTACACTGCCGGCGCCAAAAACCCTGGCCGGCATGTTGGTCCAGATGGGGACGACACCGCCATAGCCGAGTCCCATCACGAAAGCGCCTGCGATCAGACCGGTGTAATTTTGCACCAGGAGCAAGATCAATAAACCGCTGCTCAAAAACCCGCAAATCAGGTAGCCGCAGCGCTGAATACCCAGTCGGTCCATAAGGTGACCCGTAAGCGCTTTACCGCAGAAGGAGCAAATTGCAATGATTGAGTAAAGCAGAGCGGTGGATTGACCCGTTATCCCAAGATCTTTTGCGTGCAGACTGAGGTTGGCGAGCATGCCCAGTGTGACCGCCAGTAAAGAGCCAGATACGACCATCTGCAGCCAAAATATGTTGCTCCGTAACAAATCGGGTATGCCCCAATCGCGGGCATCGACAGCATGGGTTAGCTGGGTGTCCGCGGCACCCTCTGCTTCATGGATATCGGCCTCTCCACTCAGCCCCAGATCGGCGGGTTCGTTGCGCAATAACCAGTAGAAGATCGGAATGACGGCAAAGCAAATACAGCCGCCAACCATCAACCCCGTGCGCCAGTCCCATCCCAGAAACAGCCAGGTCATCAACGGGGGCACCAGAAAACCACCGAGAGAACTCCCTGTCGCGGTCAGCCCCAAAGCCAGGCCGCGCCGACGGATAAACCAGCGGCTGACCAGCGCCGCACTGGGGATGGCGCCAATAAGCAGGACCCCAAGTGGAATCAAACTGGCCCAGACCACCCAGACATGAAATAGGGTGCCCGCCTGACTCAGAATCATGAGTCCCAGTCCCATGGCAATCATGCCAATGATCATGAGGTGCCGGATAGACCAGCGGTCAATGAGGATGCCGGCAACCGGTGAGAGAAGATTAGTGGCCACGGTCAGGCAGGTCTCAATGAGGTTGATCTGGGCCCTGGGCGCACCAAAGACATCTTCAAATGTCGCGGTGTAGAGCCCCATGCACCAAAATACAAAGCCCCCTTGAATCAGTTGCCCGGAAGCCGTCGCAAAAACGATCCACCACCCGGGGTAGATGCCTTGCCGGATCGACACAGTGGGGGTTGGCGGTGCTGGCTGATCTTCAGGGGAGGACATGGTTATCGTTGCGTCCCGAGGCCGCGTATTGCCGCACACCTTAAGCGCTTTGTGGCACCATGGCAAAGCCAAGCAATCGTTAGCGGAGCAAGCCATGCGCCCCCATAAAACCCTGCGCGGACATATCCACTACACCAGCCGCAAGCCCGGCCAGGAGGGCGTTGAGCGCGGTCGCGAGTTCTTTACCATTACTGTTCACGGCGACGGGCGACGCACCCTGCGCGCTCATTGTGAGATCGATGACGAGCCCAATGTGCTACGCGATGTGATCCTGACCAAAAACAAGCATTGGGACACCCTCGATGCTTTTGTGCGTCTGTCGCTGGGGGATGAACAGCAGGGCAGTAGTTGGTTCTATTTTGGTGACAAGGGCGCTGATTGTGAGGGGTGGACCCACGAAAGGGGACGATTCTCCGAGCATCAGGCATATGACGAGCGGCCGGTGATCTTTGGGACCCACCCCATTCAGGGGGACGCGTGGCACCTAGCGGTGATCGATCGCAAGGATGGCCCGGGCATTCATGTATTCGATCGCTTCCTGATGACATCGCTGGACCATCGCGGTGCGACCGGACCTTCGCTGGTCTGGCACCAACCGGGCATGATCATCGAATACGTGGGTACAGAGACCATCACGGTCGGAGCCGGGACCTTTGATGCCCTCCACTTTTGCTACGGGGAAAGGGGCAGCACTGCTCAGGGTTCAAACGAAACCAACGAGCATCCGCCCTACGAAGTGTGGGTTACCGCCGATGCTGAATTTGTATTACTCAAGGCACAGGTCACGGGCTACATGATGACTCAGTATGAGTTGGTCTCACTGGAGATCCATGGGGGCGACGGCTAACTATTGACCAGCCTGCCCACCGATTGAGCGGGGTGCGTTGGGAGGGCCATTTTGAGCCGGCTATCTTGAGCAGCGCGCGGTAGAGATCTCAGGCTGAGAAATCACCCAGGGCACCCGGATTCATCAGTCCATCCGGATCCAGTTCGGCTTTCAGCGCCTTCAGAACTGCGCGCGTCTCCGGGTTGAGGCTGGCCAGCATCGGATAGGTTTTGCCAATCTGGTTGCTGGCTGCGCCAAACTCGGCAAATACGTCCACGATCTTGCCCCGAATTTCTTCTACCAGAGCGCGCCCTTCAGGATTGGGTTCGGGTTCTGTCAGTCCGGCCAGAAATTCCCGTTCCGGAATCTGATGGTGCACCGGCAACCACTCATCAAACCACCTGAGCACCGGCTCGTAACTAAATATGTGTTGAGCAATAGCGATATACAGAAAGCTCATAGTGACGCCACAGGCCGCCATGCCCTCCCGGTAGGGTTCAATCGCCTTTTCAGTTGCGGCAATGAGGTGTTCGGCATCAGAGTGGGGCACTTTGGCGTTGAGTGCGGCCCAGCGCTCTCCCTGCGAGCCCAGTATCCCGTTCAGCGGCTCAAAGGGGTTGGCTCTGGCAGCTTTGGGAATGGTGTTGCTGATCTCCACGCCACCGTGGGCGAGCGCCAGCCTGACTGCACCAAGCCGGTCATCGCGCACGGCATCGATTGAGCGGCCTGCGCAAACGCAATGAAGCGTGTAGACAGAACCTTCAACAAAACGCCTGCCTGCTATTATGAGCTTCGCGCCTTCGAGCAGTCCCTTGAGTATGCTGGATTGGGAGCGAATCACGTTCCCAAGCCGGCCGATATCCTTTTGCAGTGTGGCGGGGTCGAGAGATCGCTGGGTTGTGGCCGGGTCAAAAATGTACGCCTCCTCGCAATAGCCACTGCGCCCGATGGCCGAGAGCGCAGCGACGGCCTCCTGCTGGGAGGAGAAGGCAAACGACGCGTAGTCGGCGGCGTCGGGCATTGGGATCATGCGCAGCGATGCGAGCGTTTTTACACCCAGCGCACCGGCGTCATGTACAAACAGTCCGGTGAGATCCGGCCCGTATTGGCGAAAACCCGGGCGACCGTTGTGAAAAGCGGCTTGACCGGTTTGGATACGCCGGCCCTGGGCGTCGATCACTTCCATGCCCACGACAATGTCGGCAGCGCTGCCATAACGGGCAGTTCCCATGAAGAGCGCTCCGTTGGACAAACCGCCGCCCACCGTGGCGCGACTCCCGGAGAAGGTGCCAAAAAAAGGCAGGCGCAGTCGAAGCGGGGTCAGGGCTTCCCATATTTGCTGCCAGGTCACGCCTGTCTCAACGGTGATAACGAGGTCGTCCTCATCAATACTGATAATCTGATTGAGTGCACTGAGGTCCAGCATGAGGGTATTGGTTTGCGTGGGCAGGTATCCCCCGGTGTAGGACATCCCCCCGCCGCGCTGAGTGATCGCATAGCCCATGGAGGTTGCGATTTGCACTACGCGTGCCACCTGCTCCAAAAAGGCAGGCCTGACGACCAAAGCGGGAGGCGTGCCGCGCGCGTATACGTCAGAGGCGTACAGGGATATCTCGGCCGCGTCAGTGATTATTATTCTGCTATCGACATCTTTCTGTATTCGCTCTCTGAGTAGATCCGTAGGCAGTATCTGAGACTGTGTCATGACGTGGACCTTTGCCAGGTGTTCATCTCACGCTGAGATCGGTAACAGGTTCATTGTGCAGAAAACGCCGCCACATTTCTCGAAAGCAGGCCTCGAGCTCCCTCACTCGGGCTTCGAGGTTCATGAAAGGGCTGGACACCAGACTCGGGCGCGTCCGCTCTCTCAATTGATCAATTAACGCCGGATGCTGAATCCATTGAGTGGCGCGGGAAATTAATTCCTGATTACTGCTCGTGACACACTCATCCAGACCGACAAGCCGGAGCGTGTTACCGCTGTAGGTTTGCATCGCGATGGTGCTCTTTGGCGTCAGCGTAAGGACAGGCAAGCCCATCCAAAGCGAATGCAAGGTCGTCACGCCACCCGATACGGGGAAGGAGTCCAGTGCGAAGTCAGCCACGGATGCGACGTTCATATATTCCAGCATGGACAAGCGGGGCACTGCAGAGACCCTGTCCATCGGAAAACCCCGCTCAACCAATCTCGGAGTGAAGTAATTATGGGTGTCGGCTTCATTCCCCTCGGCAGTGACCACAATCAAACCGGAGTTCGGGTTTTGCAAAAGCACTTCGCACCAGCAATCCAGGGCAGCTTCGCTCAGTTTTCGCGTGTGATTGAGGCTGATCATGGTGACATAGCGGTTGCGCCGCCAGGGTGATGGATATTGCGTGTCGCAATTGACTGGCGGTGTGTACGCGGTGAGGCACTCCATCCTACAAAGTGCTTCAGTGTAGTGTCTCTCGGCCCCCGGGGGGCAGGTCTCAAAATCGGACAGTCGATAGTCGATTTCTTTAATACCCAGTGTGTGGACGAAGCCCCACCAGGTGACTTGGACGGGCGCAGCGCGTGCCGCAAACACCTCGAGTTTTGATGCTTCCGTGTGACCGGAGAGGTCGACGAGAATATCGATCTCCAGTGATCTGATGAAGCTCAGAAGGGCGCTGTTATCCAACGCTTTAACGTTGTGCCAGTGGGGCACCCACTCCTTCAGAAACTGCGACACTTCATCTTCCTCAGAGGTCATGAAGGCATGAATCTCGAATTGCGAGCAATCGTGAAGCCTGAGGTAAGGCTCTATAAAATATCGAACCGGATGATTGCCGAAATCACCCGAAACGTAGCCTACCCGTAGGGGCCGGACGGAAGCCTTGTCTGTCTGGGTGGCACTACGCAGCGGGCTACCGCTGGAGGGGAGTTGAAGGTAACGAGAGGACCACTGTTCAAAGGCTTTTTTTATCTCCGAGGGCCGATCTTCGTAATTGCTTTGCCAGATAGCCCGATTCAGGGCTGTGACGGCGTTGTCCGGCACTTCGTTGAGAGATCGCGTTGCCGCCTCAATGGCTTTGTGATGGTTGCCCATTGTCATGTACAGCTCGGAGAGCTGCGCGAGCGTTGCTGCATCGTCACCCAGCTTCTCCAGTGACGATTCAAGAATGAAGATGGCATCACTGTAGCGTCGCTCAGCTTTTTCGATATGAGCGATAAAACGCGCTGCTTGACCGGCGTCGCTGCCACCGTCCTCCCAGATTGAGGAGAGCGTTCGGCGCGCGCCGTCGGTGTCGCCTTCGTGGAGAAGCTTAATGCCCTCCTGAAGTGGCGTTAGTAATGCCATCTACTGGTTTTCCATGCCGGCGAAGAAGGCCCGAGTGCGCTCAAGAATCACTCTGGCCCGCTCGACAGGGTCAGGATACCGCTCGCGGTAGTAAAGCGAACGGATCTCTAGACTGATGGGTAAGTAGGCGGGTAACGCTTTGACCATCTCGGCAACAGGTATGCTGCCCTCGCCCGGTGCGAGCCGGCCATCAATGGCATCCATGAAGTACTCGTCAGGGTTGGTGATCACTCCGCGCTCGGGCATGTCACAGAGTTGCGCGTAACTTAACCAGCGATCCGGTATGTCGCGGATTCTTTCTGGCGCATGCCCGATCCGCTCGTGGTGAAAAGGATCGACCAGAATCGCGCCGGCGGGATGGTCGACCGCGGTCACGACATCCAGAGCGTCGTCGAGTGTCTTTACTTCGGTAATGGCCATGTACTCAAGACAGGCGCGCATGCCGGCGCGCTGTGCGTGCTCACACAGATCTTCGAATAAATGCTTGGTGATCTCGCGGTTAGGCTCCGAGCTCACAATCAAACAGTTTTTGGCGCCGATCTCGCCGCCAATGGCGATGATTTCGTGGTGCATCGGATCGGGTTTGCCGCCGGGTTGCAACCAGATCACCTCGACATCGAGGGCAACGAGGCCCGTCTCTTGAAGCGCGGTTGCTACCTCGCTGGTTACTGATCGCGGCCAGTTGTCATTGGGGGTGACCCACAGCCCGACGCTGTTGTACCCGGCATCGCTGGCAATGCGCACCATGTCAGCCGGGGAAACCTCGGGCGGGTTGCCGTCATGGACCCCCGATGCCAGAGCCACAAGTCGATCCGTCATGTTGCGTTCCTTTTTATTAATCGCCACAGTGTGATCAGTCACTGCCGCAATGAGTGGCCATGATGCAACGACCTTGGGCGCGCATCCAGTCTGCTGCTGGTTGCTGCTATAAGGAAAGCAGATGAATCAGTGGACGAACAGCGGCTTCCGGTGTTTTAGCCATATCGCCCAAGTGACATAAAGATAAAGGGGGTATCCATCATCATGACGGCACAACATGCTCCTCTAGAGGGTCTGCAGCTTGTGCACACTGGATTGGTGTGCCGAGACATCGAGTCGGCCAAACGCCGGCTGTCATCGATGCTGAACGTCTGCTGGGTCGGCGTTGAACGCGAGGATTGGTCTCTGGTCGTGTTCGGTCAACCCGTCAACCTGCCGCTGCGCATTGCCCACGCCAGCAATGGGCAGGCCAACTTTGAGTTGATCGAAGCCGTCCCCGATACGCCTTGGGTGACTCAGAGCGCTATGGTTCAGCACCATTTGTGTTTTCACAGCGCAGACTCGGTGGCAGCCTGCCGGCAACTGGAGGCACAGGGGTATACGCGCGTGCTGGGTCAGTCAGGAGACCCTCAGGGTTATTTTCAGGATCCCGCCGGCTTGCTCATCGAGGTTATCGGTGACGGCCTGCTGGCGTATCTGCAAAATTTTTATCAGCAGTCGCTGACTGCACGGCAAGAAAACGGAGCAGGGTATGACGGCGCTTGAACACATTCGCCCCGACGATTTGGAGTGGGAGTCTTTTCACGACCCCCATGGCCGACCGACGACTCCAACGCGGATACTGCGCACTAGCGAGCCATTTCTCATCGAGGCGGACTTCCCCGCCAACTTTTATGCGGGTTTGCATTGGCACCCGCATGACACCATTTACCTGATTACCCGGGGAGAGATGCGCATCGGCGATGAGGGCAGTTTTCGACCGGGTGATATTCGCTGGGTCAAGGCTGGGCACGCTTATGGTCCTGAGGAATCAGGCGAGGAGGGGGTGCAGTTTCACCTGTTCAGCTTAGGCGGTGATATCGGTCTGAATTGGGCGGACTTGTATGAGGTGCCCGAGGCGCTGACGCAACGACTCAGTCAATTCGAGCAGCCCGCCGGCCGTCGACGGGTCGAGGACATGCCGATTGTGACCCCCTCAGATCCGCTACCGGAATGGAGTCAGATGCCCGACGAGGGGCCGCTGATTTTCCGTATGAAGATGCGTGCTGATGACGTGCAAACAGGGTTTTCAATGGGCTTCGACTACGTTGGCTACCTGCTGCAAGGCAGTCTGGCCCTCGACGATGACGTGTCGGCGTCTGCAGGAGAGTTCTTGTGTGTAAGCGCAGATCAAACCCACTCACTTACCGCCGGAGAGCAGGGCGCAGAGTGGCTGGTTTTTGCTAGTCAGAGCCGACACCCAACCTGAGATCTGCCCTCAAGCGGTCTCGATGAGTTCGGTGAGCTCGAATGACCAGTCATAGGGCGCCTCGACCGTGCCTTTTACAAAGACAAAGTCACCGTCTGTCGTGACCCATAGGTGATACTCGGGGTGATCGGTGGCCACTACCACGTAGGCAAAGTGGTGACACGCGAAGGTGCCTGCAGGCACTGACACGTTCTCTTCACCAAAGTATTCGATGGTGGTGCCCTGCGAGCACACAAGCGCCGGCCCAGTGGCTCCGCGGTGATCGAGCGAGGTCAGTGGGCTGTTATAAAAGGTGCGCTGGCACGGGCCCTCGGAGCGATCGAATCGTGCAACCAGCCACGCATCGGAGTTGAGGGCATGGGTACCAAAGCCACGAATGGAGCGATCGATATCCAGCTGTCCTGAAATACGGCCCTCGGCACTGGTTAACCCCTGATAGCTGATCTCATCATCAGTGATGTGATACCAGGTAGATCCCTTAAACGAATCATCCTCGGTAAGCCGCACCACACAGTCCTGGGGGTGGAACTCTGCATCCACGCGCTGAATCACATCGCGAATCAGTGCCGGCTCGTCATCAAGTTCGCAAAAAGCGCGCAGCACGCGATCACCGTTGGTATGACGGGTCAGCGTAAAGTGTTCTCGTCCCCATATGCCGCTGGGGAAGGCGGGATTATCGATCCGATACTCGATTGTGCCGCGACGGGTTGCGTGCCGGCGTGTGGCCGGCGTTTGTTGTGTTATTTTCATAAGAGTGTGTGATTGCCTACCTTTGCCAGTCCATGATAGCCAGAAATTCTTTGCTGCAGTGATGAGATTGCCAGTATGCGACTTTACAAATAGAGCAAGGGAACAGGGCGATCGCGCGATGGATCTTGCAATGAATGAGGGTGGCCGTGGGTGCCGGTTTGGGTGTTGCATTCGTACTTACCGAACAGCAAACGGCCGTTCAGGCGCAAGCAGTCGACCCGAGTTCCAGTATTCAGATCTTGAGCCGGTGTCGCTCAGGCGACCCGATCTCATCATCAAAGAAGCGGTAAATGGGCTTCAGTTGCTCCCCGCCCGCGCCAACCTATAATGCCTGCTCTGAATTGACATAACATGTGTGGGTGGGTGCGCGCCGCCGATTTTCGCGCACCCAAGATTGCTGCATCGGGACCCTGACAATATGCGAGTCTGGACTTATATACGTCCCTTTGAATATCGGGGCCTCGACTGCGTGGTTGAGGTCTCGATGACATTTAAAGCGACCATCTCCCGACTGTTTGTTAACAACGAGTTGGTGGATGAGCAGTCGCTGGCCTTCTCGGCAGGCGCCACTACCTTCGTGCACTCGTTACCGGGCGCTTTGGGTAAAACTGCGTGCGTTAAGTCGGGTTACTACAACTGGTGGAACATCGCTATTGCCGTGATCGAAGGGGAGGACATCGTGTACGAGAGTCATCCCGGTCGAGATGTGCATTATGGCGAGGCCTTGCTCAAAAAGATGATGGGCCTTGATGCAGAGTCTGGCGACAGTGCCGCTGCAAAAATGCGTTCCATGGCTGAGACCAACCAAAACAAATGGCAGCGCAATAAATATTCGGTCTATGCGGATCTGGCACTGGGTGCGCTGTTCTATTTGGTTGGTAAGTTCACCGAGGACCTCGCACTGGCCGCGATCGTTGGCGCCGGGGCCGGCCTGGGACTGGTCGTGGCACAGCGGTTTGTAAAAGTGGACCTGCTCGGGGGCTTCGCCGTTTTTGGCACGATCATGTTATTGATCTCTGCCGGGTTTTCGCTGGCGTTTCAGGACGATTACTGGGTACAAATGAAGAGCACCATTCTCGGGCTCCTCACCGCCAGCCTGTTCATGGCCGATGGATTGCTACGCAAGGGAGCCTATTTTGGCGGGCGCATTGAGCGCTACATGCCGATGCCATTGCATCACGACCGAATTGCGATCGGGATAAGCCTGACCGGCATCATCATGGCGGGTGCGAACTACTTGGTGGCAGAGAATTTCTCCGAAGATTTTTGGCTTACCTGGACGACGTTTCT
>DFQW01000173.1:9777-16377 GCA_002377985.1 Halieaceae bacterium UBA3479 | reverse complement strand
AAAAAAGCGGGCCCCGAAGGGCCCGTAGTCATAGACTTTTAGGAGTGGTGCGTCTGCGGGCACACCAGCAGACACACATTGCAGGTACTTGGGATACCCGGTCGTCAGGCTTAGTGAGGGGCACTGCGACCACTTTATTATGCCTGTTTCAGGGGTTTTTGCCAGCCACGGGCGTCGCTTTGTTAGATCAATCTGTCATATTACCAGTCGCGCCACCAATCATTTCTATCATAAAACTTTAAATAAAAATAATAAGTTATTGTTTTGTATCAATTAAATTGTATTAATGTAAATTCTCTATCGGAAAGGTTGGCCGCCGATCTGGTAGTGGGGCGTTAGCGGCTTGGCACGTCATAAGTGGCGTTGAAACCGCTCAGATTCTGTGACACCATCGCGCGCCGCGTTGGGTCGCGCTGTGGCGGGCTTTTTGCAGTCATGTGCGGAAGTGGCGAAATTGGTAGACGCGCTGGATTTAGGTTCCAGTGTCTAACGACGTGAGAGTTCGAGTCTCTCCTTCCGCACCATTTTCCGCCCCATTTATAATAGAGCTGGCCCGGGATTGGGGTGCTAACACGGCGCTAATGGCGCTGGCGAGCTGATTATTGTTGGATTGTTAGGCAGGAGCAGGACCATGCGGGTATCCGTAGAAACAACATCCGGATTGGAACGACGATTAACCGTTGGCGTACCAGCGGATAGAGTGGAATCGGTGGTTAATCAGCGACTTCAGGAGGCTGCACGCAATGCACGGCTACCTGGCTTCCGTCCGGGAAAGGTGCCCATGAAGGTCATGAAGCAGCGCTTTGGTGCAGGCGTTAGGCAGGAGGTGTTGGGGGAGGTTATTAGCCAATCCTTCCAAGAGGCGGTTGTCTCTGAAAACCTGCGACCCGCTGGTCAGCCGAGCATCGAAGCAAGAAAACTGGATGTCGGCCAGGATGTCGAGTACACCGCGACCTTCGAGGTATTTCCCACGGTAGAGGTTCAGCCTCTGAACGATCTGAGCATCGAAAAACCTGTGGCGCAGGTGACCGACGCAGACATTGACGACATTATCGAGGTATTCAGAAAGCAGCAGGGACAGTGGGTGGCATCCGATCAAGCCGCTCAAAGTGGCGACACGGTGGTCATTGACTTTGTTGGCACGCGAGAGGGCGAGGCTTTTGAGGGCGGCTCGGCCGAGGGAACCTCCTTGGAGCTCGGGTCTGGACGGATGATACCGGGCTTTGAAGACGGCCTGATTGGTCTAACGGCGGGTGACGAAAAGGTCCTCGATCTTGCATTTCCGGAGGAATATCAAAACGCAGAACTTGCGGGCGCAGAGGTACAGTTTGCGGTAAGCGTTAAAGAGGTTAAAACGCTGGAGCTCGCGGCCGTCGACGGAGCCTTGTTTGCAAAATATGGGCTGGAAGAGGGTGATGAGCAGGATTTCCGCGCCGAAGTGAAGCAAAACATGGAGCGAGAGCTGCGCAACGCTATTGAGTCGTCAATAAAAACTCAGGTCATGGATGCTATTGTTGCGGCTCACGAGAGCATCGAGTTACCCGCGGCCCTGGTTGGCAGGGAAGTAAGTACGATGCGGCAGCAAATGTTTCAGCAGTTTGGCGGAGCAGCGCCTCAGAATATGGACTTGGCCTCAATATTGCCCGATGAGATGTTCGCAGAGCAGGCCAAGCGCAGGGTGAAATTGGGCTTGGTGGTGGCAGAAATGATAGGCCACTTCGATTTAGCGGCCGAACCGGCTAAGGTCAGAGCCTTCATAGAAGACATCGCGTCGACCTATCAAGATCCCGAAGAAGTTATCAATTGGTACTATTCGGAGAACGAGCAACTCGCCGGCATTGAATCAAGGGTGCTCGAAGATGCCGTGGTAGAAAGGCTACTGGCCGATGCGGCCATTGTAGAAGTCGAGTGTAGTTATCAGGACGCGCTCGCGAAGGCGCGTCCAGCAGCTAACGCCTAGTGAAAGGGGCAAAGGATAAATGACTTTTATGGACAGTAGTTTGGAACCTCAAGGCCTGGGCCTGGTGCCGATGGTGATCGAGCAAACCTCGAGGGGCGAGCGTTCGTTTGATATTTACTCAAGGCTACTGAAGGAGCGCGTGATCTTTATTGTCGGCGCCATAGAGGATCATATGGCGAACTTGGTCGTCGCGCAGCTGCTGTTCCTAGAGTCGGAAAACCCGGACAAGGATGTGCATCTGTATATCAATAGCCCCGGCGGCTCCGTCACCGCCGGTCTGTCAATCTATGACACGATGCGATTTATAAAACCTGACGTCAGCACCATGTGCATTGGTCAGGCGGCCTCCATGGGCGCGTTTTTGTTGAGCGGCGGCACCAAAGGGAAGCGCTTCATTTTGCCCAATGCGCGGACAATGATTCACCAACCGAGTGGTGGAGCCCAGGGTCAGGCCACCGACATTGAGATTCAAGCCAAGGAGATTCTGTTCCTGAGGCAGCGTCTGAATACCTTGCTCGCTGAGCACACGGGCCAATCCATGGATGTCATAGAGAGAGACACTGAGCGTGATCGTTTTATGAGCTCCGAACAGAGCGTCGAGTACGGCCTGGTGGATGAGGTTATCACCTCCAGATAGACGGGCCTGGCGCGACCGACCATGGCGACTTGCAATGTCGCCCGAAACGTATCAAGGTTGGTGGTGGAGAGACAGGCGCTACATGGGAATGATTGATGGCGAACGACAGCACATCGGGTGACAGCGGCAAGCTTCTGTACTGCTCGTTCTGCGGCAAAAGCCAGAACGAAGTGCGGAAACTCATCGCCGGGCCATCGGTGTTCATTTGCGACGAGTGTGTCGACCTCTGCAATGACATCATTCGCGAAGAGATTCAGGAGGCAACAACAGATAGCGACAGCTCAAAGCTGCCTATTCCTGAAGAGATCAATGAAATCCTCAATCAGTATGTGATTGGTCAGCAGCAGGCGAAGCGCGTTTTGGCCGTCGCGGTTTACAACCACTACAAGCGTCTGCGTAATGCTACCGCCGCCGGGTCCCGGGACTCAGAACAGGTGGAGCTGAGCAAATCCAATATCTTGCTGGTGGGCCCTACTGGATCAGGTAAAACCCTTCTGGCGGAAACCTTGGCTCGCTTGTTGGATGTGCCTTTCACCATCGCGGACGCGACAACCTTGACCGAGGCAGGATACGTCGGCGAAGACGTGGAAAACATCATTCAGAAGCTCCTGCAGAAATGTGACTACGATGTAGAACGAGCCCAAATGGGCATTGTTTACATTGATGAAATAGACAAGATCAGTCGGAAATCAGATAACCCCTCCATCACCAGAGATGTCTCGGGGGAGGGCGTGCAGCAGGCATTGCTCAAGCTGATTGAGGGAACTGTGGCTTCTGTGCCGCCCCAGGGCGGGCGTAAGCACCCGCAGCAGGAGTTTTTGCAGGTCGATACCAGCAACATTTTATTTATTTGTGGCGGGGCTTTCGCGGGTTTGGACAAGATTATCCGCAATCGTTCAGAGAAAGGTGGGATTGGTTTCGGCGCTGAAGTGAAAAGCAAGAGTGAGACTCGAAATTTCGGTGAAACGCTGTCCGACCTGCAGCCCGAAGATCTGGTTCAATATGGCCTGATCCCCGAATTCGTAGGGCGGCTACCTATCATAGCGACCCTCGAAGAGCTGGACGCGCCGGCCTTGATCCGCATATTGACCGAGCCGAGGAATGCGCTCACCAAGCAATACGCGAAGATGTTTGATATGGAAGGAGTCGAGATCGATTTTCGCGAAGATGGTTTGCGAGCTGTGGCAGAGCGAGCGATGGAGCGCAAGACGGGCGCCCGCGGCCTGCGATCGATACTGGAAGGAATCCTGCTCGAGTCGATGTACACAATTCCCTCCACTCCCAATGTCGCGAAGATCGTTATCGACGAGTCCGTCGTAAAGGGTGACTCAGAACCCTTATTGGTTTACGAGACGCCGGCCCCCGCTGCCGCGGGCGCAGAGGATTGACTGAGGCTCTTCAGCGGCTATTTTCTTTCAGTCGATTTCATCCTTTGGTTAATCCGCAGGCAGGGTGTCGCTGTATCATCACGTGTAAACCCGTTTTTAGGGTGCTGGGGGGTTTTAAAGTCGTCAACATGGCCCCATATATCCTCGTATAGACGGAGGACGCTATGACTGATTCGGATCATCAATTGCCGCTGTTGCCACTGCGGGATGTTGTTGTTTACCCCCACATGGTGCTGCCCCTGTTTGTGGGTCGCGAGCGGTCAGTCGAAGCACTTGAGCACGCCATGCTGGACAACAAGCAAGTACTGCTGGTTGCCCAACGCAACGCCTCCGACGATCAGCCGGGGGCTGATGATCTTTACCAGGTGGGCACGGTCTCTAATATCCTGCAGTTGCTCAAGCTACCGGACGGCACGATAAAGGTGTTGGTTGAGGGTGGTTATCGTGCGGCGGTGCTGGCAATCGACGAAGAAGACGAATTTGCTGTCGCATCCGTGCGTGAAATTGAGTCCGAATCGCTTGGGGAAAAGGACGCCGCCTCGCTTGTGCGGGCTACTGTCGAGCAGTTCGAAAAGTACGTGAGCCTGAGCAAAAAAGTCCCCGCCGAGGTACTGACTTCCCTCTCTGGAATCGATGAGCCGGGACGTCTGGCCGACACCATAGCCGCACACATGAGCGTGGATCTCGAAGAAAAGCAGCGCATATTGGAGTTAGCTGATATTCGTGGGCGATTGCAACACCTTCAGTCTTTGATGGATGCTGAAATCGATCTCTTTCAGGTGGAGAAGAGAATTCGTGGTCGCGTCAAAAAACAAATGGAGAAGAGTCAGCGAGAGTACTACCTGAATGAGCAGATGAAGGCGATTCAGAGAGAGCTCGGCGAGATGGAAGACGCCCCGAATGAGATTGACGATCTGCAAAAGAGAATCACCGAAGCAAGGATGTCCGAGGAAGCGCTCGGTAAAGCCAGTGCTGAGCTAAATAAACTCAAGATGATGTCGCCCATGTCCGCTGAAGCTTCGGTGGTGCGAGGCTATCTGGACTGGATGGTCAGTATTCCGTGGTTTAAGCGCAGCAAAGTCCGCCACAATCTCAGCCGAGCGCAGCAGGTCTTGGACGAGGACCACTACGGTCTCGAGGAAGTCAAAGAACGTATTGTCGAGTATCTGGCGGTGCAGAAGCGGGTCAAAAAGCTAAAGGGCCCGGTGTTATGCCTGGTGGGCCCGCCCGGGGTTGGGAAAACCTCTCTCGGAGAATCAATCGCGCGCGCCACCAACAGAAAATTTATCCGCATGGCCCTGGGGGGTGTTAGAGACGAAGCCGAAATCCGCGGACATCGCAGAACTTACATCGGCTCTATGCCGGGCAAGTTGCTGCAGAAGATGGCCAAAGCAGGTGTCGCGAACCCACTTTTTCTGCTGGACGAAATCGACAAAATGGGTATGGACCACCGCGGCGATCCGGCTTCCGCGATGCTCGAGGTATTAGATCCAGAGCAAAATCATGCGTTTAACGACCACTACCTTGAGGTCGATTATGATCTGTCCGACGTGATGTTTATCTGTACCTCCAACACAATGAATATTCCCGGCCCGCTGTTGGATCGTATGGAGGTAATCAGGATTCCGGGCTACACCGAGGACGAAAAGCTCAACATTGCCCAGCGCTATCTCATTCCCAAACAGACCAAACTCAACGGTTTGAAGGTCAGTGAGGTGTCGCTATCTGAAGCGGCGTGTCTGGATATCATTCGCTATTACACGCGCGAGGCAGGTGTCCGTGCGCTGGAGAGGCAGATAGCCAAGGTCTGCAGGAAAATGGTAAAGGCGTTTTCCCTTAAAGAGCGAACGCCCGGACTAGAGATTACTCCCGAGATGCTGCCGGACGTGCTGGGCGTGAGAAAATTCAACTTTGGCACCGCCGAGAAAGAGAACAAGGTGGGTCAGGTGACGGGTCTGGCCTGGACCTCAGTGGGCGGTGAACTGCTCACAATCGAGGTGGCGTCTACGCTGGGTAAAGGTCGGCTGGTCAAAACCGGCTCGTTGGGTGACGTTATGCAGGAGTCTATACAGGCCGCAATGACGGTCGTCAGGGCGAAATCGCAGTCATTGGGTATTGCCGCCTCACTTCACGACTCCAGGGACGTTCACATCCACGTGCCCGAGGGTGCCACGCCAAAGGATGGACCCAGCGCCGGAATTGCTATGTGCACCGCTCTTGTCAGCAGTTATACCAATATCCCGATAAGAGCGGATATAGCGATGACGGGCGAGATCACACTGCGCGGAGAGGTGCTTCCGATTGGCGGCTTAAAGGAGAAATTACTCGCCGCACGGCGTGGCGGTATAGAGACCGTGATAATCCCTCATGAAAACGAGCGTGATTTGCAGGAAGTGCCCGATAACATTAAAAAGAACCTCAAAATACGGCCCGTGAAATGGATTGATGAGGTGCTTTCCATTGCGCTTGAGCGCTCGCCCGAGCCACTGTCGGATGAGGATTATTTAAAGGGTTCTGCTCGAATCTCTGCGCCAGAAGAGTCTACAGGCGATGAGAATGAGACGAAGCGGCCCAGATCGCACTGATTTCAAGCCTCTGATGCGTTGACCCCTTAG
>DFQW01000173.1:550-9409 GCA_002377985.1 Halieaceae bacterium UBA3479 | reverse complement strand
GCTCAATAGACTCAAGGGGTATAACGTGAACAAAAATGACTTGATTGATGCCATTGCCGCAGATGCGGATCTTTCCAAGGCCTCTGCGGGCCGCGCACTCGATGCGGCAATCGGTGCGATTACAGGTGCACTCGCCAAGGGCGGGAGCGTGTCGCTGGTTGGTTTTGGTACATTCTCGGTAAAAGCGCGGGCAGCGCGACAGGGTCGTAACCCGCGTACCGGTGAAACTATTCAGATTGCAGCTTCTAACACGCCGGGCTTTAAAGCCGGGAAGGCGCTGAAAGACGCCGTTAACAAGTAACACTACTCCTCATAATCGCCGCGTCGAGCGGTGAGTACAAGAAGGCGCCACAGAGCGCCTTCTTTACGTAATAGAGTCGCATATAATCATCGTCAAGCCGGTTGAGAACCACTCAGGGTGCATGTCACCCATATCTGGAGAAATTTACCGCCATGCTTCAATCCATGCGTCAGGGGGCACAGAGCACCGCCGCCAAGATCATCATTGGCTTGATCGTATTGTCTTTTGCCGCATTCGGGCTGGAGACACTCCTGCCCGGAGGATCGGGTAGTTCGGTTGCCGAGGTTAACGGTGAGGAAATCTCTCCTTTTGCGCTACAAGAGGCGGTGACGCAGCAAAAAAGGCAGCTTGTCAGTATCTTCGGTGAAGATATCGATCCGGCTATGCTCGATGACGATAGGCTTCAGCCTCGCGCTCTGGAATCATTGATCCAGAGAGCGCTCCTCTTACAAAAAGCATCTGAACTCCATCTTGTCGCATCTGAAGCACAGGTGGGCAAGTCCATTACTGCGATCGATGCCTTTCAGCTCAATGGCAGTTTCTCACCCGAGGCCTATAAAAGCGTGTTGGCAAACGCTGGCTTTACGCCCGAGCGATTTCGACGACTGCAGGCTGAGGATATTGTACTGACTCAGCTGCAGACAGCAGTGAGCGAGAGTGAGTTTGTTACGGAGCGAGAGTTATCGGCGATGGCAAACCTCGTAGCCGAAGAGCGAGATGTCAGATATCTGGTCATTCCTGAAGGATCTCTCATCGAGAGTGAAGCGCTCTCCGACGAGGCTTTCCAAGCTTATTTTCAAGCCCACGAATCCGAATTTTTGAGGCCTGAACAGGTGGTGGTCGACTATATCCTCCTGACTCCTGAGGATTTTCAAACGGCGGTTGACGAGGAGACAGTCCGTCAGCAGTTTGAGTCTGTTCGTGATGAATACATCGTCTCCACGCAGTCGAGGGTTTCGCATATTCTTCTTATTCCTGCTGAGGAAGAGTCAGAGGCAGACTTTGCACGTCGGGTCGCAGAAGTGTCCCAGCGCCTGGCGCTCGCTGAAGACTTCGCAGCTATCGCGGAGCAACTATCCGACGATATTGGATCAGCCAGCCAGGGCGGTGCTTTGGGCTTTACTGACGGCACCGCGTTTCCGGATGAGATGGAGTCGGCTATCGCAGCCCTGCAAGTGCCCGGAGAGGTATCTCCGGCGGTAGTCACCGATGCGGGGACTCACTTTATCCGGTTAGAGGAGCGTATAGACGGCGACTCGGTGAGTTACGACGACGTAAAAGAAGAGTTGCGAAGCTCCATCGAATCGGCCGAAGCGGAGCGAGCTCTGCTACTGGCGGTAGAAGAACTCCGTGATCTTGTATTTAACGCGCCCGATCTGGTTGGTCCCGCCTCAGCGGTCAATGGCAGGGTAGAGCGCTCAGAAGCCTTCTCTCGGGAGTTAGGCAGCGGGCTTTTCGCAGAGGCCGCTGTACGTGACATCGCTTTTTCTCCAGAAGTTTATGGAGAAGGTATTAACAGTGAGGTTGTCGAACTTTCTGGCAAGCGCTTTGCGGTACTTCGCATCGCGGAGATAAGGCCGTCTCAGGTGGCGCCCTTCAGTGAAGTGGAGGCTGAAATTGGCGAGAGATTAGCGCAAGAAATTGAGCTAAACGCCCTGAGGGAGTTGCAGTCGCGGGCGGAGCAGTCGCTTGTCGATGGTGAGAGTTTCGAGGAAGTGGCGGCAGCTCTCGACGTCGAGTGGCGGGTAGAACTGGCGACCACCCGGCTAGCCAGTCAATTGCCTAGGCCAGTGCTAGAAGCTGCCTTCGCGATGCCAGCAGGCGAGACAAGAACACTGCGTATGGTTGCGGTGCCGGGCGAAGGGCACGCGCTGATCCAACTGGCACGGGTTACGCCCGGGTCGGTGGCCGGATTGACCGCCGCCGAAGCGGAAACATTGATGAGCCGGCGTAGTGCGGAGCAACAGAGACTGAGTTTCGGAGAATACGTCCGCTATCAGCGTGACACGGCTGATATCGTTATCAGATGAGTTAATCGCGGGATCTTCACGTTATGAAGGACGGCCAACACAAAGACAGCCGTTTGCAGGCTCTCGCGGGCAGCATTCCCGATCGACATCATGGCCACCACGGGCGATCACTGCTCCCGTCTGTGAACGGGAGGCCGCCGGCCCCACTTGATGAGTGGCACCCCGCTTACTGCGGTGACGTCGACATGGCGATTGCCGCAGACGGGACCTGGTACCACGAAGGGTTGCCGATTCGCCGCAAGGAGCTGTGGCAGTTATTTGCCGGGATTCTCAGACGAGAGGCGGACGGCGAGTACTATCTTGTAACACCGGTCGAAAAATGCCGTGTCGCTGTTGCCCTTCACCCTTTGATCATTAACGACTTCGAGGTTACAGAGGAAGAGGGAAGGCGAATCATTCGCGCCGCATTGAACGCAGGCGGACAGTTCCCTGTTTCCAGCGCGTATCCGTTGCAACCGGAGCCCAAAGCGAGTGGTGCGGCTTATATTCGGCTAACCCATGGACTGACCGCCCTGTGCTCCAGAGCGGCCTGGTACCGTCTGGTGGCACTGGCAAATGAGGACCACCGGATCAGCAGTGATGGCGTCTCGTTTTCGCTTGCCTAGTCGCCAGCTTCCCTACATATTGGGGTAATTGGGCCCACCAAAGCCTTCAGGCGTTACCCAGATAATATTCTGTGATGGATCCTTGATATCGCAGGTTTTGCAGTGCACGCAGTTCTGGGCATTTATTTGGAATCGAGGCCCTTCTGCTTCCTCTACGATTTCGTACACTCCCGCCGGGCAGTAGCGCTGTGCGGGCTCCGCAAACTTCGGCAAGTTAATCGATACCGGAATGCTGCTATCGCGCAGAGTGAGGTGACACGGTTGATCTTCTTCATGGTTGGTATTAGAAAGGAAGACCGATGACAGCCTGTCGAAAGTGAGGGAATTATCGGGCTTGGGGTAGCGAATAGGTGCGGCTTTCTCTGCCTCGATCAAGCATGCGTAATCTGGTTTGGTATCGTGCAGTGTAAACGGCATTCGCCCTGCAAAGAGATTCTGATCAATCCACACCATGGCAGCCCCCAAGAGGGTGCCGAATTTGTGCATGAAGCCTGAGAAGTTGCGGGCGCTATGTAACTCCTTACCCAACCATGAATCCCGCAGTCGGCTAGAAAAATCCAGCTGCACCGGCGCCACATCACCTGACGTGAGGGCCGACACAATACTCTCTGCAGCCAGCATGCCGCTCTTCATAGCCGTATGATTCCCCTTGATCTTAACGCTGTTGAGTGTGCCAGCGTCGCAACCAATCAAAACACCGCCCGGGAATGTCATCTCCGGAAGCGAATTTAACCCACCTTTCGCCAGAGCTCTTGCTCCGTAGGCAATTCGCTCACCTCCCTCAAGCACGGCTCGCGTCTTGGGATGGGTTTTCCATCGCTGGAATTCCTCGAATGGGCTCAAATAGGGATTGCTATAGTTCAGATCGGCAATAAGCCCCACGTAAACTTCATAATTTTCGGCGTGGTAGAGAAAGGCGCCGCCACTGGAGCCTGACTCAGAGAGCGGCCATCCGATCCCATGGACGACCAGACCCTCCTGATGCTTTTCAGGGGCGATTTTCCAAACCTCCTTGATGCCAATACCGTAGTGTTGCGGATCCTTATCCTTGTCGAGCTCAAAGTGTGCGATGAGCTGCTTGCCAAGATGACCTCTACAACCTTCCGCAAAAATTGTGTACGCAGCATGTAATTCCATGCTCGGGACATAGCTGTCTTTTTGCTGCCCGTCAGCGCCGACACCCATCTCTCCCGTTGCAATGCCCTTAACCGCTCCGTTGTCGTGGAAAAGCACCTCTGCGGCGGCGAAGCCCGGATAAATTTCGACCCCCAAGGCCTCAGCTTGCTCAGCCAGCCAGCGGCAGACGTTTCCCATGGAGACGATAAAATTACCGTCGTTGTGTGTGGGGCGGGGAATTGCGAAACCGGGCAATTTGATGGCCGAAGTCTCGCCAGTGTAGAAGTAGAACGTATCTCCGGTAACCGGAGTATTGAGGGGCGCGCCTCGCTCTTTCCAATCCGGTATCAGTTCGTTCAACGCTCTGGGCTCCAGTACGGCACCTGATAGCACGTGGGCGCCGACTTCGGAGCCTTTTTCCACTACGCAAACCGAGGTTTCGCGGCCCTGTGTTTCGCTCAACTGCATGATTTTTATCGCTGCGCTGAGCCCGGCAGGACCGGCTCCCACGATTACAACGTCGAACTCCATGGATTCTCTTTCCACATCTACCTCTACTGACTCATTGCTACGCTAGGGTTATGTTCGATATCACCTAAATTCATAGTAAATCGCGGCCGAAAGGTGATTTCAAATTCGACGGCATGATACACTAAGCCACATGGGAGCACAGGGGATGTCGCCACCGAAACCGTAGGCCTTACCCCATTTCCAAGACTGTAAACGATGTGCTCTACGAGCACCTTATCTGACAATCTGCATACAGTTTCAAACTGAATCTGGAGACACCATGAAAGCATTGGTCGCGGTGAAACGCGTGGTGGATTACAACGTCAAAGTCCGCGCTAAATCTGATGGCTCTGACGTGGACCTTAACAACGTGAAGATGGCCATCAACCCGTTCTGTGAGATTGCCGTCGAAGAAGCTGTGCGACTGAAAGAAGCCGGGACGGTCTCTGAAATTGTTGCCGTATCGGTGGGTGGAAGTGGTTGTCAGGAACAAATTCGTACCGCACTTGCACTGGGTGCAGATCGCGGCATTCACGTAGAAGTCGATGGCAAGGTTGAGCCTTTGTCTGTGGCTAAACTCCTAAAAGCAGTGGTTCAGCAGGAGTCCCCTGATCTGGTCATCATGGGTAAACAGTCTATCGATGGAGATAACAACCAGACGGGTCAAATGCTGGGCGCTCTCACTGGCATGGGTCAGGGAACTTTTGCCTCTGAAATCAAGGTAGGGGAAGGGTCAGTTGAGGTGATTAGAGAAGTCGACGGCGGATTGCAGACTATTTCTCTAAAATTGCCCGCGATCATTACAACGGACCTAAGGCTGAATGAGCCACGCTATGCGTCCCTGCCCAATATTATGAAGGCGAAGAAAAAGCCGCTCGAGACATTTACTCCTGAGCAGCTCTCAGTGGAAGTGAAGACGCATGTAACACAATCCAGCGTTGCGCCGCCTCCTGAGCGCGCAGCGGGCATTAAGGTAGAAGACGTGGCGCAGTTGGTGGATAAACTTAGAAATGAAGCGAAGGTGATCTCATGAAAACGCTGGTCATTGCCGAACACGACAACGCATCGCTAAAGATCGCCACGTTGAACGCGGTCGCCGCCGCTCAGGCGCTAGGCGGGGATATCGACATATTGGTGGCAGGAGCGGGCTGTGATGGCGCTGCACAAGCGGCTGCACAAGTCCCCGGTATTTCCAAGGTCATTTGTGCCGACAACGCGGCTTACGAGCATCAACTCGCAGAAAACATCAGCCTGTTGGTCGCAGAACTGGGTGCTGACTATGATAATTTGTTGGCGGCCTCCACTGCCAACGGCAAGAATTTCATGCCGCGGGTGGCCGCGCTTCTCGATGTGGGGCAAATCTCCGATATCCTCTCGGTGGAAAGTGCCGACACTTTCACTCGTCCTATTTACGCAGGCAACGTCATTGCGACTGTGACGTCTAGCGACGCCAAAAAGGTCATCACGGTTCGTACCACTGCGTTCGATCCCGCACCGGCTGAGGGTGGCGCAGCGACCGTTGAAAATTGCGCTGCCGCGCATGATGCTGGCGTTTCAGCATTCATCAGAGAAGAAGTGGCTGTGTCCGACCGACCGGAGCTGACCGCGGCTTCAGTGGTGATTTCCGGCGGTAGAGGCATGCAAAACGGTGACAACTTTAGCCTTTTAGAGGGCATTGCCGACAAGCTCAACGCTGCAATCGGTGCTTCGCGTGCCGCGGTGGACGCAGGGTTCGTGCCCAATGACTATCAGGTCGGACAGACCGGAAAAATCGTCGCCCCCGACCTCTATATCGCCGTTGGCATATCAGGAGCTATCCAGCATTTGGCAGGCATGAAAGACAGCAAAGTGATCGTTGCTATCAATAAAGACGAAGACGCCCCGATCTTTCAGGTCGCAGACTATGGCCTAGTGGCGGATCTGTTTGAGGCGTTGCCCGCACTGGAAGCAGCCTTATAGCCTGTTGGTGTGTCATGCGCAGCCGAGCAGGCTGCGCTGCGCCCATCCCCTCCCGCTAATCTCTCCGAAGCGCGTCCGTGATAGCGATGGGAGTGGGCAACTTGAGCACCACCAGATAAGACGACGCGAGCAGCGTTATTACGGTACACGCTTGTATCAACGTAGCCGCATCTGGGCTCAGCAGCCCCTTGGACGCACCCAGAAAGGCGATGAGCAGGGAGAACTCGCTGCACTGGCCTAGGCGAATCCCCAGATTCCACGCCAGTTTTGGCTCATCGAATACCCCCCTCACCAGCCACTGATAAACAACGGGCTTAAGCAGGAGAAAGAGGGTGGCCATTGCCATTGCGGGTACAGCCAGCCTCGGAAGCGCCTGCATATCGAGGCCGCTGCCTACCGAAAAAAAGAATACCACCAGAAAAAAATCACGCAGCGGCTTGAGGCTAATGGCGATGTATTGGGCTATCGGGCTGCTGGCAATACTCACCCCCGCCACGAATGCGCCAATCTCTGCAGACAAACCCATGAAGATAGCCAACTCCGCCATCCCAAGGCACCAACCAATTGACAGCAGAAAAATATACTCGTGGTAGCGGTCAAAACGGGTAATGAGAGCAAGCAAAACGGTTTTAACGCTGATCCAACTCAACAACGCCAGGAGCGGCAGCGTTACCAGGGGCATTAATAAGTCACGCGCCGCGTATTCACCCCCACCCAGGCTTTCCATCACCACCAACACCACAATTGCAATGACGTCCTGAAACAGCAGTAGGGCGATCATCAGTTCCCCTAAATGCTTGTGGTGCAGTACGGTGGTCGGCAGTAACTTAATGCCAATAATCGTGGAGGAAAAAACCAAGGCTGTACCGATGAGAATCGAGTCGAGATGGGAGAAAGAAAAAAGGCGACTGAACGCGTAACCCGCCACCCCAAAAATGAGGGTGCTCAAGACAGCCACTAGGGTGGATTGACGCAGGCTGTTCCAAAGGGCGCTAGGCTTCATATCGAGGCCTAGCAAAAACAGCAGCAAAATAATGCCTACATGCCCCGCGCCCGATACGAGGTCGGTATCTGAAACCAGCCCAGCCCCGTAAGGACCCAAGGCAACACCAAGCGCGATGTAGGCAATGATGATGGGCTGTCGCGCATAAAGCGCGAGCGACGACAGTACCGCCGCCCCAAGAAAGATAACGGCAAACGTAAAAGTAATGCCGCTATCCATTATTGGCGCGTCTCAGTCGACCTTCTGCATCAGCGGCATCAAGCGATATCCGTCGAACTTGACGCGCTCAGAGGGAATGTAGTGCCGAACAACAAAGTTGAAAACCCCACTGTCATTACTGATGGGTAGATTATTCAGGGCATCGGCACCGCAGCCCATGTTAACCGTATAGGTACCGTCTTCATTGCGCGTGGCAATGTCTGAACTCATGTGAGCCACGTCGTCAAACATAAAGCCATTCTCGTCATAGACCGTAAAAGACCAGAACGCGCCGTTATCCGGGTCTTCAAAAGTAGCCGAATAGCAGCCCTCTGCCGGATAGTTGGGCGAGCTCTCGTAAAGATTGTCGCCGAGCTGCGCGCCACCCCAGCCAAGTGCCGCCCCTACCGTGTACTTATCAACGTTGTAGAGACCTCTGGAGGCATCCGTAGGCGCTGTGAACATGCCTTTCACAAAGTCCGCGCCATAGGTTTTTAGCAGTTCAGGCAGCCGCTGACGCAAGGCGAGCTCCGCTGCCTCGAAGCTCTCTTGATTAACGGGTTCGGCTGAGAACGGCTTGGCGCTGCCCGCATTGATGGTCATGCCATCCTGAATCGCATTAGCTTCTGTCTGGCTAAGCGTGCTGTCCAGCCGAACCATTAGATACATGTGCGTGCCTGTGTGAGCGGCGAGTTCAAAAGTGCCACTGCCATAAGACATGGGTTGGATGCGGTGATCCATGGTCACTGGCTGCACCGAAACATATTTACCCTCGGGTATTGGCGGAATCGTAATCGACGCCCCATTGGATATGTCGACCACCGCGAAGCTGTAGTAGGTGTCCCGGTTCATTCGCACGACGGGCTGATCGTCCGTCGGCGTCAGCTCGCGGTAATGTAAAAACTCATTCACTGGGGCGCGCGCCTGCGCGATCAAGAGCTGTCTTGAGGTCTCGTGGGTCGGATAGTTTTCCGCTGTAGTGGCCATGCCATCTGGCTGAAAAAACTCCTCAATTGACGTCACCGGTTCGGCTAGAGCGCCACCACCCCAAGTCGCTGTCGTAGCCATGACAAGGGCTGCAGAGCTAAGGCCCTTGAACTTGCTCAGGTAAAGACTCATTGGACTCACTCCTCACAC
>DFQW01000173.1:0-159 GCA_002377985.1 Halieaceae bacterium UBA3479 | reverse complement strand
CATGTATCATGTTGGCATCACAAAATGGCCCACGAAATAGCGTGGGCACGGTGAGATTTAACCAAATTATGGCTTGGCAATTTATGCACAAACGCTAGAATGCGCGGCGGTATGCGTCACCCCTGTGACGTGAATTCCTAGCGAGCATCTTATGTCCAA
>DFQW01000038.1 GCA_002377985.1 Halieaceae bacterium UBA3479 | reverse complement strand
GCGGGCCTCGCTTTCGCATTGTGGCTCGCGCGTCGCCGCGCTGTAATGCAGCCTCATTCACCCTTGCACCGTGATCAGGTGGGCGATCTGATTTTTTATGCGGCAGTGGGTATTTTGCTGGGCGGTAGGCTCGGCTACGCACTGTTTTATGGCTTTGAGCGGCTCTCTGAAGACCCTATGTGGGTATTCAGGGTCTGGGAGGGGGGTATGGCCTTCCACGGCGGCCTGCTCGGGGTGTTGGTCGCGATGGCACTGTTTGCGCGGCAGCAAGGCATCGAATGGGGCCGACTCATGGACTTCGTCGCACCGCTCACCCCCGTGGGTCTGGCGCTTGGCAGGCTCGGCAATTTTATTGGCCAGGAGCTTTGGGGTAGGGCCAGCGACGTATCCTGGGCCATGGTATTTCCCCGTGATGCACTGGCACTGGCGCGGCACCCGTCGCAGCTGTACCAATTTGCGCTCGAGGGATGCCTTCTCTTCTTGATTTTGATCGTGTTCAGCCGCCGGCCACGACCGACCTGGGCGGTCTCCGCCCTGTTTTTGTTGGGCTATGGAGCGCTGCGCTTTACTGCTGAGTTCTTCCGCGAGCCCGACGCACATATTGGATTCGATGCGCTGGGTTGGCTCACGCGCGGCCAAATGCTTTGTATACCCATGCTGATAATCGGCGCAGTTTTACTCTACTGGGCTTATCGCCCAAGGCATCAATGAGGGCGCTATGCAGGCTTATCTCGAGCTGTTAACCGATATTCTTGAGGGCGGCGCTGACCGGGGTGACCGCACGGGTACAGGAACCCGCTCGGTGTTTGGTCGACAGCTCAGGTTCAACCTGAGCGATGGTTTTCCCCTGCTGACCACCAAGCGGGTCCACTTCAAGAGTGTGGCCAACGAACTTATCTGGTTTCTGAGTGGCGATACCAATACCCGTTGGCTCAGGGAGAATGGGGTCAGCATTTGGGATGAATGGGCCACTGAAGAGGGAGACTTGGGTCCGGTATACGGTGCGCAGTGGCATGCGTGGCCGACAAAAGACGGGGGCACCATCAATCAAATTGACTATGTGGTCGACTGTCTGAAACATCGGCCGGAGAGCCGACGGATCCTGTTTCACGCCTGGAATGTGGAATATCTTCCCGACGAGACTGTCAGTCCCCAGGACAATGCGCGCGCCGGCAAAATGGCGTTGCCCCCCTGCCACCTTCTCTATCAGTTCTACGTGGCAGGTGGCCAACTGTCCGCGCAACTATACATTCGCTCCAGCGATGTTTTTCTCGGCTTGCCCTTCAACATCGCCTCGGTTGCCTTGCTGGTCCATATGTTGGCGCAACAATGCCATCTCGGTGTGGGGGAGGTGATTATCACTTTGGGCGACGCGCATATTTACAGTAACCACCGCGATCAGGTGGAAACACAGCTGAGCCGCACTCCCCAACCGCTACCGCAGCTGGCGCTACTGCGCCGACCCGATTCTATTTATGGGTACCGATTTGAGGACTTCGCTTTGTCGGGTTACGACCCGGCACCGCATATCCCTGCGCCGGTCGCTATCTGATGTGCGCCGACCGAGCGGACAATGACGTACCGGTGGTGCTGGTGCTGGCCGCTGCAGAGAACGGAGTGATTGGCAGAGGCAATGCCCTGCCCTGGGAGCTGCCGGATGATCTGCTGCACTTCAAGCGCACCACCTTGGGGCACCCCATTGTGATGGGGCGTAAAACCTTTGATAGCGTGGGTTTTCCGCTGCCGGGGCGGCGCAATATTGTCATCACCCGAGACCGGTCTTGGTCACACGAGGGCGTACTGACTTGTTATGATCTGGATGAGGCGCTGGAGCGCGGGTTTGAGCAAGCGCTCATCGACGGCGCGGAGGCCGTCATGGTGGTGGGCGGTGCCCAGATCTACCGTTTGGCCCTGCCGCGCGCTGATAAAGTTATTTTGACGCGGGTTCATGGGGATGTGGCCGGGGACGTAAGGTTTGATCTTGGGTTGTTTGCCGATTGGACGCAGATATCCTCCAGGCGATTTGAGGCAGAGGGCGGCAACAGCCACGCCTTCACGATTAGTGAGCTGAACGCCCCTTGAGGCCGCACAAACCCCACAATTTGGTCTGCAAACCATTTGCGTTGCTCAAACGTAACAGGTAAATTCGCTCCCCCAAACACCTATGGCGGCCATTATAGGGATAATAACGCCAGTGAATCTTGCTTGAATCGGTGGATGACCGGTTCGTTTTGAATGTGCTCTTGAGAGGAAGTTTCAATCCAATGACTACGACTCGACTGAAAAGTTTACTGTTGGCGATCTGCGTCGGCGGCAGCGCGACCATCGCCGGCGCGCAGTCCATCGACCCTATCGTTGAGGTGGGAAAGCAGCGCGCAGCGGCTGCCAAAGCTTCGCAAGCCAAAATCGACCGGCTGGCTGACGAAACGGCCAGCCTGCTGTCTGACTATAAGACAGTCGTGAAGCAAGTCGATGGCCTGAAGGTCTACAATGCGCGGCTCGAGCGTCAGATTGCCAATCAGGAGCGGCGCATCAGAGATATCGACGAATCGATTGCGGAGGCCTCCGTGATCCAGCGTCAGATTCCGCCGTTGGTGGTGCGGATGCTCGATGGCCTTGAGCAGTTCATTAATTTTGATATGCCCTTTGACCTCGATACGCGCCTCGGCAACATTGAGGCGGTACGAGCCAATATGGACCGTTCAGATGTCACCTCCGCCGAAGCATTTCGTCAGGTGCTGGAGCTCTACTCTATTGAGCTGCAGTACGGACGAGGTATTGAATCCTACAGCGACACCATTATGTTGAATGGTGCGGACCGAGAGGTCGATATCCTGCGTATTGGCCGTGTAGCACTGGTGTACCAGAGCACCGATGGTGCCGAGACAGGTGCCTGGAATAAAGAATCCCAGAGCTGGGATGAGCTCTCTGCGGGCGACTATGCCGCTGCAGTCCGAAAAGGTGTTCGCATCGCCAAGAAGCAGGCGACGATCGAACTGTTGAACATGCCCGTATCTGCGCCGGAGGCAAACTGAAATGCGTTCTCAATTGCTAAAAGTATCTGCCCTCGCACTGGCGAGCCTGTGTTTTGCGCCGTTGTCTGTCGGACAGGAGGCTGCAGCAGAGGCCGAGGCGCCACCACCTCCTACACCTCAGGAAATAGCTGCCGAGAATCTTGACCAGCTGTTGCAGCTGGTTAAGCAGGGTCAGGCGCGCGCTTCCGCGGAAAATCAGGCGCGTGAGGAGCGGTTCTCGCGGGATAAGGCCAATCAGGCGGCAGCATTAAAGCGTGCTGAAGAAGAGCGCACCCGTGAAGAGCGACGCTCTGCACGACTCGAGAAGCAGTTTGAAGACAACGAGCTGTTGATTGCTGCCAAGCAGGAGCAGTTGCGTGAGCGTCTGGGCACGTTGTCCGAGCTATTCGGACACCTGACCGCAGCATCGGGTGACTTGGCTTCGAACATTGAGGTTTCACTGGTCAGCTCTGAGTACCCCAATCGCGAGGGCTTCCTCAAGGACCTGATTGCCAAAATGACGGGTTCCGACCAATTACCTAAGATCGGCGAGATCGAGCGGGTGTGGTTTGAGTTGCTGCGCGAGATTCGCGAGCAAGGCGAGATTAGCCGTTACACCGCGCAAGTCGCTACCCCGTCCGGCGAGCTGAATGAGCGAGAGGTTGTTCGCGTTGGCGCTTTCAATATTATTGACACCGACGGCAATTACTTGTCTTTCAACATCGATCAGCTGGCAGAACTGCCGCGGCAACCCGGCGGTGGCTTCAATGCACAGGGGCAGGCACTGGCGTCGGCGCAGTCTGGTCTTACCCAGTTTGGTATTGATCCCACGGGCCCGACCGGCGGATCATTCCTCGCGGCTATTATTGACAGCCCCACACTGTCCGAGCGTTGGCATCAGGGCGGTTATGTGGGGTACGCCATTACCGCGGTAGGTGCGTTTGCCTTTGTGCTGGCAATCTACAGATTGCTGGTGTTGACCCTCGTCGGAGGCAAGGTCTCGGCGCAGCTCAAGTCGACTGCTGCCCGGGAAGACAACCCCTTGGGCCGGGTTTTGAAGGTGCATGAAGCCAACCCCAACATGGATACCGAAACGTTGGAGTTGAAAATGGCCGAGGCGGTGCTCAGCGAGACACCCAAACTGGAGTCCGGGCTAACGCTCCTTAAGATCATTGCCGCCGTGGCGCCACTGATGGGTCTGCTGGGTACGGTGACCGGTATGATCATTACTTTCCAGGCCATTACCATTTTTGGAGCCGGTGACCCCAAGGCTATGGCAGGCGGTATTTCTTCTGCGCTGGTGACAACCGTACTGGGTCTGCTGGTGGCGATTCCCACGGTGTTACTGCATACGGTCGTTAACGGCCGCGCTCAGGGCATTATTCATGTCTTGAATGAGCAGGCCACGGGTATTGTGGCGGAGCATTCCGAACGCGCCCATAACTGATTCCTCGGGGAGGCTAGCTGTCGATGGGTATCTTCGAGGTCATTCTTGCCTTTATGGAAAAGGGTGGAAACGTGCTGTGGTTAATTGCAGCACTTGTTTTCTTTATGTGGACTCTGATCTTTGAGCGCGTCTGGTATTTCTCTTCTGTATGGAGAAGGGATCGTGCCGCAGTGATTTCGGTCTGGGAAGGTCGGCCTGAGCGAAAATCCTGGAATGCCAAAAAAATCCGTCAGCGCTTGCTTTCGGAGAGTCGCGAGTTGATTAACGACAACATGAACATCATTGCCACCTGTGTGGCGCTTTGCCCTCTTCTGGGCCTGTTGGGCACCGTGACGGGTATGATCGAAGTGTTCAACGTGATGGCGGTGACAGGGGGTGGTGATGCCAAATCCATGGCAGGTGGCGTGGAGCGATCTACCATCCCGACGATGGCTGGCATGGTCGCTGCCCTGTCAGGGTTGTTTGCGAATACTTACTTGCAGCGGATCACCGCGCGGGAGCAGCAGCGGCTGAATGATCAGTTAACATCGGATCATTGACCTCGGTTTTAGGTTGAGGAATTCATGCGAAAAATAGCCAGAGAACAGGATCAGGGCGGGGCAGAGATTGATTTGACGCCGATGCTTGACGTCGTGTTCATCATGTTGATCTTTTTTATTGTGGTGGCTTCTTTTATCAAGGAGGCCGGTGTTGAGGTCAATCGACCCGACAACAACCAGCCGGATGACCCTGAAGATTCCACCAGCATTGTGGTCGAGATTGCCTCTGATAATCAGATCTGGATGGAGAATCGCCGTGTTGATATCCGGGCCGTGAGGGCCAATATCCAGCGGTTGCTTGCAGAGGACCCAGAGGCCCCTGTGACGGTCAAAGTCGAAAAGGGCGCAGAGGCGGGAATTGTCGTCGACGTGGCTGATGCCGCTCGTGAATCGGGTGTGGGCGCCGTTAACTGGGCCTCGGATCGTTAAAGGGTATTGCTATGAGTATGCGTGATCAGGCAAGGCCGTCGGCTGACGAAGGCGCGAATCAGATTGATTTGACGCCGATGCTCGACGTCGTTTTCATCATGCTGATTTTCTTCATCGTCACCTCCTCCTTTGTGAAGGAGCCGGGTGTCGAGTTGTTCAAGCCTCAGGCGTCAACCCAGGAGGCATGCGAGCGGGGCACAATAATCTTTGCTGTGGATGCTAATGGAGACATCTTCTACAACAAGAATAAACTGCCGATGGACCGTGTAATGAGAACTGCCGAGGCAGCAAAAAAAGAAGCGCCTCAGGCGAATATTGTTGTGCAGGTTGATCGCGAAACCCCCGCCTATGTTGTCGAAGATCTGATCGATACCGTGCGACCGATTTTGACAGCACCACCCTGTATTTCGACAGATGAAGAGGCCTGATAGACATGGGTAGCTCAGTTCGCATTACGGTCAGTGCTGCGCTCGCCATCCCTGTGGCTATTGCGCTGTTTTTCATCATGCACAGTCTGGTGAGTCGCGACTTTCAGCAAGAAGATGTCAAGGCACGCAAAATAGCTGATATCGTTGTGCCCGATAAGACCATCGAGACCAATCTCAAGGAAGTGAAGCCAGAAAAGGTAGAAGATCCGGAAGAGCCTCCGCCCGATCTGGAGCCAATCAAGTTTGACACTCAGCTCGATATGAATGTGGCCAATATGGCCCCTACGACGGGCATTAAGCTTAATTTGAATGCCTCCGGTATGTCTTCCGGGGATGGTGAATATCTCCCCATCGTTAAAGTGGCGCCCATCTATCCACGCCGGGCACAGACGCGCGGCATTTCGGGTTATTGCATAGTGGAGTACACGGTGACCAAAACGGGTTCGATCAGAGATCCGTTTGCCGTAGATTGCCAACCCAGCGGCATTTTTGAGTCCGCCTCCGTTAAAGCCTCGCTCAAGTTCAAATACAAGCCGAGGGTGGTTGATGGCGAGCCGATCGAAGTGGCTGGCGTACAGAATAAGTTTACTTATGAGCTGGAAAATTAAGGTGAGAGGCGCGGCTATGGCAGGGATTTCTTTGCTTCGAGTTTCCGCGATGACAGCTGTTTTGTTGTCAGCTGTCATTGTGCTGGATCGCGCCGAGCCCGGGTTTTTGCTGTCCGAGGCTGTCGCTCAGGATGACAAGCCCAAGAAGGACACAAGGGCAACGCGTCGAACGCCCGCGCTCCGTAACAAGGTGTATGAGCGGCTGGCAGAGGCGCAGGCGCTGGCCGAGGCAAAAGACTACGCGGCATCAAACAAGATTCTTAATGATATGGTCTCGGAAGATGGCAAGCAGGCGCTTAATAGCTACGAGTTGGCCAACGTATACAACCTCCTCGCCTTTTTGAGCTATGCCAAGGAAGACTACCCCGGTTCGTTGAGATACTACGAAAAAGTCATCGCGCAGCCCGACATTCCCTTAGCGATGGAGATCAACACCCGCTTTACCATTGCCCAGCTCTATTTCGTGCAGGAAAAGTGGCAGCAGGGAATAGATGCGCTGTTGCTGTGGTTCGATTTGAATGATCAGCCCAATGCGGATGCTTACGTTTTGCTTTCTCAGGGTTATTATCAGGTTAAAAAATACGATCTGGCATTGAAGAACGTAGAAACCGCCATTTCTATGAACGAGACGGCGGGCAAGCTGCCCAAGGAGCAATGGTATAACCTCGCCAGGTTCCTGTACTTTGAAAAAGAGGATTTCGATTCTGCGCTCGACGTGTTGAATACCCTCTTGATTTACTACCCCAAGAAGCAGTATTGGCAGCAAGCCTCGCAACTCTACACTGAAAGGAAGGACGACAAGCGGGCGTTGGCATTGATGGAGGCCGCTTACGAGCAAGGCTTCCTTGATCGCTCCAGTGAAGTCGTGCAGATGGCATACCTTTACCTCAACGCAGAGGCGCCCTACTACGCCGGTTCTGTCATGCAACGCGGGTTTGAAGATGAAATCGTCGAAGACAAGTCTAAAAATTTCGAGTTGGCGGGTAGCGCCTGGGCTCAGGCGAGGGAGGTCGCCAAGTCAATTCCCATGATGGAAAAGGCTGCGGCCAAATCTGACGAAGGCGAATTGTATGTGCGCTTGGGTAACGTCTACCTGGACGGTGACCAGTTTTCCAAGGCGGCCGATTCGGTTCAGAAGGGCCTGGAAAAGGGAGGCGTAAAGCGACCCGATCAAGCGCGGCTTGTATTGGGTATGTCCTACTTCAACATGGGCGATTACAACAAGGCCCGCCGCGCTTTCAGGGAGGCGGGTAAAGATGAGCGCTCTGCGAAATACTCGCAGCAGTGGCTCAAGTACATCACCAGCGAAGAAGAACGCCAGAAAGAGCTGGAAAAAGACGTTTTTTGAGCCTGTAGCGCGAGCGTCCCAAAAGGGCTGCTGCAGCAT
>DFQW01000078.1 GCA_002377985.1 Halieaceae bacterium UBA3479 | reverse complement strand
GAGGGGGGAGGGCGTGTGGCGGAAGAGGTCCGGGTTTTGGTGGCGGTAGGGCAGGTGCCGGTGGTGGTTCGGTCGGCGGCGGTATCGGCGGGCGTAGCGGCGCACCGCCGCCCGACGGCGCCAAGTATCCGCCACCGGCGGACATACCCAACGGCAACGACGACGACGTAGTGGCACGGCAACTGCGCGAGGCGGCGATGCGCGAGGCCGACCCCGAAGTGCGTGAAAAACTCTGGAACGAATATCGCAAGTACAAAGGCCTTGAGGTACCCGAATCATGATGCGCCTTGCTCTGGCTCTGATGTTTGGCGTCACGCTGCTCACTGGCTGCGTTTCCGAGACCGTTAAATCCACGCAAGTGCCGGCGCTGGCTGCCCCCAACACCCTCACCCCCGAGGCAGAGTTGCTCGACGTGGGCGTGGTTATTTTGGACCCGGGTATCAGCACGGTCGAAGACGAGCCGCTGGTCTACCCCGAAGTACGGCGCGCCGAGGCCACCTTTATGGCAACGGAGCTCACCCAGGTCTTAACCGAGCAAGGGGGTTGGGGTGCAGTGAGAGTGGTGCCAGACGATCGGCAGTTCTCTGATCTACTGGTAAAGGGCACCATCTTGCGCTCTGACGGCGAGGCACTCGAACTGAAGATTGTGGTGAGCGACGCCCGCGGCATGGTGTGGCTCGACAAGCGCTACACCGGTGTTACCAGTCGCTACGCCTATGAGCAGGGCACGCGGGTCAAGCAGGACCCCTTTCTCGCGGTATACCGCATGATCGCCAACGACATGCTGCAAAAGTTTAACGGGGTGCCCGCAGTTGAGCGCGCCGAAATTCGACAAGTGGCAGAAATGCGCTTTGCCCGCGACTTTGCAAACGGTGCGTTCGCCGACTACCTACAGGAAGACGAAACCGGACACATCTCGCTCCGCCGATTGCCCGCCGAGGACGACCCCATGCTCAACCGCATTCGGGGTCTGCGCCAGCGACACTATGTTTTTGTCGACACCCTGCAAGGCCACTACACCGGATTCTCAGAAGAAATGTATGAGCCCTATCAGGAGTGGCGCAAAGCGAGCTACGAAGAAACCGTTGCCCTGCGCGAACTGGAGTCGGAGGCACAACGCGAAATGATTGCCGGCGGCGCGGCGATTATTGCAGGCATCGTGGCGCAAACGTCAGGGAGTCGGACCACGCGAAGCGCCGGTGCCGTAGGTGTCATCGGCGGCGGCGCACTGCTCAAAAGCGGACTCGAGAAACGCGCTGAATCCAAGATTCATTCGCTGGCTCTGGAAGAACTTGGGCAATCGCTCGACGCAGAAATTACCCCGCGGGTGATTGAGCTCGAAGACCGCACGGTGCAACTCTCGGGCAACGTAGAAGATCAATACGACCAGTGGCGGGAGCTGTTGGCGGATATCTACGCCGCCGAGTTGGCCGCCTTGGAACCTCCTGATTCACCAGAGACGGCCCCAGCGCTGGATCCTGAGCCTCAGGACTCGTGACCGACCACAGAGACCAACCCCTTTCCGCTACCGCCTTCGAACCTGCGCCGACCGCCACCGAGACGATCGCCGCAGAGAAGACATCAGGCGGACAACCGCGTTGGGTAATGATCGGCCTGGCTCTGGCTGTGGTTCTGCTGCTGTTTGTCTTTATCGTGTTGCCGCAATTGGTCAGCCCCAACGACCCTCCCCTGCCCTCCGCGGCAACAAACGCGCCCGCATCCTCGGGCTCAGCCGCCCCCGGCACCACGCCCACTTCGAGTGACGACGCGGGCACGGGCACGGGTCGCAGCCCTTTTGCTGAGGCGCAGGAGGGCGCGCTTCGGCGCGAGGCGCAGGAGGTGTTGCAGTCACTGCTGACGCTACAGGAGTCACTCGCCAAACGCGGCGCACCCAGCTGGGGTGAGCCCGCCTATAGTCAGGCACTGGAGACGGCCGGCAAGGGTGACGCCGCTTATCGCGAGCGGGATTTCAGTGGCGCTACCAAGGATTATCAAAATGCGCTGGATCAACTCCGGGCGCTGGAGGCGAGCCTGCCCGAACGCATCGAGGCGCTTCACACCACACTCGTCGCCGAGATTGAACGCGGGGCGCTACTGCCCGCCCAGACGGGTTTTAACGCACTGCAAGAAATCGCCCCCGCCGATAGCCGGCTGGTCGCGCTGGAGACGCGCATTGACGCCTTGCCAGAGGTGACTGCAGCGCTGGAGACCGCCGCCGCGGCAGAGACCGCGGGTGACCTGAGTGCGGCTGTGGCGTCGGCAACACAGGCCACCCGAGCTGACCCCCAGCATCAACGGGCGCGACAACGTCTGACTGAATTACAGTCGGCCCTCACCCGGGCGCAATTCACCGCGGCCATGACAGCGGGCTACGAAGCCTTGAGTGGCCAGCGTTTCGCCGACGCAGAGGCGGCGTTTGCCCGGGCGGCAAAACTCCTGCCGGGTGCGCCAGAGCCGCAGTCTGCGCTGATCGAATTGGAGCAAGCTCGCACCCAGGCGACGTTGATCGCGCTGCGAGAACAGGGTGCAGCAGCGGAGGCCGAGGAGCGCTGGGCAGCGGCGGTGGCCCATTACGAGAACGCCCTGAAAATCGATGGGCTACTCTTGTTTGCAACCGACGGTATGGCGCGGGCAACGCCGCGCACCGCGCTCGACCAACGGCTCGATGCGATTCCCAAGGAGCAGGATCGCTTGGTGGATCCGCGCGTGCTGGCCGAGGCTGAGGCCTCCCTGGCCGAGGCGCGCGACATACCCAATCCGGGTCCGCGTCTGCAAGCTCAGATGGCGGCCGCAGAGCAAACGATTACCTACGCCAAAACCCCGGTGGCGGTCTCGATCTCATCCGATGGCGTTACCGACATTACGGTACTCAGGGTCAAGCGTCTGGGCACCCTGACACAGCAAATGCTTTCCCTGCGCCCAGGAACCTACACCGCCGTCGGGATTCGCGATGGGTACCGGGATGTGCGTGTCACATTCGATGTGCGCCCGGGCCAGGACAACACCGTGGCGGTAAGCTGTGTGGAACCCATTTGAGCGCGCTATGACCGATCAAGACAACAAGCTCACGCCCCAGCGCTTCACGCCCTCGGAACCAAAGAGCTCAAGTAGCCCACTTACCGCAACCGCCTTTGAGCCCCTGAGTGAAGCGGTTAACAAACGACCGACGGTGTCACCGGCACAAATCGCATTGGTCGCAGCGGCTGTTGTGGTCGCCGCGCTGCTCTTTTTCCTGTTCACGGCGCGCTCACTGACACTCAACATCGCGGCTGAGTCCGAGACCAACATTTCACTCGGCGGGTTTTACTGGTCCTTTGGTGACCGATTGCTGATCCGCGCGGGTGACTACGACTTAACGATCGCGGCTGAGGGTTATCACCCCTATCAGCAGACCATTACGGTCACTGACGCCGACACCCAACAACTGGATATTCGCCTCGCACCTTTACCGGGGCGGGTGGAGATCACGACAGTGCCCGCGGGCGCTGCCCTCACGCTGGATGATCTGCCTCTGGGCGCCGCACCCACCGAGGCGCTCTCCCTTGAGGCCGGCAGCTATGTGCTCACCGCCACCCTCGACCGGTATCAACGGTGGCAGGGACGGATAGACGTAGTGGGTCGCAACCAGAGTCAGCAGGTGAATGTTGCCTTGGTACCGGATTGGGCGCAGGTCCGCTTTAGCGCCACGCCAGAATCCGTGGTGGCTAGCGTGGACGGACAACCGGCCGACATCGCACCAAACGGTATCTCTGTGCTCTCGGGAGAACACCAACTGACCCTCAGCGCACCCGGGTTCGTGCCACAAACAGTGCCCCTGGTGGTGGTCGCCGGGGTCGATCAGGACCTTGGTGCCCTTACCCTTGCACCCGCAGATGCCACCCTGACCCTCACCAGTTCGCCCCCGGGCGCAGGCGTCACCGTTGACGGCACCTACACCGGACTCACACCCATCACCGTAGCGCTGGCTCCCGGGGCACCCCACGCGCTCAAAATATCCCGGGCGGGTTATCAAACTCAAACCATTACCGTGACCCTGTCACGGGGTCAAACAGCCAACCGCGCCGTCACGCTGACGCCGGAGTTGGGCGAAGTGCGTTTTACCATCTCACCGGCCGAGGCCGAACTGGTCATTAACGGTGAGGTTATTGGCACGGGCAGCCAGACCGTGTCGCTGCCTGCAGTGCAGCAACGCGTTGAGGTGCGGCTAGCAGGGTACGCCGGGTATGACACCCGCGTGCTCCCCAAACCGGGTTTACCACAACAAATCAGCGTGGCCCTGCTCACCGAGGCCGACGCGCGCAAAGCCGCGATGACACCCACGATCACCACGCCGCTGGGGCAGACGCTGGTGCTGATCGACCCTTCCACCGAGAGCCAAAACCCCTTCACCATGGGGGCATCGCGCCGAGATCCGGGGCGGCGGGCCAACGAAGTAGAGCATCCGGTCGAGCTCAAGCGGGCGTTTTACATCGCGACGCTGGAAACAACCAATGCCCAGTTCCGGCAGTTCGAAGCCACCCACGATTCAGGATCCATCGAGAGTTACTCCCTCGATCGCGATCACCAACCGGTGGCAGGCATCAGCTGGCAGCAGGCGGGCAGCTTCTGCACCTGGCTGAGTCGGCGTGAGGGCCTGCCACCCTTTTATCGCGATTA
>DFQW01000077.1 GCA_002377985.1 Halieaceae bacterium UBA3479 | reverse complement strand
TGCGTAATACGGAGCAGGCCGCTGCGCGAGGGGCGTTCGGTGTGCCTACGTTTTTTTTGGGTGAAGAGATGTTTTTTGGCAAAGAACGCATTGTGCAGATAGAGGCCATGATGCGACGTTGAGGCACCCTCGGCATCGGCTGTCACCACTGTATTTCGCTCGGGCGATGGCTGCGTTATTGGTTGCGCTGTGGACCGTTACAGCACGCTATGCAGCGCATCGAGCATGGCGTTGGGAGCCTCGACCATAATGGTGTGACCCGCCCCGGGGAGGACTTTTATTTGCGGCGAAGGAATTGCTTCCTGAAGCGCGCGGGTGCTTCGAACCGGAGTCAGGCGGTCTTCTGCGCCGAGGATCAGCAGCGTGGGGCAGCGCACTCTGGCAGCTTGCGCAAGACCGGCAGTGTAGGCATTGCATGCCCGCATATCGTGGAACAGAACGCCAGGCCTTGAGCGCTCATAGAGCCTCAACGTATTGCCAATCATCCATATTCCCGAATTGCGATTGCCGCCAAATTGGTGGCGTTTGCTAAAACCCCATTGTGTAAGCATATCGAAAGCGGCGTGATCGTCAGCCTCTGCCGCATCGAGAATGGCGTCGGATACCGGCATGGGTGAGGTAGTGCCAACCAGGGCAATGGCTCTTACCCGATCAGGCTGGCTCGCGGCACATTCCAGCGCGATAAGACTGCCAAGGCTATGCCCGACCAGAGCGACCTGATCAATTAACAGCGCATCAATGACCGAAATAACCCATTCGGCCATTGCTTCAACTGAGGCCAGTGGCGGTCCCCCGGATCGCCCGTGGCCGGGAAGATCGACGGAGACAACATTATTGCCATGGCGGGCGAAGTGTCGGCTGGCGAGGGTCCATACGGTGTGGTCCATACCCGCCCCGTGAATAAAAAGAACGCTGGGTTTGGATGGATCGATTGCGCGCGAATTGGTATAGCAATAAACAGCATGCCCATTGACGTCCAGCTGCATCAGCGCGAACCCCCCCCAGCTTTTTGCGCTGCGCGCAAACCTTGCTTCAGATCGGCAATGAGATCCTTCGGGTCCTCGAGACCAATGGAAAGACGAATAGTGCCTTCACCAATACCGCCTGCGGCCAGCGCCTCGGCATCCATACGATGATGGGTCGTGCTGGCCGGGTGGATCACCAGTGACTTGGCATCACCAATATTGGCGAGATGTGAGAACACGCTCAGGGCATCAACGAAAGCGATACCGGCTTCCCGGCCGCCCTCGAGGTCGAAGCTGAAAACGGCACCGCAGCCTTTGGGTAACAATTCTGCTGCCAACGCTTGATCCGGGTGGCCATCGAGTTCGGGGTAGCCGACACGGGTCACTTCGTCTTGTTCTAGAAGGAAGGCGGTAATCGTTCGCGTGTTCTCGACATGCCGGCTCATACGCACGCTCAGCGTTTCAATGCCTTGCAAAATATGAAACGCCGATGTGGGTGACATACAGGCCCCAAAATCCCTGAGGCCCTCCTTGCGTGCCCTCTGGATTAAGGCGGCGGGACCAAATTCCTCAGTGAAGACCAGATTATGAAAGCCTTTATAGGGTTCGGACAGGGTTGGAAACTTGCCCGACGCATCCCAGTCGAACTGACCGCTATCCACCAACAGGCCCCCGATGACGATACCGTGTCCGCTGAGAAATTTGGTGGCAGAGTGCTGAATAATATCTGCACCGAGTTCAAACGGCTTGATCAGATAGGGCGTTGTCGTTGTGGAATCCACCATCAGGGGGAGCCCTGCCTGGTGTGCAACCTCGGCAATGGCGGGAATATTAAGTACGTCGAGACTGGGGTTCCCGAGAGTTTCCCCGAAAACCAGCCGTGTATTGTCCCGAATCGCATTCGCAAATGCCTGCGGATCTCTGGGGTCGACAAAAGTAGTGTCGATTCCAAAGCGGGGTAGAGTATAGGACAGCAGGTTGTGGCTCCCGCCATACAGGGCGGCAGAGGCGACAATATGGGATCCCGCACCCATCAACGTGACAATGGCAAGATGCAATGCCGCCTGACCACTGGCGGTGGCGATGGCGCCCACACCTCCTTCGAGAGCGGCAATCCGCTCCTCCAGTACTGCGTTGGTCGGATTGCTCAGTCGGGAGTAGACGTGCCCGGCGCGCTCAATATTGAACAGAGAGGCCGCATAGTCAGAGTCAGGGAAGCAGAATGACGCTGACTGATAAATGGGAGTGGCACGCGCGCCCGTCGCCGGGTCAGGCTGCGCCCCCGCGTGTAAGGCAAGGGTGTCCAAGCCGGGATAATCAGGTGCTGACATAGTTTATTCCTCGCGACGTATCGTCTTCAGATACTTATCCCGCCGAGTTTGGTTTCGAGATACTCTTCGATGCCTTCTCGGGCGCCTTCGCGACCGAGACCGCTTTCTTTCATGCCCCCAAATGGTGCTGCCGCGCTGGTCGGATTAATATCGTTGATACCGATAATGCCGAAGTGTAGCTGCTCGAATGCGCGGTGCGCCCGGCTCAAATTCTGCGTGTATACGTAGGCGGCAAGACCGTAGTTTGTATCGTTGGCCATGGCAATAATATCGTCGTCGTCATCGAAGGGCACTACCGCCGCCACGGGACCAAAGGTTTCCTCCCGATATATGAGCATGTCGGGGGTCACATTGCTGAGAAGGGTGGGGCCGTAGAAGCATCCGTTCTCCAGGCCGTTCGCTGTCAGTCGGGCGCCGCCGGCCAGCAGCGTAGCCCCATTGGCAACGGCATCCTGCACCTGACGATCGACTTTGGAGATGGCGGCTTCGTTGATCAACGGCCCGATACTGTTCGCAGGATCAAAGCCGTCCCCCGCCCTTAATCCGGCAATGCGTGAAGTCAGCGTGTCCAAGAACGGCTGAAGAATCGCGCGATGAACAAAAATACGATTGGGGCTAATGCACGCCTGGCCCGTATTCAGGAATTTCACCAGAGCCGCGCCTTTGGCCGCGTGCACGGGATCTGCATCCTCGAAAACAATAAAGGGGGCGTGCCCACCGAGCTCCATGGAGACCCGTTTAAGATGCGGCGCACAAGCCGTAGCCAGCTGTTTTCCGACCGCCGTTGACCCGGTAAAGGTCAGTTTGCGAACGGCGGGGTGGTTGCAGAACACGTCGCCAATGGGTTGGGGGTTGCTGGCGGTCACCAGATTCGCCACCCCCGCCGGGATACCGGCTTCCTCCAAAATCTTAAATACCGCGATTGCGCATAACGGCGTGCTCTCTGCCGGCTTCAATACGACCGTACAGCCTGCGGCTAACGCGGGCCCCAGCTTCCGTGTCAGCATGGAAATAGGGTAGTTCCAGGGGGTGACAGCGGCGACGACACCCACGGGCTGTTTATGCACGAGAAAGCGTTGGTCTGATCGCGCAGAGGGTATGGTCTCTCCGTAAACACGCTTTGCTTCTTCTGCGAACCACAGCAAAAAATCTGACGCATATCTCACTTCATTCAGCGCGGCCTTCAGAGGCTTGCCTTGTTCCTGCGTCATGAGTTCCGCGAGTTGCGTTTGCTGCTCCAGCATGAGCTGGTACGCGCGGTACAAAAAGCCTGATCGGGCATAAGCCGTCTGTGCGGCCCATCCCGGCAGCGCGCGGCTGGCGGCATTAATGGCCGCGCTGGCGTGGGTCGCGTCACCGTCAACGACGTGGCCGATTATTTCTCCCGTGGCGGGATTAGAAACGGGAAATTGGCTATCACTCTTTAGCCATTCACCATCGATAAACATTGCTTGGACTCCCTTCGGGGTGGCGCTGCCCGTTTTACCGGCCCACGACAGCGGTTGGGGCGTTATTCTCGATAATAAGTGACCTCACGTCGTTGACGACGGTGTCGGCGTGAAGAAACGACGTGCTGTAAATGTTTCGGATACGCCTCTCTTTGTCGATCAGGAATACGCGCAATATGTGAGACATGGTTCCCCTGTATTCACCATTTTTATCGTAGTCGCGGATGACCCATTGATCGTAAGCTCGAAGAATCGGGTCAAGGCTTTCCGGGCCCTCAGTCGTAAGAAACTGCCAGTCGGCATCGGCGTCACGAAACTGTGCGCCATAAGCCGCGATAACCTCTGGTGTGTCGAAAAGTGGATCAAAGCTAAAGCTGACCAACCTCACTTTATTGGCCGTCTTGGGGTCTGATTGCAGCGCATCATGAACGCCACGCATCACGTAGGTCGCAAGAGGGCAACCATTAACGTCGTCACAGGTGGTGAAAATAAAGCTCAAAATGGTGGGCTTCTCTCCCAGGAATTCGAACAATCGAGTGGTATTCCCTCTGCTGTCGATGACATTGCCATCGGCGGCATCGCCCATGGAGGGCAGGACATAGCTACCCGGCGCGGGCGGCGAGAAAGCAAGCGGTGCATAACCCGGGGCCAGCACTACTGCGGGCTTGTGGTTATGGGGCGTGCAGAGTGCCAATGCACTCCACGCCCACACCAAAAGGAATAGGCCGTGTCTCAAGACTGACTCAGTGTGCGGGCGGAGCGCCAAGCCCTGAGGGTGATTGTGCCGATGCCCCGCCATAAAGCGCACGTGCGCCAAAGCGCATCTGGTGCGGCGCGCCGAGGCCGAGCTCGATAAAGTCAAGATGAAACTGGGGTTTCAGCGAGGCGCCATCCCATTGGTAAAGTTTGAAATATTGCAAGTCATTGTCTCCAGTCGCGGCGGTTTTGTCCCAATTTGCCAACAGCGAGGAAGTGAAATAGACGCGCTCTCCATCCCAGCTTTGCGACACCATATTGACCTGTTCACCGATCTTTTCTTCCATGACCTGCTTCGGCGCGAAGGGATCCGAAATATCAAACAGCCTTACTTTTCCATCGTTCCAGGTATTGACCCAAAGATGTTTGTCGTCCGCTGAGATCGAAATATCCACCGGGAGAGGGATTTTGCTCGCATCGCCGATATCTGCCACTGCTTTCGCCTGCCATTCACCCATGTCGTCCTCATAGATCAACCAGACCTTCGAGGTGAGAGCTGTGGTGGTGAAGCAATAATTTGACTGAGAGCCCCAGGCACAACGGATCTCAAGCGGTGCGCCAGGAACGTCGAGGATTTTCTTCGGCGTTCTTGCGTGCAGATCCCAAATGACTACGGTATTACCGAAGCGCTTCATGGCCTCGGCGTCGCCCATCATCTTGCCGAGATTCATCATGTAGTTGTTCCAGCCCGTGAACGAGGACGAAACCAAGACGTTTCGGCGCGGTAGTGCGCGGGCATCGTACCCATAACCGTCAGCGTAACTCCCTGATTTAACAGCGCCCTGAAGGTTGTCATCAGTCGGCATCCAGACGCTGGTGATAAAATCACCCCCGTTGGTGTACTCAGCCATGCCGGTTCTGCCACCGTGGTCGCGATTGTTGGAGAGCCCGGTAATCAGCATGCGTCCGGGGAGCGCGTAATTGGTATGCGGGCCAACGATGCCGCCCGTTTTTTCCACAAAATCGTCAATAGTGCGGTGCAGCCGAGGTGCAGCAGGATCGGAATGGACGTCGAAAATAAAGATCTTGCTGGTATCAAGGCCGGATGCCCAGAGGAACCGACGATCATCCGTGAGACCTGAGTGGTGAGCCTCGTTTCGACCGCCCATTGAAATGGAGTGTATGACCCTGCCGTAGGACTCAGAATCGGGATTGACATCAACGGTGACCAGCTTGTCCTCACCATCCCCGACGCCCTCTAACCCCAGAGTCCAGATGTAAACATAGTCCTCCTGACCCACGATTTTAGCCATGTACGGCGACATACAGGTTTCGTCTCCATGGGCGGCCTGAACGCTCAACAGCGATGTCAATAGCCCCCATATCAATCCGCGTTTAATCATGATTTTTCCTGAGTTTTTCTGCCAGAATCACGCGATGCTAACACCGATACAAACGCTTTCACATTTTTCTCGTGCATTTAGAACGCGTCGCTGTTTGTTTGGTGGATGGGTGATTGCGATTTTCCTGCCACCGGCAGTCTCGCTGGCCGGGGCACAGCCAGAGCCGTTAGTGACGCAGCATCGTGCGGGCACGGCAGATTCCCGTATCGGATACGAAACCCTCGACTACGTGACAGACTCCAGGGTAATCGTGCAGCAGCCGGGGTCGCGGGCGGCATTGCATCGCCTTTTGGAGCAGGTTCCGCTGGGTCTTCCGCCCGCACGCTATGCGCTCGACCCGAAAGCGGTGGATCTCGGTCGCAGGCTCTTTTTTGATCGCCGGTTGTCACAAAACGAAACACTCTCTTGTGCCATGTGCCATATACCCGAACAGGGTTTTACGCAAAATGAGCTCGCCACACCGGTGGGCCATATGGGGAAAGGCGTCAGACGAAACGTGCCATCGCTCTACAACGTGGCCTATACCGATAGACTATTTCTCGATGGACGAGAGCGATCTCTGGAAGCGCAGATTTGGTCTCCACTGCTTGCTGCTAATGAAATGGGGAATCCAGACAAAGAAAGCGTGCTAAAAAAACTCCTTAACACGGAAAATTACGAAATCGCTTTTGCCGAACTTTACCAAGAGGGGCTTACTGAGGAGACACTGGGTATGGCGCTTGCGGCTTATCAACGCGCCTTGCTATCTGCCGACTCCCCCTTTGACCGTTGGCGCTATGGGGAAGACACCCCGATATCTAACGCGGTAGAGAGCAAGGCCAACTATCCGGCCCTGGCGGCAGAGGGTTTTGGTGTTTTCATGGAGAAGGGCTGTGGCAGCTGCCATCAGGTGAATGAATCAGATGCGCTGTTTACGGATGGATTATTCCATAACACGGGGGTGGGTTACGTGCAGACAGCTCGCCCGGCACGCCCACAGCGGATTCAGATCTCACCCGGCGTATATATTGTCCCTGAAGTCGACGCGGAGACCGAGACGTTCAGTGACGAGGGGCGCTACGAGGTAACCGGGGAATCAGCTGATCGTTGGCGTTATCGCACCCCAAGCCTGCGCAATGTCGCATTGACGGGGCCCTACATGCACGATGGTTCGCTACCCACGCTTGAGCGTGTATTGGCATTTTATGCCGACGGTGGGGGAGGAGATCCGATGCAGGACTCTCGGATACGAAACATGAGATTGTCTCAGCGCGAGCAGTCCGCGTTGCTCGCTTTTCTGCGCACACTGACATCTGACGATGTCGACACCCTTGTTTCTGACGCCCGAAGCATACCGATTGGCGAGCGCGCGGCGGGCCGCACCCATGACGCAAAGAGTAATTGACCATGATCAAGTTGGTGACACTGTTAACGAGGAGGTCCGGTATGTCTCGAGAGGCCTTTATCGAACATTACGAGACGCACCACAGAGTAATTGGCGAAAAATATCTAAGGGGGTACGCGATAAAGTATCAGCGCCGTTATCTCACTCCTCCAGAGCCAGCCGCGGCTGATTCGACTGACCTTCCTTTTGACGTATTAATGGAGATTTGGTTTCCAGACAAAGACCGCATGGAGGCGGCAATGGCGATCATTAGCTCCGCCGAGGCTCAGGAAGAAATTATTGCCGACGAGCAGCGTCTTTTCGATCGCGGACTCATCCGCAGCTATGTAGTGGAGGAGTACGAATCGGAGATGCCCGAGCCGACGCAGCTTGTCGGGGCTTGATTTGATCTATTGTAATTTGGTCACGTAGCGGCTTTCACTTCAGTCAAACCAATAGAGCTGTACCTCTCCCGCTTCTGCACCCTCGCGAGCGAGCCGCTCGGCGCTCTCACCGAACTTAGTCTCGATCTGTTCGCGGCGGATTTTCATAGTCGGGGTCAGAATCTCGTTCTCAATCGTCCAGGGCGTCTGGCTGAAAATGACAGCGCCTATCCGCGCATGTTTTTCAATTGAGGCGTTAATCCTTTCGACGGTACCTAGGGCAGCGGCTTCAACTTCTTCCCTGGGGAGAGACCGCGCCGGTTCATTCAGCACGGTCACCATCACGGTTTTTGAATAGCCGCGCCCCAACAGGCACTGCTGCTCAGAGTGCGGGTTCTCCGCAAAGAGACCTTCGATGGGTGGCGGCGCTACGAATTTTCCCTGAATGGTTTTAAAGTAATCCTTGACCCGGCCGGTGATGAAGATGAACCCGTCGTCGTCAATTCTTACCTTGTCTCCCGTATGTAGCCACCCGTTTTGCCAGAGTTCGGCCGTTTTTTCGGGGCGGTTGTAGTAACCCGGCGTACATCCCTCCGCTTTAATGAGCAATTCGTCATCGGGGCCGATTTTGACCTCGACTTCACCCGCGGGCTTGCCAATCGATCCGATTCGACGGTCCTCAGGGTCTGTAGTAATGAGTCCCATAGCCTCCGTCTGGCCAAATCCCTCGCACAGTGTCACGCCCACGGCATCCCACCATTCGATCAGAGAGGGCGGGGTGGGCGCAGCGGCCGTAAGGCAGTACTCGACCTCATCCATGCCCAGAGCGCCTCTGACCAATGTCTGCACCGCCACCTCATCGTTGGCAAGAGCGGCCCCAAGCGCTTCGGCGCCCCCAAACTTCGCCGTGACCGATTGTCTGAGCTGCTCCCACACCCTGGGGGGGCCAAAGAAAATATGGGGTCTGCACCGGGGCAGATCTCTCGCAAGAGTCTCTAGGGATTCGTTGAACCAGATCTCACCGCCTGTATTGATTGAGGAAAACTCAACAATTTGTCGCTCAGCGATATGCGAGAGCGGGAGATAGCTGAACCACCTTGGCTGTTCTCGCTGTGTGAATAGATATTGGCAGCGGCGCATAGGGATCAAATTTGTGGCGTGCGTTTGGATAACACCCTTGGGCAGCCCGGTCGTTCCAGAAGTAAATACCAGAGAGACGATGTCATCGGCGGCGGGCTGATACTTGGGGGCGTTCAAGGGTGCCGCAGCGATCAGTTCTTCCCATTTTTTATGCGGTAAATCGCAATCGACGCCCGGGAGGGTGATCAGCAGGCAGTCGATTGGAAGAACACGCTTTACGCTTTCCCAGTTCTCGGTCTCTCCAAGAAAGAGTGCTTTAGTGTCGGTAAATTCTAGGATGTACTCGGCCGTGGCCTGCGCATGGGTTGTAAACAGCGGTACCGTCACGTTTCCAGAGTGGATGACGGCCATATCCGCCATGACCCAATGCGCGCGATTTCGAGACAGCAAAGCCATGCGCTCACCATGACCGAATTCTGTCTCGAGCCAGGCTGCCACACGATCAATCTGATTTATTGCGGCACGCCATGTGTACTCAACAGCGCCGGCGTCATTCAGGTCGCGCATCCATACTTGATCGGGCTGAGAGTGGGCCCAGTGCCGGGCCTGCTCAGTAAGCGTGCTGCATTGCATAACATGGGTTCCTTCTTTGACTGATTGCCCTATCGAGCTCGCAAGCCGAAATCATTCAGGCAAGCGTCAATTATCGGCTTTATCTCCATTACGGCTCAAGACTGCAGGCGATCAGGTCAAGAATGCGTGATGGGCGGAGTCTGGGGTGCCTTTTTTCTTTACTGACTCTCCCTCTAGTGCCGCAGGGTTTGGGGCAGGTTATAGTGACAGAGCCGCATTTATAACTACAAACCAGAGGACTTTCGATGACACCATTACTAGAGATCACCGTGTATTTCACCTTGCTGACATTTTTCGCAGTCGTGCTGGGCGCGGCAATTCGTAACCAAGAATGGACCAAAGAGGGTCGCGAGATTGGGTTGGGCAATCGTGACAACCTCAAAGAGGCGACGCCAATGGGTGGGCGCGCAGAGCGAGCGGCCAACAACTCTATCGAGGCGGCAGTATTTTTTGTGCCCCTCGCGCTGGTTGCTCACGTCGCGGGGCTGGGTCAGGAGGCGCTACTGGGCGCGCAAATCGCGTTTTGGGCGCGCGTGGCCTACGTGCCGATTTACATTGCCGGAATCAAGTATCTGCGGAGTCTCGTTTGGATAGTGGGTGCAGTAGGTTATGGCATGATGGCCGTGGCGCTGTTGTGACGGCATGAAATCGACAATCCGATCGAGATCCGGACAGGGTTATGGCCGGAGACCGCTCTGCGCGCAGTTCAGTCTATTGCAGGCTCAGCAACCGAAAGTTGCCATCCATGTAAAGGGTCAGTACGCCTCGAATCTGTTAGGTATCGCGACGCGACAGGCTCAGACAATCTTGATCACTGCGATTGGCTTGCGTTGCAATTCTGCAACATCTCACTGCTTTTCCGGAACGTAATAACCCCTATCTCTGCAATTATAGTGGTCGCGGAGGGCAACCTTAGGCCCTCGGATACCATCACTGCAGACTAAATCAGGGGATATTAATGAAAAAGATCGTTCTGGCAGCATTGGCGTGGGCCTTCACGTCCTCGGTCCAAGCCGACAACCACTCGGAACCCAATTATTCGAAATTTCAATCAAACTACTATTTCTCGTGTCCACAGCCGGCCGCCTGTGTTGGAGCGTTCAGCAAGCTGATGGCATCGCCCGACATTGCAGATAAGAATTACGAAGTCACGCTCTATGCACTAGGACACAACGGCTGGGATGAGTCGACCCACATGGTGTCTTTCTACTTTAAGACTGCAGAGCGATACCTTGAAGCGGGACAGACCTTTGCAGCCTCTCCTGCTTTTCAGGAATTTACACAGGCTGGCGCCAGCGTTGGCGTAGAAAACAAAGCGCAAACACTCACCACCCATAGCATCGTCTCGGGAGATGGTCGGGGTACTCGTAGCATGGTCACCTGGACGGTAAATGTGAGCGATCCAGCAACGTTTGTACCGGCTTGGCAAAAGCTCAGTAAGTCACTCGAAGCCTATCCCTGGGCCTCAAAGGCTTACGGATTGCAAACGCTGCTACTTGGTAATCAAGGCTGGGCCACCCATCAGATTTGGACGGCTTTTGACTCACCGGTTGAGGCACTCAATTTCCTAGAGAAGTTTTATCTCACCCCCGAGTTTCAAGCCTATAACGCTGAGGTTGATGGGGCCGTTTCTCTGGTGAGAAGTTATATCGCTAATACGGTATATGAGGCTAATCCGGACTGAACCGCTTGGCCCTTGTCTGATCGCAACATCAATGGGCGCGCTATGGGCTTGATAGTACGGTTGCCCTCCCACGGGCAATGGTGTCGGACGTAACAGAAAACAATCGAAAAAAAACCGCCCACGAGGGCGGTTTTTTATAGATGGCGGTGGGCCAGGGATTCGAACCCCGGGAGGGTTGCCCCTCAACGGTTTTCAAGACCGCCGC
>DFQW01000130.1 GCA_002377985.1 Halieaceae bacterium UBA3479 | reverse complement strand
TGTGTGCATTGGCCGTGTTGGGGGTCACAGGGTTCCTGTCCGCGCTGGGCATCCGTTTGGGTATGGGCTTTCTTGCCTGGGCGGTGCTGCCTGTAGTGGCCATTACCCTTTTGGGCGTGCTCGACTTTATTTTTCTCTACACCGATTTGCGCTCAGTCAGCGAATTCCTATTTGCTCGGGACCTCTCTGCTTGGCGTTTGGACGCTGTTTGGGTCGCGCTGTCCTCTGCGGGAATTACCCTTGGTGCGGGGCTCGGGCTTGGCATGGCTTTGGGTGCACAAGCGCCCCCCGGTTTACCCTGGGGGCGCTCTATTCTGGCGGTCGCGGTCTTGGACACCGCTTTCATGGTAACGACGTCGATTATCGTCTGCGCCGTTTTATTCGAAGTAAATGTCGCGCCGTCTGAGGGTCTGGCGACCGTATTTATCGGTCTGGCTTACGCCTTTGCGAATCTGCCGCTGGGCGAAACCTATGGGGCGTTATTTTACTTTGCCATGGCCTGCGTCGCCGCCGGCGCAACGGTGGTCCTGATAGAACCCACCGTACTGATGATCGCACGGGAGTGGGGTGCGGGCCGCTTTGGGGGAGCGATTCTGGCGCATACATTGATCGTGTTGATTGTGGCGATGTGCTTGTTTTTCGACACCACATTATTGCCACACCTTGCCACTGTGACCGTGGACTGGCTGATTCCCGCCAGCTTGCTGGCCACTAGTTTGTTCGTGGGCTGGTTGATGCCCAGACCGGTGCTGCGCGGTGAGCTCTATCGAGAGCCTCTTTGGCTATTTTGGCTGTGGTGGCGCGCATTGCGTTGGCTGGTGCCACCCGTATGCGTGGCCTGGTTGATCAGAGGCTTACTCTGAACGGCTTTCAGCTAAGTCGAGTTGCACTACACTAGCGTGATGACCGTTATTGAACGCAGCGCACTGATTCCTTTTACCGCAGAGCAGATCTTTGACTTGGTGGCTGATATCGAGCGCTACCCGGAGTTTTTGGATGGCTGCGTGGCCGCCGAGGTGCATCAGCGCACGCCGAGTAACGTGGTTGCGACACTGCGCCTGTCTCGCGCCGGGGTCAGTCACAGCTTTACCACCCGCAATGCGTTGAGCCGCCCCGAGCGTATGGAGCTGGCGCTCGTTGACGGCCCATTTGATCATTTTTCCGGGCTATGGCGGTTCCGCCCGCTGGGCGAGTCAGCTTGCAAGGTCTCTCTTCGATTGGATTTTCAAATGGCAGGAGGACTGGTGAGTGTCGCTGCCGGCCGTCTGTTTGATAAAGTCGCACTGGACCTGGTTGACGCCGTGGTGTCCCGCGCCACACAGCAGTTATCGCGATAGACCGACTATGGGTCGAATGTCGTCACGATGGCCTCGTTTGCCTGAATCAGAGTTGTGCATGTGATGAGTGAAAACATCGTTATAGAAGTTGCCTATGCGTTGCCAGAGAAGCAGCGCATCATAAAGTTGGAGGTGTCTCCGGGAACGACGGCGCTCGAGGCGGTGACGCAAAGCGGGATTGACACTTTTTTTGATGATTTGACCTTGGGACCCGACTTGACGCTGGGAGTCTGGGGCAAGTCAACCACCCATGACCGCGTGTTGCAGTCGGGAGAGCGTGTAGAAATCTACCGTCCGCTACTGGTTGACCCTAAAGCCGTTCGCAAGGCGCGGGCCGAGAAGGCCAAGGCCGCCCGCGCTGCGGCTGATCAGTCCTCTGATATCTCCTCGTCCACATCGGATGCGGACTGAGATTGCCCCCAGTTCGGGGCGTCGGCGCCCTCGACGCGGACCAGCTCGTCATTTTCAAACCACAGGGTCAGTTGTGTTTCGGAGAGCGTCTGATCGCCGTTTCTCAAGAGATAGCGGTAATCCCAGCGATCACTGTGAAAAGAGTCCTCAATAAGGGGCGTGCCCATGATGTAGCGCACCTGACGACGGTTCAGGCCAGGCCGCAGTTGCTCCAGCATCTCCTCGGTCACCACATTGCCCTGTTCGACATTGATTTTATAAACACCGGGAAAACCGAAGTTGCTGCCGCAACCTGCGAGCGCCAGTAACAGGCAGCATGCGGGCCAGAGCAGGGGATGTAGGCAGATTCTCAACACGTTGTCTTCCAAGGCGGCAATGCGGCTGGCATGATAACGTTAAACGCACTTGGCAGAGAACTATTCACGAATGTCCTCAGAGAATCGCGAACTCAAGAAGGCGGGGCTAAAAGTCACGGCACCAAGACTCAAGATACTGTCGATGCTGAGCGATGCCTCCGAGCAGGGAGATCATTTTAGTGCGGAAGACCTTTACCAGCGCCTTCGCGACATGGGTGAGGATATTGGTCTGGCGACGGTTTACCGCGTGCTGACCCAGTTCGAGAGCGCGGGGTTGGTCAAGAGGCATAACTTTAATGACAACCCGGAGCGGACCGGCAAGGCAGGGTATTCCGTTTTCGAGATGGCATCAGACGGCCATCACGATCACATGGTCGACATCGATAGCAGTGAGGTGATTGAGTTTATTGACGAAGAAATTGAGCGCCGGCAGCACTTGATTGCCGAAGCGCGAGGTTATGAAATCGTCGACCACTCTCTTGTGCTTTACGTGCGCAAGAAGCGAGAGCCCTAAATTTTCTCCAGCATCTCACGCGCATGCGCCAGCGTGTTGTCGGTGAGTTTGGTGCCAGCCAACATTCTGCCGATTTCCTGAATGCGCGCCTCGCCTTCGAGCAGGGTGAGTGTCGAGTGCACTTGGTCGGCACCTTCTTTCGTGACCAGCAGGTGATGGTTGCCCTTGGCCGCTACCTGAGGTTGATGGGTGACAACCAGCACCTGGCTCCGCGAGCCCAGGGTATGGAGTAGCTCGCCGACGATCTCGGCAACACCACCACCAATACCCACGTCGACCTCGTCAAAAATCATGGTGGGCGTGGTTGCGGTATCAGCCGCGACTACCTGTAAAGCCAGACTGATCCGGGAGAGCTCGCCGCCGGATGCAATTTTACTCAGTGGTCCGGGCGAGGCGCCGGGGTTGGTGGCGATCAGAAATTCGACATCTTCTGCGCCTCTGGGGTCGGGCCGGGTATCGCCAAAGGGTATCAGCGCGATTTCAAAAACGCACTTGTGCATCGCCAGCTGGCCCAGCGTTGCCATGACCCGCTGACTGAGGATCGTTGCCGCCTCGCGTCGCTTTGCCGAGAGCTGTTCGGCGCGAAGACGCCAGGCCAGAGCCGTATCCGAAAGTTGCCGCTCAATGTCTTCCAGTTGCGCCGAGCCGCCCGTCAGCGATTCAAGTTCCACCTGCAGCGTTGCCAGCAGTTCGGGCAGCGTGTCTGCTCCGACCCTGTGTTTGCGGGCGAGGTCATGCAGTGCGCCCAGTCGCTCCTCGGTCGCGTGCAAACGCTCCGGATCCACCTCGATACCCTCGGCAAAGCGAGCGGTCTCGGCCTGAGCTTCGTCAATTTGTATCAGTGCAGACTGCAGCAGTTCTCGCAGATTAGCGGTCGAGTCGCTGGTCATCCGCGCGTCGTTGGCGAGTTGAACGAGTCGGGCAAGCTCGTCCCGCTGGGTTTCGCAGCCGGACGCGATGGCATTGGCTGACTCGATGATAAATGTCGCATTGGCCTGCAGTTTGTGTTGCTCCTCCAACTGGGCCAGCTCGCCGGCAAAGGTGTCCAGGCTTTCCAGTTCGGCGATTTGATAGGTCAGTAATTCTCGTCGTGCGTCGGATTCTTCAGTTCGTCCCAGCAAGCGGGTGTGCTCTTCTTCCAGTAAGCGCCACTGTTGAGCGAGATCGCTGACCTCTACGATCAGTGCCTCTGCTGCTGCATAGGTGTCGAGCAAGCTACGCTGGGTGGGGCGACGCAGCAGGGACTGGTGGGCGTGCTGAGAGTGGATGTCGACCAACAGCTGACCGAGATCTGCGCAGTCGGAAAGCGTGGCAGGGGTGCCGTTGATATAGGCGCGCGAGCGTCCCTCCGCGGTAATCGTGCGGCGTAGCAGACACTCGCCCGTTGCCTCCAGATCACGCTCTGCGAGCCACACTTTTGCCCGGGTGTTGCTGGCGATGTCAAAACTGGCGGTGATGTCTGTTTTGGTTTCGCCCGGACGAATGGCGCGTGAGTCCGCCCGATCACCGATGCACAGCCCCAGCGCATCCAGCATGATGGACTTGCCTGCGCCGGTCTCGCCCGTGATGCAGGTCATTCCGGCCGCGAGGTCCAGCTCGAGGTGATCAACCACGGCGTAGTCCTGAATGGCTAAATGGAGCAGCATCGAAGATCCTTTGATTGCAAGTACAGATTTATAGCGCAGACCGCTGTCAGAGTGAACATCATGTGATGCCTTTCGGTGGCCCCCGCATCTATTTAGCGCCAGTTGTTGTTGGACAGGAACGTCGAGGCGCTTTTTCATCAGCGCAGGCTGTGCTAAAACGATGTTCAGGTTCCGTCAACGAGATTCCCCTTGGAAGCCCTTTCACCCCGCGCCTCATCGCTCCTGAAAACTTTGGTCGAGATGCACATCCGCGAAGGGCAGCCGGTCGCATCGAAAAATCTGCAGGGCGAGAGCGGGCTGTCGGTGAGCTCCGCCACGGTCCGCAACATTATGGCGGAGCTGGAGGATCTGGGTTATTTGTCCTCACCCCATACCTCGTCTGGCAGGATCCCTACCGCGCAGGGCTATCGATTTTTCGTAGACAGCCTGTTGCAAGTGGGCCCCGTCGAGCAGGGGGCGATGTCAGCGCTGAATGCTGGCCTGGATCCGAACAGAAGCGCCGGTGAGTTGGTGCAGTCGGCGTCCAACTTGCTGGCCCAGATCACCTACCAAACTGGCATTGTTACCGTGCCCAAGCCCGCCAGCAGTCAGCTGCGGCAGATCGAATTCCTGCCCCTCTCCGGAGATCGCGTGCTGGTCATCATGGTGATCAATGAGCGTGAGGTGCAGAACCGTATTATCCAAGTGCAGCGCGCCATGACAGAAAGCCAGTTAAAAGCCGCGGCCGACCTCATCAACCAACGCTATGCGGGGCGAGATCTGTCGCAGGTCAAAAGTCAGATCGTACGGGAGATGGCCGAGGCGCGTTCGCGGATCGATGCCTATCTCGAGGCAGCGTTGGAATTGGCCAGCGCTGCAATTGACAAGACCGATACGGCCGATGGTGTGGTGGTAGCGGGAGAGGCTCGCTTACTGAATCAGGCCTCGCCTGAAGATATGCAGAAGCTGCGGGAGCTGTTTGATGCCTTTGAGCGAAAGCGCGACCTGCTGGAGCTCATGGAGCGCTGCTCCCGGGCCGACGGTATCCAGATCTTTATTGGTGAGGAAGCCGGTTTTGATGTTTTCGGCGACTTTAGTGTGATCACGGCACCCTATGCGCAAGGCGCGCAGTCGCTGGGCGTACTCGGGGTGATAGGCCCCACGCGAATGGCCTATGAGCGAGTGATTCCGATTGTGGATGTCACAGCCCGGATGTTGACTGCGGCGCTATCTCGCTAGTGCCGGCGCCAATGCCCGCGGTGACTTGTGGCAGGCATCGCGGTCCTGAGCCATTAAGCTCTACCCTGCGTAACCATTACGTCTAAAAATGCGGCCGCTACGGTGGCTGGATGGCGCTTCGTCACTGCCCTCGGCAAGCGGTGGCCTTTGACCCCTTGAAAATAGTGATGTCCCCCCCCACATCTCACCTGTGGGGGCGAACGGCCCCACGGTGGAAAGTGTTAGCGGAGAAATCCCATGAAAGATGACAAAACCGACCCCGCCATTGAGGGTGAGGACGCGGCGACTGCGGCCGAAACAGAAGCCCACGATGATGGGGCCTTGGAAGGAGGGGTGCAGGACGAGGTAGACGCTGAGTCGGCTGCGCCCACCGACCTTGAGGCGGAGTTGGCGGCGGCACAGGATGCAGCGCTTCGCGCCCAGGCTGATGCTATGAATATGCAGCGACGTGCCGAACAGGAAATAGAAAAAGCCAGAAAGTTCGCGCTGGAACGCATCTGTGGAGACCTCCTGAGTGTGGTCGACAACCTTGAGCGCGCATTGGAGTCGGCGGGTGATATCGAGGGAAGTGCTTCCCTACTGGAGGGAATTGAACTTACCCGCAAGGGATTCATGGACGTTTTGTCGAAGTATGGCGTGCAAGCCGTCGATCCGCTCGGGGAGCCCTTTGATCCAGAGACGGCGCAGGCCATGAGCTTGGTTGAGCAACCGGATGCCGAACCCAACTCGGTGATTGCGGTCATGCAGAAGGGCTACACATTAAACGGGCGGCTTTTGCGCCCAGCGATGGTGATGGTGTCCAAGGCGCCCAGCCAGTAGCCGATGTGAAATTGTGCTCAGGGGCGCTTGAAATTGAGGGAATTGGCTCCACATAGATATTCAAGGAAACAGGCCGGCCGAGACGGCGGGCCTCAGAAATCAGATCGACGTATCGGTCCGCAGTAGAAAAAGCCGGACCAGAGGAGAAAGACATGGGAAAGATTATTGGCATTGATCTGGGGACCACCAACAGCTGCGTATCCGTGCTGGAGGGCGGTAAGCCCCGGGTGATTGAAAACGCGGAGGGTGGTCGAACAACTCCGTCTGTCGTCGCTTACACCGACGATAACGAAATTCTTGTTGGTCAATCTGCAAAGCGTCAGGCGGTGACCAATCCGCAAAATACGCTGTTTGCGGTGAAGCGACTGATCGGCCGCAGCTTTGACGACGACGTTGTTCAGAAAGATATCAAAATGGTGCCTTACAAGATCGTTAAAGCGGAGAGCGGCGACGCGTGGGTGCAGGTCAAAGAAGACAAGATGGCGCCTCCTCAGGTCTCGGCGGAAGTGCTGCGCAAGATGAAGAAGACTGCTGAAGAGTATCTGGGTGAGCCCGTTACCCAAGCGGTAATTACAGTGCCGGCTTACTTTAACGACGCCCAGCGTCAGGCCACGAAAGACGCAGGCCGAATCGCAGGTCTAGAGGTTAAGCGCATCATCAATGAACCCACGGCAGCGGCTTTGGCCTATGGAATGGACAAGGCGCAGGGTGATCGCACGGTAGCGGTCTACGACCTCGGTGGTGGCACTTTCGACATTTCAATTATTGAAATCGCGGAAGTGGATGGAGAACATCAGTTTGAAGTGTTGGCCACTAACGGTGACACGTTCCTCGGCGGTGAAGATTTTGACCTGCGGCTGATCGAGTTCCTGGCGGGAGAGTTCAAGAAAGACAACGGCATTGATCTGCACAATGACCCGCTGGCGTTACAGCGTCTCAAAGAGGCTGCTGAGAAAGCCAAGATCGAACTGTCGAGCTCCCAGCAGACCGAAGTCAACTTGCCGTACATTACGGCAGATGCCACGGGTCCCAAGCACCTGGTGGTGAAATTGAGCCGTTCCAAGCTTGAATCTCTGGTAGAAGAGCTGGTCAAGCGTTCGCTGGTGCCCGTCAAGACGGCGCTGGAGGATGCGGGGCTGTCACCCGGCGATATCAACGACGTGATTCTTGTCGGTGGTCAAACCCGCATGCCGATGGTGCAGCAGACGGTGGCTGATTTCTTCGGCAAAGAAGCGCGTAAAGACGTCAACCCCGACGAAGCGGTGGCGATGGGTGCCGCAATTCAGGGCGCCGTGCTCTCGGGCGATGTCAAGGACGTGTTGCTGCTGGATGTTACGCCGCTGACGCTGGGTAT
>DFQW01000005.1:6415-8829 GCA_002377985.1 Halieaceae bacterium UBA3479 | reverse complement strand
ACGACAATGCTGGGCAACTTCTCCAGCGTAGGATGGATTTGCTCCTCTTCAGTCAGTTCCAGTACCGGATCGGGCTTCCACATGGGGTCGGGGATGGGGCTGCCCTGCTTTTGGGCGTCAGATACTTTTCGGTTATAGCCCTGCAGGTTTCTCACGCCTAACAAAGACATCAGCTTGTAGCGACGCTCCATCTCTGCCACGCACCAACGCAAGCCGTTGGCCGCATCTTTCATATCGGTAATCACTGGCGTGAGAAGATGAGGGATTCCATCGTAAACGGACAGTTCCAGCATTTTGGGATCGACCAAAATCAACCGGACTTCGGCGGGGGTCGCCTTGTAAAGGAGACTGACAAGCATACAGTTGACCCCAACGGACTTTCCGGAGCCCGTGGTGCCCGCCACCAAAACATGGGGCATTTTGCCGAGGTCTGCAACCACAGGCGCGCCAGCAATGTCATGACCCAGCGCCAGGGTGAGCGGTGATTTGGAATCCTCGAAGGTGCGAGATGCCAATACGTCGCGAAAGTTGACCGTCTGGCGGTCTGCGTTGGGTATCTCGATCCCGACAACACTTTTCCCTGGGATAACCTCCACCACTCGCACAGAAATTACTGCAAGAGATCGCGCTAAATCTTTGGCTAAATTTGAAATTCTTGATACCTTAACCCCCGCTGCCGGCTGGATTTCAAAACGGGTCACAACGGGCCCCGGGTACACGGCCACCACCTCGGCAATCACGCCAAAGTCTTTGAGTTTGAGCTCCAAAAGACGGGAAAGAGATTCCAGCTCCGCGGCAGAATAGCCCCTCTGCTCCGCTTCACTGGCCGCATCCAAAAGATCCAGTGGCGGCAGCTCCCCCGACACAGGAATATCAAATAGCGGCTTTTGCTTTTCCTGTTCGACCTTGACCCCAGTGGGGCTGGCAGGTTTGGGCGCTTTGATTTTTGGAGGCGCCCGTTTCTTTTCTTTGGCTACATGCTGCTCTATCTGTAACTTGCGCACCTCCAACTGCCTTTCCCGGGCACGCCTATCACGTAAGTGGTCAATTTTCTCGAGCAAACTTTGCCGGAGCCTCTCCTCCCCCGAGAGCGTTTTACTCCCCAGCCAGTCGACTACTTTTATCCAGCTAATATCGGCAAATACGGTCAACCCCAGCAAGAACAGAGCCACCAGAACCAATCTGGCACCCACCGGGTTGAAAGCCTGATCAAATCCCGCTGCTATCGCCCCACCCAGAATTCCGCCGGCCCCCTGGGGTAAGCCTGAGGTACCCCCGTCGTTAAGAGACAGCAAAGCCGTTGCCGAGACGATCAAAAGCACCAATCCCAGCGTCCGTAAGCCAATCATTTGCCAGTCAATGGCTTGGTGGGAATCTTCGGTAAATAGCAGGGATATCGCGCGATAAGCGAGTAACAGCGGCACCAAATAAGCGGCTGAGCCCACGAGCGCATAAAAAACATCGGCCAGGAAAGCGCCTGTGACCCCCCCTAAATTCTCGACTGCGCCCCCGGTGCCGCTGGCAGACCAGCCAGGGTCCGTATCGCTGAATGTTAGCAGAGACATCAATACGAACAGGCAGATGGCACCCACACTGATAAACAGTACATCGCGGCTACGACGACGACCTCGGGCCTGATCAGAACCCTCCATCTTGTCAGCAGTTTTTGCCTTGCTCGTCACCACGTCGCAACCCGTCCAGTAAAGGATCATGTTACCACAGGCACCCCTGTGAGCAGTTTCGTAATGGCATGAATTACCGCGTTTTTATCCACCAAGAAAGCACCGCCCATTGCACTTGCCTGACGCTTCGTCTGGCCTCAGAAGACGACCTGCGCTACCCTTCGGTCTTTACTGCATCCTCCCGCCTCTCAGCTGTAACGGAACGCCATCATGAGTAACTCATCCCACCACCGATTGATTATTTTGGGGTCAGGCCCTGCCGGGTACACGGCAGCGGTTTACGCGGCTCGCGCCAATCTCAGCCCTTTGGTCATCACGGGGTTACAGCAAGGAGGGCAACTCACCACCACTACAGAGGTGGAAAACTGGCCCGGGGGCACTCACGATCTACAGGGGCCACAGCTCATGCAGCAGATGCAGGCGCATGTGGAGCGGCTAGAAGCCAGCATTGTCTTTGACCATATCGAATGGGTGGATCTCGGAACGCGCCCCTTCCAGTTGAGAGGCACCTCGGAATACACCTGCGATGCACTCATCATCGCAACTGGCGCCTCGGCGCAGTATCTGGGCCTGCCGTCAGAAACCGCCTTTATGGGTAAGGGCGTCAGCGCATGCGCCACCTGCGATGGGTTTTTCTATCGCAATCAGGAGGTGGCCGTTATCGGCGGAGGCAACACAGCGGTGGAGGAAGCGCTGTACCTGAGCAATTTATGCTCCAAAGTACATCTTGTT
>DFQW01000005.1:5797-6095 GCA_002377985.1 Halieaceae bacterium UBA3479 | reverse complement strand
TGCAAGACCGGCTGACGCAACGGGTGACCGAAGGCAAAATCGAGACCCACTGGCATCGCACTTTGGATGAAGTCCTCGGTGATGAAACTGGCGTCAATGGCATCCGCATACGCTCAACACTCGAGCCTGAGGACTGTGATTCAATCCCGCTCTCCGGCGTGTTCATCGCCATAGGCCACAAGCCCAATACCGATTTGTTTACTGACCAACTGGAGATGGTAGGAGGTTACTTAACCGTTCACTCGGGCACCGAGGGCGGCGCCACTCACACCAGTGTAGGCGGCGTTTTCGCAGCAGG
>DFQW01000005.1:0-5546 GCA_002377985.1 Halieaceae bacterium UBA3479 | reverse complement strand
AACAGTGTAGGCGGGGTTTTCGCAGCAGGTGATGTGGCTGATCACGTTTACAGACAGGCCATCACTTCGGCGGGCTTCGGTTGTATGGCCGCACTTGATGCGGAGAAATATCTGGACGGACTCAGTCAGGCCTGACGTGTCGGCAAATCCATTCCCTCCGACAAGCCAGGCGCTATCCGAGCCCAATGGCCTGCTGGCTCAGGGAGGCGATCTCTCTCCGGAAACGTTACTGCTGGCATACGCGCAAGGAATCTTTCCCTGGTTCAACGAGGGCCAAGAAATTCTGTGGTGGTCACCCGACCCCAGAATGGTGCTCAAGCCCTCTGAAGTTCACATCAGTCGGTCACTGAGAAGAACGATTCGCAGTAGCGCCTGGCAGCTGCGCTACGACAGTAATTTCGCGAGTGTGATCAAATACTGCGCAACGTCACGGCGCGATGCAGGGGTTGGCGCTGACACCTGGATTACTGCCGATATGCTGGACGCGTATACCGCACTTCATCATTTAGGCATTGCCCATTCAATTGAAGTGTTCGCGGGAGATCGTCTGGTGGGTGGCTTGTACGGCCTTTTGATCGACAGCGTTTTTTTTGGCGAGTCCATGTTTCACGCGCAGACCGATGCATCCAAAGTCGCATTTGTGGCACTTTCCGTGCTCTGCGCGAATCTTGGTGTTGACCTGATAGACTGTCAGGTGAAAAACCCGCACCTCGAATCGCTAGGCGCAACCACGCTATCGCGTCAAGACTTTGAAAAAGCGCTGCGAGGCGCTATAAAACAACCCATGGCATCAATTCTGACCAATCCACGTTGCTTACTGCCCGCCACCCCCGAAGCGCTTGATGCGCGCGGGTCAGGGCAGGCCCCCCGCGAAGTGAAGGACCTGCTATGACAGCCTCACTCAGAGAGATTAAGGTTTATACCACCTTTCCTCATCGCTGCTCGTATCTCGCTGGGGAGGAGGCAACGACCCTGTTTGTGGATCCAAGGCAAAAACTGAGCCGGGAACTCTATACGCAGCTGTCGCTACTGGGCTTCCGCCGGAGCGGTGATCACGTGTACCGCCCACACTGCAATAAATGTAATGCCTGCATTGCCTCGCGCGTTCGCGTCAGCGAGTTCCTGCCCAGTCGCGCGCAGCGACGAGTTGAGCGACGCAATGCCGACCTGCGACTGGAGATTTCAGAGTCGATTATCGACGACGAAGCTTACGGGCTTTACCGACGCTATATCGAGTCACGTCATGCCGACGGTGATATGTATCCCCCGGAGCGGGAGCAATATGAATCCTTTTTGAATAACGGCCTTGGGTGCGCAAACTACTATCGCCTGTATCACGGCAATCGGTTGGTGGCGGTAACGGTCGCGGATGAGATGTTGGATGGGTTGGCCGCCATATATACATTTTTTGACCCTGAACAGCCCCAGCGAAGCCTGGGAACCGAAGCCATTCTTCTCCAGATTCGGCAGGCGAAAATGAGGGGCCTTCCCTATGTCTACCTCGGTTACTGGATCGACGGCTGCCGGAAAATGTCTTACAAAGCGCGGTTCTCTCCCCTTGAATTGTTTATCGATGGTCAATGGCAGCAACAAAAAACACGGCAGACCGCCTCCCCGGATACAGAAGCGGTAGTCAATTTACTCGGCCCCGCTGGCACGGACCGCTGAAGAAATAGTGCAGTTCTTGCGCTTTCCACACCCGACACTTTTCGATAAAGTGCCGGCCTCTCACTAAACGGGGCTCTGCCTGGATGGCCAAAGAAGATCAAATAGAAATGGATGGGGAAATCATCGATACCCTCCCTAACACGACCTTTCGGGTCAAGCTGGAAAACGGGCATGTGGTCACCGCACATATATCGGGGAAAATGCGGAAAAACTATATCCGTATCCTAACCGGCGACAAAGTAAAGGTGGAACTGACGCCCTACGATCTGACCAAGGGGCGCATCACGTTTCGCGAGCGATAAAACTATCAGAGGCTGCCACCTAGCCAACCGCGCTTCACATTTGGCCTCTGTCGGGTGCGCCGTTCCAGCTCGCCAGGACGCAAAACCCTTCCCCATCTGACTAACGCATCCCTGAACCGAGCAGGTCTTCCACCGAGTCAAGCCAAGGGGAGTTCATACCTCGACGGCTTCGCTCTCCTCGATCAAAACCTCTATCGCAAGATCCGTGCGCTCGGCATTGACCGATATCGAAGCAGCGCCACCCTTGACCAAGGCGCCGAACAGCACCATATCCGCAAGCGGCTTTTTAATGTGCTCCTGTATTACACGCTCCATGGGCCGTGCCCCCATCGTCGGATCGTAGCCTTTCTCAACAAGCCAGAGCCTCGCTTCTTCGTCGACCTCTATCACCACCTGGCGCTCGTCTAATTGGCCTTGAAGTTCGGTCAAAAATTTATCGACCACTGTAAGAATAACGTCCTCACTCAACGGTCCGAATGGAACAACGGCATCCAGTCTGTTTCGGAACTCTGGGGTGAAAGTTCTGTTAATCGCCTCAATCGAATCACTAGAGTGATCCTGCATTGAAAATCCGATGGAACGACGGCTGACGTTTTCGGCGCCCGCGTTCGTCGTCATCACCAGTATCACGTTGCGGAAATCGGCTTTACGCCCATTATTGTCAGTGAGCGTACCGTGATCCATCACCTGCAGCAGCAGATTGAATACTTCTGGGTGCGCTTTTTCGATCTCATCAAGCAATACGACCGAGTGCGGGTGCTTGGTAACGGCATCCGTCAACAGCCCACCCTGATCGAAACCGACATAGCCGGGGGGCGCTCCGATCAGCCTTGATACAGTATGGCGCTCCATATACTCCGACATATCAAAGCGGAGCAACTCGAGCCCCATTTGCAGCGCCAGCTGCCTCGTGAGTTCAGTCTTTCCAACACCGGTGGGACCGGCCAACAAGAAAGATGCGATCGGCTTTTGCCCGCCGCGTAATCCCGCCCTCGCCAGCTTGATCGCGCCGACCATTTGACTGACAGCCTCGTCCTGACCGAAGACGGTCATTTTCAAATTGCCTTCCAGTTTGCCCAACAGTGCTTTGTCGTCACTGCTAACGGTTTTAGGGGGTATGCGGGCAATTTTCGCGACCACGGCTTCTATATCCCCGGGGCCCAGCACTTTCTTGCGCTTGCTGGGGGCCTGCAGCTGCTGGAACGCACCCGCTTCATCGATGACATCAATCGCCTTGTCGGGGAGAAACCGGTCAGTGATGTATCGCGCCGACATTTCTGACGCGACCCGGAGTGCCTTGTCGGTGTATCTCAGCTTGTGGTGCGCCTCAAACCTCGACTTTAGCCCCTTTAGAATTTTATAAGCATCCTCGACGGAAGGCTCCAGTACATCCACTTTCTGAAACCGCCGGCTCAGCGCCTTGTCCTTGTCAAAAATACCGCGGTACTCCGCATAGGTTGTGGAACCCACGCAACGCATCTTGCCAGACGCCAACAGCGGCTTGAGCAGATTGCTGGCATCCATCACACCACCCGAGGCGGCTCCCGCGCCAATAATGGTGTGTATCTCATCGATGAACAATATCGCATGCTCGTTGTCGCTTAGATTCGCGAGGAGGCCTTTCAGGCGCTTCTCAAAGTCACCACGATACTTGGTGCCCGCAAGCAAAGCGCCAAGATCGAGAGAATAAACAACGGAGTCCTTGAGCGTCTCGGGCACTTCGCCGTCTACAATCATCTTGGCCAGACCTTCAGCAATTGCGGTTTTGCCAACCCCCGACTCACCCACCAGCAGTGGATTATTCTTTCTGCGCCGCGCCAGGATTTGCGCTACCCGCTCAACCTCATTGAGACGCCCGATCAACGGATCGATGTTGCCTGCCTCTGCCTCAGCGTTGAGATTAGTGGCATACACGTCAAGAGGGCGCTTCTCGCCCGCCTCGCCCCCTTCCTCGGTAGTCGACACCTCTTCTTCGGATCCGGCGGCTTCCGCACCGTCCTTGCCAATGCCGTGGGTAATGAAATTGACGACATCCAGACGAGATACCCCTTGCGCCTTGAGAAAATAAACGGCCTGAGATTCCTGCTCTGAGAATATAGCGACCAAGAGATTGGCTCCCGTGACCTCCTGCTTCCCCGAGCTCTGAACATGAAACACCGCCCGCTGCAGCACGCGTTGAAACCCCAATGTCGGCTGCGTATCGCGACCGTCCTCTCCGTCAGATAACAATGGCGTTGTTGAGTCGATAAATTCGATCAGCTCCCCGCGAAGGTCTTCCATGTCTATCTGACAGGCCTTTAAAACCTCTACAGCAGCTGAGTCATCGAGCAGAGAAAGCAACAGGTGCTCCACCGTAATGAACTCGTGACGTCGGGCCCGCGCCGTGCGAAATGTCTCGTTGAGCGTGTTTTCGAGCTCTTTACTCAGCATGCAACTAACCCTCGTCGTCATCCATGGATGGCTCTACCTCGCATAATAGCGGGTGGCCACTGTCGCGCGCACTCTGATTGACCTGCGCGGCTTTTGTCTCCGCAATATCTTGGGGATAGATACCGCAGACCCCCTTGCCTCTCGTATGGACCGCCAGCATCACTTGCGTGGCTTTTTCGCGGTTCATACCAAAAAACTGCTCAAGCACAAGCACGACAAACTCCATCGGCGTGTAATCGTCATTGAGCAGAATAACCCTATAGAGCGGGGGCCTCTTCAGTTTGGGTTTGGCCGGCGCAATCGCGAGGCCGCCCTCCCCGCCATGGTCCTCGCGCTCACCGTTTCGCACACCAGCGCGGCTAGCGGCGAAGGGGTGTATCGATAAATAGTCCCGTGTCATGGACTCAGTATAATCCACCCCGCACCGCTTTGAGAGCACTAGTCGCGCCCGCACCCTCATTTGTGCCCCCCGGGTGGTTATCTTGCCCCCGCTTCCGCGCGCTGCAAGTAAATGGGAAAGACGGCGCAGTCTAGCGACCCCGAGGGTCCAAATGGTTTTGCGGACGAGGTTGGCCGCGAAAAAAGCCCCGCCGCTGGGCAGGCCCGGATCTAAAGCCACGGAGTCACTGAGCGGCCGCTCGGTCAGCTTGATTAGGTTAGGGTCGAACTGCGAAGGTGAGAGGAAGCGTCGATGACGTTATTGTGAAGATCCCGGTGCGCGGCCAGACGGGACTCTTTGACACCCCTTCAGGGCACAAAGCCTAGCCAGAGAATCGTTTGGGTAGCGAGGAAAAGAGCGATGCCGGCCCAGATCACGAAAAGCACCACCAAGACGATACCGTCCTTAAGCCAATCGGGCCGCTCAAAGTTCAGTCGCGCAAGGATTAGCCAGGGTCCGGCAATGAACGCCAGGGCAATACAAATATCGACCATTAACCAAATAAACTGCTGCAACCGCCCTTTGCTCCGTCTCGGGGATAGGCAAAGTCTACACCGTTGTGAGGGTCTGTAAGCCATTTGGCGCCCTCGCCATTTCACTCCACAGACACCCGAAAAAAAACCCGCCATGAGGCGGGCCTTTAATGAGGGCCGATCGTGCTACATATGGGCTACAACCGCCTCGCCAAAAGCTGAGCAGCTCACCAA
>DFQW01000140.1:6592-11635 GCA_002377985.1 Halieaceae bacterium UBA3479 | reverse complement strand
GCGGTTCTCGACCCCGGGGGTATGCTCGTCGCCAAGACGCTCGAGCACCTTTGCCGAGGGCTTGCCGTCTTTAATAGGGTGGCGAAGCAGGGCACAGGCCACCAGATCACCGGGTGCGACGCCATTGCGCGCGTGCGGGGGGATAAAAAGCCATCGCGACAGACCGGGGATGTCGGGCACGACAAAGGTCGCTTTTCCTTTTTGCACAACATGCCCCACAAAATGGTCGAGGCTGGTTTCGATCAGCCGCTCAATCTCGGCGACGGTGCGCCCCCCTTTGTCCTTTTTTCCCTTAATAGGGGCGGCGGGCCGGATGCAGATGGCTGCCCTATCGCCGGGCAAGACTTTGAGCATTTCTTCGGGGGGGATAAAAATTTCTCGGCCGTCGGCCGTGACCGCAAATCCATAGCGGTGCTGAGTCCCTTTGATGGTCGCTTCGGTGCGCTCGTTCTGCGCTTCGAGTTCTTCTCGAAGTCCCTTGAGCTGCGCCATCGCGTTGCGATCGAGCATGGCCGTGTTCGGCTCCTGACTGGTTGAGAGTCGCAGTGTTTCCGTCACTAAGCTGAGGCGTTAACAATACGATTCGACGTAGGGCGAGATGCTATCGAACTTCATGCTTCCTGTCAGGAAGGGTTTAACACTTGATGTGCGAACAGAATCGTTGACAGCGCGTCTTGGCATCGGTTTACTGGGGGAGTTCGAAATGTGGAGAGTAGGACGCTGTCTGTCGCTCATAGAGATGACCGCTTGAAGCGGAGTACGCAGACCCCCACCGGCGCCCAGCTTGCGCGTCGGCCCCACCATCCCTCCATTTTGCCTAAACTGCTGTTCTTATCGCTCGGTGCGACGGCGTCGATGCGGTTCTCTCTGTGTGTTACCCCATCTCCCAAGGAGGATTCATGCCTTTGATTGCAGCCGAGACTCACGAAGTCACCCAGCTCGAACCTGCACATCGAAAAATCTATGTATTGGACACTAACGTCCTGTTGCATGACCCCACAGCAGTTACCGCTTTTGCCGAGCATCAGGTTGTAATTCCCATGACCGTGCTCGAAGAGCTCGATCACATCAAGGACCGACGCGATAAGAGCGTAAGTCGAGAGGCACGCATAGCGATTCAGCTGATCGACAAAGTCGTGGGCAACGCCACGCCCCAGCAAATCCAACGAGGGGTGGATATCCCGGGCTCCACTCTGGATCAAAACCGGTTGGGCACTCTCGCGATTTTCCCTGATCAGCTGATTACGGAGGATGAATCCGTTCCGTTTCTCAATACCAATGAGGATCAGGCCAACGATAATCGCATTATCAACGTGGCGCTGAGATTGAGTGCCGACTATCCCGGGGCATTTGTCTGTTTGGTCACCAAAGACATCAACATGCGCATCAAGGCCAAAGGGTCGGGCCTGGAGCACGTTGAGGATTATCGCCACGACCGGGTGCTGGATGACATCGACTTATTGTCTACTGGCTATGAGTGCTTCCCGGGCGACTTTTGGTCTGCCATTGAGCGCGTTGATACGGTCCGCGAAGAGAGCCTCACTTTGCACCGCATTCCCCGCTCAGAGTTGCCAGGCGCTTACCCCAACCAGTTTCTTTACGACGAGCAAGACTTTATTGCCTATGTTGACCACGTGGATGACGACTACGTCTATCTGGCAGTGGATAGTCGCGATCACCTGATGAACCAGCGTTTTTGGGGGCTGGCGCCGCGTAATTTAGAGCAGGCGATGGCGATGCGCTTGCTGGACTGTGAAGACGTGGATATGACGGTGCTCACGGGCCCGGCGGGCTCGGGCAAGACGCTGTTGGCGCTGGCCTATGGCCTGCATGCGATTCTCGAGCAGAAGAAATACAACAAGTTAATTGTGGCCCGATCAACGCCGCCCATCGCCGAGGAAATCGGTTTCCTGCCCGGTACCGAAGAGGAGAAAATGGCACCGTGGCTGGCCGCCTTTGACGATAACCTCGAGATTCTTCACGGCGCGGACGAATGCGCCAATGGCAGTATTGAGTACGTAAAAGAGCGCGCCAATATCCAGTTTAAGTCACTGAACTTTATGCGCGGTCGCTCATTCAACGGTGCGTATATTGTGATCGACGAGGCGCAGGGGCTGACTCAGTTTCAGTTGAAATCGATCATCAGCCGGGTGGGGGCAGATTCGAAGCTGGTGGTGCTGGGGAACCTCGCGCAGATCGACAACAAGTACATCTCACCGCTGACCTCGGGGCTAACGTATCTGGTTGAGAAGGTGAAGCACTACCCCCACGCGGGCGTAATGCATGTCAATGGTATTGTGCGCTCCCGACTCGCCGCCTTTGCCGAGGAGAATCTCTAGTAGCGGTCTTGCGGAGAGCGGGCGGGGGATTAAAGCCGTTCTTCGTCGCGGGGGTCGGGGTTGTCAAATAAGAGAAATTCGAGCCGCAGCACTACCTTCCAGGCGCCATCGCGGTCGAAATAAGGCTCGTCGATGCGCCAGTTGTAGCTGGGTTCTACCTCCCAGAATAAAAAGTCGCGATAGGCCTGACGCCTGAACCTCACCCCCACCAGATAGTTGCTGACATAGTCATAGGGTTCGGTTTGACCCTCTGCGCCGACATAAAGCCAGGTAGCACCGATCCGGCCCCGTTCGTTGTTCCATGCGCGGGCGTAGGACAAAGTCGTTGACCACTCCAAGCCATCGGTTTCTTCGCCCTGCATTAACCGGGTGTAGCTGCGCGCAAGGCTTCGGTCGCTGAGAGCCTTATCCAGCACAAACTGGGATATCCCGTATACCCCCTCATCGTTCTCGTGCATGATCCGCTGGGTGAACCGAAAATTCATGTCCCTCGCAAAAGCATCCTGAAAAACGTACTTCACGCCGGGTCTGAGACCCGCGCTGGAGACGCCCATGGTCAGATCAAAACGATGTTTCTCCAATTCCGTATTGCCCACTTGTAACTGCAGCCCAACGCGGTCTTCGTCGTACTGCTGACTGTCGCGCTCACCCATGCCGTCCATCTCCTCACCGCGGAAGACGAGATCCAGCCGATCAGAAATTTGGGGCAGGTTGACCTTGCCACCCAGTCTGAATTTGACCTCGTTGCTGAGTCGCTGATCCCAGTCGTAGATGGTGCGAAAACGTAAACGGGATTCCGCTTGTTCCAGATCTCTTTCATCGTTGCCAAAGAAATTATCAACCCACTGGGTCATTTCATTGGCTTTTCGCGCAGCGTAGTCATGGCCGTCGTCAATCCAACCCGCTTCCTCGGGGTCCGCAGCCGCGGGCGCTACGGTTGCCTCAGACAGGGCCGTATCGGTTGAGAGGGGCGTCCCGGCACCAACGTCGCTCGATGATGTTGGTGCCGCATCGAGCTGTATCTCTTCGGTATCCAGAGCGGGCCCGGTTGTGCTGGCCTCATCGGTGGCGTGCGCCGTCATCGCCAAGCCAAGGCTGATGCACAGCGCGCTGACGCCGGTGAGGCGGAAAAAGCGCAGGCGCAGGTGCAGTGTCAATGCATAGAGTTGCATGGTGCTAGGGTACAATAGTCGCATGGATTTCGTAATGACTGCCTTACAGGCAATTTTGCCTCAGCACGCCCTGTCCCGTTTGGTGGGGTGGCTGGCGCAATTGGAAAACCCTGTGTGGTTGAAGAATCGGCTAATACGGCTGTTTATGGCTCGCTATGACATCACGCTAACCGACGCGAGTTGCCGGCAGGCCGAGGATTACCCTCACTTCAATGCTTTTTTTACACGCTCGTTACGCGAGGGTGCGCGCCCGTTGGGCGATGCTGTCTGGAGTCATCCGGCAGATGGTGTGCTCAGTCAGCGCGGCGCTATAGAGGCGTCGGAGCTGGTTCAGGCCAAAGGGCGAAACTATCGCATAGTCGACTTGCTGGCGGGTTCTGAGGAGGAGGCCAGCCGGTATGCCCACGGGTGCTTTGCTACCACGTATTTGTCGCCCAGAGACTATCACCGCGTGCATATGCCGGTGCGTGGCAGGCTTGTCAGCACACGCTATGTCCCCGGTGATTTGTTCTCGGTTAACCGCGCGACCACAGAGCGGGTGGCGGGACTAATGGCGCGCAACGAGCGGTTGGTCTGTTTTTTTGAAACCGATCACGGTGGGCTGGTCGTAGTCCTGGTGGGAGCCATGATTGTGGCCGGCATCGCCACGGTTTGGGGTGGACGCGAGATACCCGGTACGGGGGCGATGAGGGAGCAATTCTGGCCCGAGGGAGAAGGCCCGGTATTGGAGGCGGGTCAGGAGATGGGCCGATTTTTTCTGGGGTCCACCGTAGTCTTGGTGACCGAAGCAAGCAATCTTGATTGGGCCAACGAGGCAGGTGACGCGGTCACCGTACGCGCGGCCCTCGCGCAGCCCTCCACGGTATCCAGCACCGGCGTCACGGGGTAGCCCCTTTTTGTACGTGGCCCGCTGCTACGCCGTGCCAGCCACACTGTGACGAATCTGGCGGTAACTTTCAAAACGTGCCTCGCTAATGTGGCCATCGGCTACCGCCGCTCTCAGCGCGCAGTCAGGTTCCTGCTCGTGCTGGCAATCACGGAATCGGCAAAGCCCTAAAAACGCGGAAAACTCCCTGAATCCCAGAGCGATGTCGGCGGGTGTTACGTGACTCAGGCCAAATTCTCTGACACCCGGTGAATCGATCAAGCGCCCGCCATTGGGCAAGTGGAAAAGCTCCGCGGTGGTGGTGGTATGGCGGCCTTTATCTGCCAGCTCCGAGAGCGCGCCCACGCGGATCACGACGTCGGGTAACAGTCGCTGAATCAGCGACGATTTCCCCACACCCGACTGTCCCACCAGAACGACCGTGCTGTCGCCGATCAGTTGGGCCAGATCAGACGCATCGGGCATGCCCTGATGTGTAGCGAGGGTGCGGTACCCGAGCGCCGCATAGTCCGCGAGCTGCTCGGGCAGGCCGCTGCCGTGGATCAGATCTGCCTTATTCAGGATCAGCGCTGCTTCTACCCCCATGTGCTCTGCCGCAACCAGGTAGCGATCCACTAAATTGGGTTGCGGGGCCGGCTCGGGGGCG
>DFQW01000140.1:696-6198 GCA_002377985.1 Halieaceae bacterium UBA3479 | reverse complement strand
TGGCGTTTGGTCAACGCGGTAATGACCCCTGCCTCGTCGCTGCGCGCCCAGATGACCTCGTCGCCCGCCACCGGTGAATCCAGATGCGAGCGCAGATGGCACAGCACGCGGTCCCCCGCCAGGCTCTCGACCAATGCTTGCTTGCCATAGCGGGCGATGACCGTACCTTTTTCGCCATCCTCAACAGCATGCGCCTCCAACTGGGTGCGCTGCGCCTTGATGCGGCGTGCTTGTTGTTCAGTAAGGCGGGGTTTTGTCATCGTGATAGTGTATGCCACCTAAACCTCCGTCGCTCGCGGGTTTGCGCTTGATGGGAAAGAAAGGGAGACACGCCATGGCGGTGAGTGACCAAAATCTGATTTGGGTAGACATGGAAATGACGGGGTTGGTCCCTGAGGAACATCGTGTCATCGAAATTGCCACCATCGTTACCGACTCTAACCTCACGGTGTTGGCCGAGGGCCCTGTTATAGCGATTTATCAGGAAGCTGCGGCACTTGATGCTATGGATGAGTGGAACACGCGAACCCACACAGGCTCGGGCCTCGTTGATCGCGTGCGCGCGAGCACGTTTACAGAGCACGCGGCGACCGAGATGACCCTTGCTTTTCTTGCCGAATGGGTACCTGCAGGGCAGTCACCTATGTGCGGCAATTCGATTTGTCAGGATCGTCGTTTTATGGCGCGGCATATGCCGGATCTGGAGAAGTTTTTTCACTACCGCAACCTGGATGTGAGCACGCTTAAAATCCTGATGCAGCGGTGGCGTCCCGACATCCCGGCGGCGCCCAAAAAAGGAGCGCATCAGGCGCTAGAGGACATACGCGAATCCATCGAGGAGCTGCGTCATTGCCGCGATCATTTTTTGCGGCTCGATCCCTAGGCTATCTGCCGCTCGCAATATCTCCGACACGTTGTAGCTCAGGTGCCGAGTTTCTCCGTGTGCTGGGCCAGTGCCCAGTGGACATGCTCGCGCACGATAGCCGAGGTGTCATCAACCGCTGACTGCAGCGCTTGCATGACTGCATCAGAGGTGTCGGCATTGCCCAACGCAATGGCGATGTTGCGACGCCAGCGTGTATAGCCAATGCGCCGAATTGCCGAGCCCTCCGTGCGGGCAAGAAAAGTCGCCTCGTCCCATCCGAAGCAATCGACCAACGTGATGCTGTCGAGTCCGTGGCGCGGCGCGAAATCGGGCTCGGCGGTTTGCACAGCGAATTTGTTCCAAGGGCACACCAGCTGGCAGTCATCGCAACCGTAAATACGATTGCCCATTGCCGGTCGCAGTGCGTCGGGGATGATGCCGTCGAACTCGATGGTCAGGTAAGAGATACATTTGCGGGCATCGAGCACCCACGGTGCGACGAATGCCTGGGTAGGGCACACATCCAGGCAGGCCTGACAGGTGCCGCAGTGCTGTGTGGCTTGCGGTGGATCGGCCGGCAAGGGAATGTCGGTGTAGATCTCGCCGAGGAAAAACCAGGATCCGGCTTTGTCATTGAGCAGCATGGTGTTTTTGCCAATCCAGCCGAGCCCTGCGTTTTCTGCCAGCGCGCGCTCCAGAACCGGCGCGCTGTCGACAAAAGCCCGGTACTGACCGCCCCCTAATTCGCTCTCGATCTGGCGCGCCAATTTGGCCAGTCGGGATCGCATGAGTTTGTGGTAGTCCCTGCCTAACGCGTATCGCGAGATATAAGCCATCTCGGACTGCGACAGTACCTGCTCGGGGTCGGCTCCCTCAGGCAGGTAATCCATGCGCGCGGTAATGACAGTGCAGGTTCCGGGGATCAGCGCATCCGGCTGGCTTCTTTTATCGCCGTGGTGCGCCATCCATTCCATGTCGCCGTGGTAACCGGCGGCAAGCCATTTCTGAAGGTAGCTCTCGTGGGTTTGCAGGTCTATTCCTGTGAACCCCAGGGCCTGAAAGCCTAGCGCGTCTCCCCATTGACGAATACGACCCAGCAAAGCGGGGTCGTGTCCGTCGTTATCGCTGGCAATCGGCGGGGTTGGATTCATAGTGAGATTGTGACAGATACCATACTGGGCACGGTACACTCTCGCCATGCCGCCAGAACTGACAGCCATGCAAACCCGATTTCTTGCCGACGAAACGGAAACTCTGGCCTTGGGCGAGCAATTGGGGAGGTGGATTACCGCCCCGTCAGTGATTTATTTAAGCGGCGAGCTCGGCGCGGGCAAGACCACGTTTAGTCGCGGCTTTTTGCGTGGTCGCGGTCATACCGGATCGGTAAAAAGCCCGACCTACACGATCGTAGAGCCTTATGAGGGCCTGCCCCACATGCCGGTTTTTCACTTGGACCTCTACCGACTGGGTTCGGCAGAAGAGCTCGCCTATCTGGGGCTGGAGGACTATCTTGCCCGCGAAGCCTTACTGTTGATTGAGTGGCCGGAGCGAGCCCTGTCGCATTTACCGCTGCCGACGTTCCAGATTACGCTCACTCCCGAGCGCGAGGGGCGCAGCGCCACCTTGCGAGCGAATGATGCAGCGGTGCTGAACGGGCTGGTTTTCTGACGTGGCGACCAAAGAAAAGCGCGACTATGTTGGACCCGCATGCCGTCGCAGTCGTTCTATGTTGACGCGGGTGGTGACCTTTGCGCTGCCACTCATTGCGTTGATGGGTGGCCTGCACTCGGTCACTGTCACGGCCGCGGAAGTCGGCGCGGTGAGACTGTGGCGCGCGCCGGATCATACCCGGCTGGTGCTGGATCTTTCGGAAGAAGTCAGGTTCACCAGTTTGTCGCTGGACAATCCCGAGCGCTTTGTTGTGGATTTGAAAGACAGTCGTCTGACCTCGTCCCTTGCCGCACTCCCATTGGAGGGCACGCCGATCAGTCAGGTGCGGTCGGGTATTCGCCAAGGCACCGATTTACGTCTCGTTCTCGATTTGCGGTCAAAGGTCAAAACCTCGGTTTTTTTGTTGCCGCCTAATGAGGTAACCGGTCATCGCGTAGTTATCGATTTGTTTGACCCACAGACATCGGAATCTGATCCCCCGCCTGTACTGTCAGTGGATAGCCTTGACGCGCGAAGGGATATCATCGTGGCCATTGATGCAGGGCACGGTGGAGAGGATCCCGGTGCCTCAGGCCCAAATCAGTTGCGCGAAAAAACCGTGGTGCTACAGATCGCCAAGCGCCTCGAGCAACAGCTCGCGGGAGTGCCCGGGTTCAAGCCGGAATTAATTCGCTCTGGAGATTACTACGTGAGCCTTAAAAACCGCCGCGATCGCGCGCGGGCGCTACAGGCGGACCTGTTTGTGTCGATTCACGCCGATGCGTTCCAGCAGAAATCAGCCCATGGCGCATCGGTTTATGCGCTGTCGACGCGAGGCGCAACCTCTACCGCGGCACAATACCTGGCGGAGAGTGAAAACGCGGCTGACCTGGTGGGCGGTGTCGAACTCGCAGAGATGGACCCGATGTTGGCCAGTGTCCTCACGGATCTGTCTATGACCAGCACGCTCGATACCAGCCTGAATTTGGGCGCGCTGATTCTGGAGCAGATTGGTGGAGTGGCCCGCCTGCACAAAAAAAAGGTGGAGCAGGCAGGCTTTGCCGTGTTGAAGTCACCGGATGTTCCCTCTTTGCTGATTGAGACCGGATTTATTTCCAACCCCGACGAGGCCGCCCGGCTTTCGACACCGGCCTATCAGGACAAAATGGCCCGCGCAATCCGTCGCGGTATTCAAAGCTGGTTCGCGCGGCAACCGCCGCCCGGGACACTGCTCGCGTGGCAGCGGGAACAGGGGGGCCGCGAGGTGACTGTAGCCGCCGGCGACACGTTGTCTGAGATTGCGCAGCGCCATGGCGTGTCGGTGGCCGCCATCAAGACAACCAATGGTCTGAGTCGCGACGTTATTTTCGTGGGTCAGACCTTACTCATTCCGGATGCCTAGTTTTGCCGATTCGAATCCTTGAGCCCCGGCTCGCGAACCAGATTGCCGCTGGGGAGGTGGTAGAGCGCCCCGCCTCGGTGGTAAAGGAGGCTATTGAGAACAGCCTCGATGCGGGTGCGTCGCGGATCGAGATTGACGTGGAGGCAGGCGGAACTCGGCTGTTACGCATCCGCGATAACGGCGCCGGGATTCCCGAGGCAGATCTTGCGCTTTCTCTGGCGCGGCATGCGACCAGCAAGATCAACACTATCGAAGACCTCGAGGCCGTTGCCTCGCTGGGATTCCGGGGTGAAGCCCTGGCCTCGGTAGCCTCGGTTGCGCGACTGTTGCTCACGGCCAATACCGAGACGGAATCCGCGCGAGGCCATCAGGCGTTCAGCGAGGGGCGCGAGATGACGGTGGAGGTGAGGCCCGCACCGCATCCGCGGGGGACGACCCTCGAGGTGCGTGATCTGTTTTACAACACCCCAGCCCGGCGTAAGTTTTTACGCACAGAGAAAACCGAGTTTGGGCACATTCTCGAAGTGATCAAGCGGCAGGCGCTGTCCCGACCCGAAGTTACTTTTGTACTGAGCCACAACGGAAAGCAAATCGTTCATTACCCGGCGACCAACACCAACGTTGAGCAGAAGCGCCGGGTGGCGGCGATCTGCGGCAAGGAATTTGCAGAGCACTCGGTAACGGTTGAGCGCAGCGCGGGACCCTTGCGCTTATGGGGTTGGGTGGCCGAACCCACTTTTTCGAGAAGCCAGGCGGATCTGCAGTACTTTTTTGTAAATGGCCGGGTGATTCGGGACAAGCTGGTATCGCACGCCATTCGGCAGGCCTACCGCGACGTGTTGTTCCATGGACGTCACCCGGCTTTTGTGCTGTTTCTTGAACTTGATCCCGCAGGCGTTGATGTCAACGTGCATCCCACCAAGCATGAAGTCCGATTCCGTGACAGTCGCGGCATACATGACTTTCTCTTCAGCACACTGTCCCGGGCACTCGCTGACGTGCGTCCCGGGCAAACCCCAGAGGCTGCCGGCTCATCCTCTGACCACGCCGTCATGGCTCAAGCAGCTATGGGGCTCGGTGTCGGTGGACTGCCCGGCTCACTGACGTCTCCATCACTTCGAGACCCCCAGCATCTGGCGGGTTTGGGCGGTGCTGGGGGCGGGCATGGCGACGCTGGTCAGTACTTCGCTCGGAGCGCCACGGCGCGCAACGTACCCCAACCCGAGTTCTCAGCGAGGGCCGGGGAGATACCGCCCCTTGGTTTTGCAATTGCCCAACTGCACGGGGTGTACATCCTGTCCGAAAATCAGCACGGTCTGGTATTGGTTGATATGCACGCTGCCCACGAGCGTATTACCTACGAGCGCTTGAAAAGCGCGCGTGACAACGCGGGCATTACCCGACAGCCGTTGCTGGTGCCGCAGACGTTATCCGTCTCGGCGCGGGAGGCGGCAATTTGCGCTGAGCAAGCCGAGGAATTGGCTGCGCTGGGAGTTTGGGTCGAGCCGGTTGGCGAAGAGATGGTGATGGTACGGGAGTTACCCGCGGCACTGATAGACGCCGACGCCGAAGCCCTGGTGCGTGA
>DFQW01000140.1:0-340 GCA_002377985.1 Halieaceae bacterium UBA3479 | reverse complement strand
CTGTCCACCATGGCCTGTCACGGGTCGGTGCGGGCCAACCGACGACTCACCCTGCCCGAAATGAACGCGCTATTGAGGGACATGGAGGAGACCGAGCGCTCGGGTCAGTGTAACCACGGGCGCCCGACCTGGGTGCAGCTGGGGATGACAGACCTCGACAAGCTCTTCTTGCGTGGACGCTAGCGATGACTGAACCGGTGCTGGCCCTGATGGGGCCAACTGCTTCGGGGAAATCGGCGCTCGCGGAGCGGCTCGCAGAGACCTTCGAGGGTGAGCTGATCAGTGTGGACTCAGCGCTGGTCTACCGCGGTCTCTCGATAGGTGCGGCCAAACCCGATTA
>DFQW01000205.1 GCA_002377985.1 Halieaceae bacterium UBA3479 | reverse complement strand
GCCATAGGAATCCTGCGCCAGAGTGCGCAGGATCTGCAGGCGCAAGTTATCCCCGGCTGCACTTAATAGGGCCGGCAAGGAGACCGCTTCCGCTTGCGGAGGAAAGGCAATGACGGGGGCTGCAATTTTCATGGGCGCGCAGAATAACAGCGCCCAGACAATCAATCAAAATAAATTGATGAACTAAAGCGAGATCGAAACTACCCCGTCTGGCGTTCCCAATAGCAGTTCGTCTGCCGGTCGAATGGCGAACAGACCATTGCAGACCACGCCCGTGATTTCATTGATTGCCCGCTCCATTTCCAGTGGCGCGTCGATGTGCAGGCCGTGCACATCGAGTATGAAGTTGCCATTGTCAGTGATCACGCCCTCTCGCCATGCGGGTTGACCGCCGAGCTTTACCAGCTCGCGCGCGACATGGCTTCTGGCCATAGGAATAACCTCTACTGGCAGTGGGAAGCCGCCCAATACATCAACGCGTTTGCTGCTGTCGGCAATGCAAATAAACTGATCCGCAACCGCGGCAATAATTTTTTCTCGGGTCAGTGCTGCGCCGCCTCCTTTAATGAGCTGTAGCTGGCTGTTTGCTTCATCGGCACCATCTATATAGACATCTACGCGCGGCACGCTATTCAGGTCACTGACCGAGAAGCCTAGGCTCTTGAGTAATTGTGTTGATCGCTCAGAACTGGAGACCGTTGCGTCAACCCGGTGTTTGATTTTATGAAGCACATTGATAAAGCACTCGGTAGTGCTTCCAGTACCAATGCCCAGTATTAGAGCGTCGTCGGGCAGGTCCGCCACCCGATCCAGTGCAGCGTCAGCTACTTGCTCTTTAAGGGCGTTCTGATCCATCCGGGGCAGCCTGTTTGTTGTTCATTGGAAACCAGAGATTAAGTTGCTTGGCGACACGATACCAGCACCCCCGATGATCGGTAACGTTTGCTTGAAAGCTGCTCTAATCCACCGCTAGGCCCATAGAGAGCATCTTTTGCGTATGTCGAGCCGATCGGTTCTGCGTTATCCTCGTCCGGAGGGGTACATCGGTACTCGACTATTCGAGGCGTCGACTAAGACTGATGTCTTAAACCGTGCGTGTTCACACGCGATCCCTGTCTTTAAGCGCACAAAATTTTGATGGTATTCAATGGCTGAAAAACTGAAAGATCTCGTAATTTTGGGTGGTGGAACCGCAGGTTGGCTCTGTGCTGCTATTTTGTCTAAACGCTTAGCTGGTCACTCCATACAGGTGTCACTCGTGGAGTCCGAGGAGATTGGATTGATAGGCGTGGGAGAAGCGACCATTCCTCCCATACGCGCGGCGCTATCGTTTCTTGGCATTGACGAAATTGAATTTGTAAAAGCGACGCAAGGCTCTTTCAAGTTAGGGATCGAGTTCGTCGATTGGCTTCGCTTGGATCACGCTTATTTACACCCGTTTGGTGCATTCGGAGCCGATTGGGATGGTGTCCCGTTTCACCAACATTTTCTTCGATATCGCGCATTGGGCGGTGGTATCGGGTATCAAGATTTCTCACTGACCGCGTTGGCGGCCAAAGCCGGCAAGTTTTGTTCCGCTCTCGATACCACGGCGTTTCATAGAAACTGGAACTATGCCTTTCACTTTGACAGTGCGCTAGCCGCGCCATTCTTTCGGAATTATGCCCAAGCGCATGGTGTGAGGCGCATTGAAGGTGTGGTGGAAGATGCCACCCAGGACGGCGATGGTTACATCACTGCCCTAGCGTTGCAGGACGGCACCGCGGTCAATGGAGATTTCTTTATCGACTGCTCAGGCTTCAGGTCGAAACTTTTGGGGGACACGTTAGATACGCCCTTTGAAGATTGGTCGGATGTGCTCTTTTGCGATACTGCCGTTGCTGCGCCGAGCAAACGTGAGGAGGCCGCTAGGCCTTATACAAGGGCTGTGGCCCGGGATGCGGGATGGCAATGGGAGATCCCGTTGGCTCATCGCAACGGCAATGGGTATGTCTTTTCTTCTCGTTATACAGATGTCGAGACAGCAAAAAACACTTTGATCGCGTCTTTGGGTGATCGAATCGCCGCTGACCCACGGGTTATCCGCTTCAAGCCGGGCCGTCGATCGTCCTTTTGGGTCAAAAACTGCGTGGCGATAGGTTTAGCAGCCGGGTTTCTGGAGCCGCTGGAGTCAACGGCAATCCACCTTTCTCAGCTGGGGGTATTTTGGTTACTGCCGTTTATCCCCAATTACAGGCCCTGTCCTGAAGAGATTGCGCTTTATAACCACCAGATGGCGGCCGCTTACGAGCAGGCTAAGAACTTTATTTTGCTGCATTACCTGACGTCCCAGCGCAGCGATACAGACTTTTGGCGTGACTGCGCGCGAGTAACCCCGCCTGACGCACTGGCGTGTCGAATACGCGCATTTACCGAGACAGGTCGATGCTTCATACCAGAAGGAGAATTGTTCTCTCAGGGCTCCTGGCTAGCTGTAATGATGGGTCAGGGAATTGATCCCGAATCCTACCCATTTTATGCAGATGCAGGGGAAGACCGGGCCGCGAGCCTGCGCTTGGAGAACTTGCATTCGGCATTTGTCGAGCAAGTCAAGCGAGTGCCGCGCCATGAAGCCGCGATTGCATAAGCTGATTCAGAGCAAAAAAAACCCGGCCATTGGC
>DFQW01000072.1 GCA_002377985.1 Halieaceae bacterium UBA3479 | reverse complement strand
CTCAACGACGCGGGATTTACTGCTGTGTCGACACGCCGGGACTGGTCGGGGCAGGAGCGCATTACGGGGGGGAAATGGCCGAACTGACTGACAAGCAATTAACCCGTTACGCGCGGCAGCTGATTTTGCCCGAGGTCGACCTGGAGGGGCAGCAGCGTTTGTTGGCAAGCCACGTGCTGATTGTGGGTGCGGGCGGTTTGGGCGGCCCGGTAGCGCAATATCTCTCTGGGGCCGGAGTGGGTCAACTCCGTCTCGTAGATGATGATCTAGTCGACCTCAGTAACCTACCGCGACAGATCGCCTTCACCGAGTCGGATATTGGTCATGCCAAAGTTGAAGTACTGGCGGGGAAGTTAGCGTGCGCCAACAGCGACACCACGATCGATCCCCGCGCGGAGAGATTTGATGCCCACACGGCGGCTACGCTACTCGCTGATATTGACCTGGTTATTGACGCTACAGACTCGCTGCGAGCGCGACTCGATATCGATCGGGCGACTCATCATGCGGGTTTGCCGTGGATTATGGGGTCAGCGATCAAGACGGCGGGGCAGTGGATAGTGTTTGATGCTGATCGGCAGTCAGGGTGCTATCACTGTCTGATCACCGAGCCCGAAGTCGCGGATAGCGCCGGATGCGCCCAGCTCGGTATTCTGGGGCCCGTGGCGGGCCTGGTCGCCATGCATCAAAGTGTCATGGCGATCAAAGTGCTACTTGGACTGGCTGTTCCCTGGGGTGAACTCCAGATGCTTGATCCCTGGTCCGGGCACTATGTCGAAATGTCGATCACCAAAAGAAAGGATTGCCCGTTATGTCGTCCGATGTCGTGATGTAGCCCAGCGCCCCCCTTTAGTCCAGCGCGCTCAGTATGCGCCTCACGCGCCAGCTGATGAGGGCGGTGGCAAAAGCAATCCCTATAATCGTGGCGTACCAAAAGTCGACTGTTCCGTCGGTGCCCTTGTTGCCCGAAGCGATGGCCAGGAAGTAGCCAAGCGGCAACGCCAAACCCCAGTAAGATACTGTGACGACAACGAAGGGGAACCGCGTTTCTTTGTGGGCGCGCAACACAAAGGACCCCAAGATTTGCACGACGTCGATCATGATGAAGAGCGCAGCCAGTCGCAGCAGTTTCATTGCGAGGGCGTGGATCTCTGTCGATTGGGTGTAGGCGCCAATAATGGCTTCGGGAAATAGCAGCAGCAGTAACATCGTCAGAGCGCCAATCATCCCGCATAACAGTGCGCCGACTCTCAGCGCCATTTTTACGCCACTCGGGTTTTGTGCGCCAATGGCGTGTCCCATTCGCGTCGCCATGGCGCTACCGATACTCACCATGGGAATGTAAAAAACATCCCAGATATTGATCGCAATCTGATGCGCCGCAACGGCGACATCACCCAGGGTCGCAATAAGTAAAGTCACGGCAGCGAAAACGCCGGTTTCCAGGAAAAACGTCAGGCCAACGGGAATACCGACGATGAGAATTTCGCTAATGCGCTGTCTATCCGGCGGCTGTAGCCACTTTTTAGGAAGGTAGGGCTTAAGTGCCTCCGAAGTCAGCGTATAGATCACGATAATGACAGTGCTTATCCACATCGATGTGGCGGTAGCCAGTCCACAGCCTTCCGCACCCAGTTCCGGTGCACCCCAATGTCCAAATATGAGCATGTAATTGAGAGGTACATTGGCAATAAAGCCCACGACACTGGCCATGGCAAAGGGCGCCGTAAGACCCAGCCCTTGGGTGTGGTAGCGCAGAGCCATGAAGATACCCAGTGCCGGGAAGCCTAGCCCGACCTTACTGACATAAGCGGTAGTTTTTGCTGACGTTTCAATTGGCAGCCCCAGCAACTCGATTATCGCGCCGCTATTGAGGCACAGGGGTGTCATGATGGCGCTCAAAAAGATGGCTACCCAGAGACCCTGGGGCAAGAAGCTACGAACGCGCTCGACGCGGCCCGCGCCATAATCCTGTGCCACGATCGCGGAGCATGCAAACAAGGTTCCGAGAATAATAAGATAGAGCGGCAGCCAAATATTAAAACCCACGGCAATGGCCGCCAGATCAGTATCCCCGTAGTTACCGGCCATCAAAGTATCGACGACGCCAGTACCTATTTGTGCGGTCTGGGCAATCAAGAGTGGCCAGGCAATTCGCCACAGGGGACGGAATTCGTTCCACATTGGGGACGATGAATCCTCGCCTATAATCTTTTCAGGTGCTTCGGTCATGGGTCGGCGTCATAGCATCTCAGGCGCACATTCTAACTCGCTCGCATGTGCTAGACTTCTGCCTCATTTTTCCCCAGATGACGTTGTGCAAGAAGACGCCGAACCAGCAATCCTGCAGGCCGAGAATGGTATCACCAGTTCCTCCAGTCGAGTTCAGTTTGCCAGTTTGAATTTGGACAGTACTGTTCAGCAGGGCATAGATGCGCTCGGTTTTGAATTCTGTTCGCCCATTCAAGGGCAAATATTGCCGCATACGCTCGCCGGCAATGACGCCATCGGCAAGGCTCAGACCGGCACGGGTAAAACGGCAGCCTTTCTGATTACCATCTTCAATGACCTGCTCTCTCATCCCATTGATGGAGAGCGATTTTTGGGGGAGCCGAGAGCGGTCATTATTGCGCCAACCCGCGAACTCGTAATGCAAATAGCAGCGGATGCAGACGAGCTTGGCAAATATACGGGACTGAAGACCGTTACGCTGATTGGCGGCGCTGACTACCAAAAGCAACTTGGTAAGGTAAACGCCGCACCTGTAGATATTATTGTCGCGACCCCCGGGCGTTTGATCGACTTTATGGAGCGACGTGATCTGGCACTGGATCGAGTGGAAATTTTGGTTTTAGACGAAGCGGATCGAATGCTCGATATGGGCTTCATACCCCAGGTTAAGCGCATCGTTAGAACGACCCCTCGCAAGGAAGACCGGCAAACCCTATTATTCTCGGCAACCTTTACCCAGGACATTCTGAACCTGGCTAAACAGTGGACCTACGAGCCAATTACTGTCGAGATTGAGCCGGAGCGCGTTGCCACTGCCTCGGTTGACCAACGGGTCTATCTGGTGGCCAGTCGCGAGCGCTTTTCGGTCCTTATGGATCTGCTGAATACCGCCGATGTTGAGCGCATTATTATCTTCGCCAACCGGCGCGATCAGGTGCGGCGTCTCTATGAAAAACTCCGTAAAGTCGGCGTACAGTGTGGCATGCTCTCGGGAGAAATCACGCAGGCGAAACGCACGCGGACGCTGGAGAACTTCAAGTCGGGCAGAACCAAAGTCCTGGTGGCCACCGATGTTGCTGGTAGAGGGATCCATGTGGAGGGTATTTCCCACGTGGTTAACTACAACCTGCCCGAGGACCCCGAGGATTATGTGCATCGGATTGGAAGAACGGGCCGGGCAGGTGCGACCGGTGTGTCCATAAGCTTTGCCAGCGAGGACGATGCATTTTTGTTGCCAGACATAGAGGCGTTATTGGGGCACACACTCCCCTGTATCGCGCCCCCCTCATCAAATAGTGCGGATCCGCGTTAGCGCAGCGCGCGAAGCTCCTCGCACCAGAGTAGCGTCGCGCCAATTACCGCGGCGGGAATCACAATCAGGTTGAGAAACGGGATTCCGCTTAGCACCGCAATGGTTCCGCCAAAACTAATGGTAGACAGCCGCCTGGCGGCGCACGCCTCGGGTACTTCTCTGAAAGGTAACTGATGGTTATCCATCGGATAATCGATGAACTGTAAACTCATCATCCACGCGCCCAACAAGAACCACGCCAGCGGGGCCAAAGCGTTGAGACCCGGGATGATGGTCAGTATCAGAACTGCCAAAGCCATCGGAAGGTAGTAGAGCAGCTTGCGAATTTCCCTGAAAAACGCGCGCGGCACTTGGAGTAGTGTTGCACCCAAGCCCTCAAGCGCGGGGAGTGGCTCGCCGGTCACCCATTCTTCGACTTTTTCGGCGAGTAGCGAGTGGAATGGCGAAGTCAGCATGAGGACTGCCAGTGTCGAAGCGTAGCCCGATATCAGCCCCCCAATCATCCACAGCAAGGGGGTGATGATCCAGGACAGGAATTGCAGCCACTCGGGCACGGTTAACAGGGCGGCGTCATAAAAGTCCACAATGACCTCATACAACGCCCATCCCATGAGGCTAAATAGAACAATATTGGCCGTCAGCGGCACGACCACAAAACGGCGGAGACCCGGTTGAAAAATCATTGAAAAGCCGCGGAGAAAATAGCCGACTCCGGTGAGGAGATTTCCGTTCATGTGAGTCACTGTGCTGAATCAGTCTTTATTATACTGTGCGGGCGATAAAAGAGTGCCGCAAGCCGTGAGTGATGAGGACCTTTTTGCTGAAGAAATGATGGACGTGACGCCGCTGGCTCGCGAGGCACGTGTCCGCTTGGCAAAAGATAAGCTGTCGGATGATCAGCAGCAGGGGCGTCGGCGCGCCGCCGAGGGGCAGGAGGAGCAGACCAATCCTCTGGTTGACGAGGGCGTCTTACCTCTGGATGCATGGTACGTGCTCGACTTTAAGCGGCCGGGGATACAGAACGGGGTGTATCGCAAATTGCGTCTCGGCCACTACCAGGTTGATGCCCGGTTGGATTTGCATCGTATGACGACCAAGCAAGCGCGGCAGGAAGTGTTCTCTTTTATCAGCGAGGCAGGCCGGCTGGGGCTGCGCACATTACTGATCGTGCATGGCAAGGGGCAGTCAACCGTGGAGGGAGCCTCAACCGCTGTGTTAAAGGGTTATGTGAATCACTGGCTGAGGGACCTCGAAGCCGTGCAGGCCTTTCACTCTGCGCAGCCGCCCCACGGTGGCACCGGCGCGGTCTACGTGCTGTTGCGCAAAAGCGCTGAAAAAAAGCGGGAAAATCGCCTCACTTACATGAAGGGGCGCACTCAGGACTGATCGTTAAGTTTTTTGATCAGTAATTCATTGAGTAGCTTGGGATTCGCTTGTCCCTGAGATGCCTTCATGATTTGACCCACGAAAAAGCCGCTTAACTTTTTCCGTTTTGTCTCATCCGCAGCGAGATACTGGGTTACCTGATCAGGATTCGCCGTGATCACGTCGTCCACCATCTGTTCCAGCTCTCCGGCGTCACTGACCTGCTTCAAACCCCGCTGGGCAATGATTTCGTCGGTAGTGCCCTCTGCTTGCCACAGGCCGTCAAAAACCTGTTTCGCCAATTTGCTGGATAAGGTGCCGTCTTCAATGCGCGCAACCAATCCAGCGAGGGCCTCAGCCGATACGGGACTTGCTTCAATTGTTAGATCGGCGCGATTGAGCGCGCCTGACAGATCACCCAGAATCCAGTTTGCCGCGGGTTTCGCTGCCCCGCCCAGACGAACAACTTCCTCAAAGAAGGCCGCGGTCGCGTGGTCAGGAACCAGCAGCGCGGCGTCGTAATCACTCAGTTCATACTCGTTGACGAATCGAGCGCGTTTAGCGGCTGGCAGCTCCGGCAGTGAGGCGCGCACGGCGTCAATGTAGGCCTCGTCGATTTCTATTGGGAGCAAGTCTGGTTCGGGGAAGTAGCGGTAATCATTCGCCACTTCCTTGGACCGCATTGAGCGTGTTTCGTCGCGCTCGGCATCGTACAGACGCGTTTCCTGCGTAATGGTGCCTCCGCTATTCAGGATATCGGCTTGCCGTTCGACTTCGCTATGGATGGCGCGTTCCACGAAGCGAAATGAGTTCACATTTTTAATTTCCGTGCGGGTACCCAGCGCGTCACTTCCCGCTCGACGCAGAGAAATATTGATGTCGCACCGCATCGAACCTTCCGCCATGTTGCCGTCGGAGATGCCGAGATAGGTGACCAGCGAATGTAGCGCCTTCAGGTACGCCACGGCTTGCTCGGCAGAGCGAAAATCGGGCTCTGTTACTATTTCCAATAGCGGCGTGCCTGCGCGGTTGAGGTCGATGCCCGATTCTTGGCTGAAGATATCGTGTACGGACTTGCCCGCATCTTCCTCGAGATGTGCGCGCGTAATTCTGATGGGGAGCAAAGCGCCGTCTTCCATCGGTACTTCAAAAACCCCCTCGCAGACGATGGGCGAAAAGAACTGACTGATCTGGTAGCCCTTGGGCAGGTCGGGATAAAAATAGTTTTTCCGATCAAAAATCGATCGCTGCCCGATTCGAGCACCGATGCCGAGGCCAAACTTCACGGCGAAGCGCACGGCTTCCTCGTTGAGCACCGGGAGCATGCCGGGCATGCCTAAATCCACTGCATCGGCCTGCACATTGGGTGCTGCACCAAATTGAGTCGAGGAGCCTGAAAAAATTTTGGACTGGGTGGCCAACTGCAGGTGAACTTCGAGGCCCATGATGGTTTCCCATGTCATGTCCACGACTCCTCGATGGCCGGGCGCGCCAGGTGCCAATCGGTATCAAGCTGGAGCCGGTGCGCGGCGTTCAAGATAGTGCTTTCGTCGAAGGGTTTGCCAATCAACTGCAAGCCCACGGGCATGCCGTTGACGAGCCCCGCAGGCGTGGACAGGCCGGGCAGACCGGCCAGATTTACCGCGAGTGTATAGATGTCTTCCATGTACATAGCGACCGGGTCCTGTTGCTTCGCACCGAAGGGGAAGGCGACCCCCGGAGCGGACGGCCCCGCGATGACGTCAACGGATTGAAAAGCCTTACGGAAGTCGTCACTGATCACCCGACGTACCTGCTGTGCTTTGTTGAAGTAGGCATCGTAAAAGCCAGCCGAAAGCGCATAGGTGCCTACCAGAATGCGCCTCTGTACCTCCTCACCGAAACCCTCGCTCCTTGAGCGGAGATAAAGGTCCTCTAGGTCTGCGGGGTTGGCGCATCGATAACCAAAACGGACCCCATCATATCGCGCCAAATTTGCTGAAGCTTCCGCGGGAGCAAGCACATAGTAAGTGGCAATCGCGTAGTGGCTGTGCGGCAAATCAATGTCGATGAGCTGCGCACCGGCCTTCTCAAGCTCTGACAAAGCGGACATGACTCGTGTCCGGACTGCTGGGTCCAAGTCGTCATTGAAGTATTCTCTTGGCATGCCAATGCGCAATCCAGCGACATTACCGGAGAGTTCGCTGAAGAAATCGGGTACCGCTAGGTCCGCTGAGGTCGAATCGCCAACGTCCAGCCCGGACATAGCTGTCAGCATATGGGCGCAATCTGCTGCCGATCTCGCCATCGGTCCTGCCTGATCCAAGGAGGAGGCAAAAGCAATAATGCCCAAACGCGACACCCTACCGTAAGTCGGTTTCAGTCCGGTAATGCCGCATAACGAGGCAGGCTGCCGAATGGAGCCTCCGGTATCGGTGCCTGTCACCAATGTCGCCATGCCTGCAGCAAGCGCGGCGGCCGAGCCTCCCGAGCTGCCTCCGGGCACACATTGCGTGTCCCAAGGATTTTTGACCGTGCCAAAAAAGCTCGTTTCGTTGGAGGAGCCCATCGCAAACTCATCCATGTTGCACTTGCCAAGCATGACCACGCCGGCATCCTTTAATTTGGCCACGACAGTGGCGTCATAGGCGGGTATGAATTCCTCTAACATGCGGGAACCGCAGGTGGTGCGAATACCTTGAGTACAGAAGATATCTTTGTGCAGTAGCGGGATGCCCGTAAGCACATTCCCTTCGCCTCGGGAGAGGCGCTCATCAGCGCGGCGCGCATCGTTAAGCGCTTGCTCTGCGCAGACGGTCACCACCGCATTAAGCTTGCCGTTTAACTGATCTATTCGTTCCAAAAAGGCACGCGTAAGTTCTTCGCTGGAGATCTGACCCTGTGTCAGCATCTCATGGAGTTCGCTCACCGACCCGTGGAGCACCGCGCTATCGGTCATTAATCAATTACCTTTGGCACCAGAAAATAGCCCCGATCCTGCGCGGGCGCAGATGCCATCAGCGCCTCTCGATCACTCGCTCCAGTCACTACATCGGGGCGGAGCCGCTGCACCATGTCGTGAGGGTTTGACATGGGCGCCACCCCTTCCGTATCAATGGTATTCAGTTCATTTACCAATTGCAGGACGCGACCAAAGCGCTCGGTCACCTCTGGTAGGTCAGAGGGTGCAATGGAGAGTCTGGCGAGCAGCGCCACTTTTTCGACGTCGTCTTGGGAAATGGACATGGGAGCTTTCCTTACCGCAGGCCGCGAAAACTAACACACTTGCGGCTTGCCCAAAAACCCCTGCGTTGCTACATTCTCTGGCCATAAGGCGCCGCAAGCGCTGATTTTAAAGTGCATTCTTTACATTGAGTACGCCCAAAGCGCCTCTGCTTCAGAGACTGGAGTGGCGCATTATACGCTGTGGTGGCATGCCGCTTTTTTTATTCAGGAAACGATAATGTTCAAACGCCTCCGGGGGATGTTTTCCAGTGATCTGTCGATTGATCTGGGCACTGCCAATACACTGATCTACGTCAAGGAGCGCGGCATTATTCTTGATGAGCCGTCTGTGGTGGCGATTCGCATACATAACGGCCAGAAATCGATTGAAGCCGTGGGCAAGGAAGCCAAGCGCATGCTAGGGCGCACGCCGGGAAATATTCAGGCGATTCGTCCATTAAAAGATGGCGTGATTGCGGACTTTCAGGTTACCGAGAAAATGCTCCAACACTTCATTGCCAAGGTCCATGAGAGTCGATTCATCCGGCCCAGCCCGCGGGTTCTGATATGCGTCCCCTGCATGTCCACGCAAGTAGAGAGGAGAGCGATTCGCGAATCAGCTCTGAGCGCCGGCGCCAGAGAGGTGAAATTGATTGAGGAGCCTATGGCGGCAGCGATTGGCGCAGGGCTCCAGGTCGAGGAGGCTTCAGGCTGCATGGTAGTGGATATCGGTGGTGGCACGACCGAGATCGCGATCATCTCTCTCAATGGTGTGGTCTACCGGGATTCTATTCGCATTGGTGGCGATCGTTTTGACGAGGCTATCGTGGCTTATGTGCGGCGCAAGTACGGAAGCCTGATCGGTGACTCCACCGCCGAGCGTATCAAGCAGGAAGTAGGCTGCGCCTACAAATCGGGTGAGTTAAAAGAGATTGATGTGCGAGGACGCCACCTTGCTGAAGGTGTACCACGCAGCTTTACGATGACCAATGAGGAAATCCTGGGCGCGCTTGAAGAACCTCTGGAAGCCATGATGCGAGCCATCAAGCTGGCTCTGGAGCAATCCCCTCCCGAATTGGCTGCAGATATCGCCGAATCCGGCATTGTATTGACCGGCGGCGGTGCGCTGCTGACAGACCTCGATAAGCGTATTGCCAAGGAAACCGGTTTGCCCGTGATCGTCGCCGACGATCCACTAACCTGTGTGGCCCGAGGGGGAGGGAAAGCGCTGGAGTTAATGGATCGTCATGTGCTGGACCTACTCTCGACAGAGTAATACACAGCCGACTGGAGCAGCGTTATCAAACCGCTTTTCCTGAAAGAAAGCCCCGTCAGCGCTTGGTTTCTGGTGTTGGCGTTGATCTGCTTGCTATCGCTCTTCTTTTTGCGGGACCACCCGCGCCTGGTTGCCGTACAGCAGGGCGCAATCGACGGGGTCGCGTTTACCACAGGTGTCATATTGGCTCCGGTTGAGGCGTGGGAGCGAATGGTCGCGGCAATGGACTCGCGCACTGATCTGCAAGAAGAGGTACTCCGACTGCAGCAGGAAAACCGCGTCCTCAAGGGGCAGAGTCAGCGACTTGCTGCGCTGCTGTCCGAGAACGCGCGATACAAGGCGCTGCTCCGTTCAGCGCAGCTGATTGATGACGAGCTCATCGCCGCACAGATTATTGCGGTATCACCTGATCCCTCTCGCCATATAGTGGTCATTGATAAAGGTGTTCTCGATGGTGTGAAAGAGGGCCAACCCATGCTCGGGGAAGAGGGGTTGATGGGGCAAATCATTCTCAGTGGTGAGCGAAACAGTCGCGCGGTGCTGATTACTGACAGTGCCCACGCGCTTCCGGTTCAAGTCAATCGCTCCGGGTTACGCGCCATAGCAGAAGGCAGTGGCGTTATTGATCGCCTTTTGATCCGACATCTGCCGGCTAAATCCGATATCAGAGTGGGAGATTTACTGGTGACCTCAGGCCTGGGGGGGCGCTTTCCGAATGGATATCCCGTGGCCCGTGTGACAGAGGTCGTGATATCCGACGGAGAGGCTTTCGCATTGGTGACTGCTGAGCCGATATCAGCTTTGGACAGAGGGCGCTACGTACTGGTTTTGCAGCGAACCGTCGGGAGCGGGGCGGAGTCATAGTGGAGCGAAGCAGGTCGTCGTGGGTGATATACCTGTCTCTGGGTTGTGCGCTGCTGTTTATGTTAATTCCCTTTCCCTTGGAGTGGCGGATATTCAGACCCGATATCGCTACTTTGACCCTGTTCTATTGGGTGCTCGCGTTACCACAACGAGTGGGTGTGACCACCGCGTTTGTTCTGGGTCTGGGTCAGGATCTTATCGAAGGTTCACCATTGGGGCTTTCCTCTCTGGGTTTGATGGTCTCGGTGCTGGTATTGCTTTCAAATTATCAACGCATTCGACAGTTTGACGGTGTTCAGCAATCGTTGATGATGCTGGTACTACTGATGCTGGCTTCAGGTGCAGAGCAGTGGCTGAGAAACGGCTTGGGCATGCCTGGTCTACCCTGGTTGGGGTTGGTAGGACTTTTCTGTTCGACGTTTTGCTGGCTGGTTGTCAGGGAGATCTTGCGTTTACTCCGACGATACTACGAGGTCACCTAATTAATGGCACTGTTGCTTGCATCGGCCAGTCCAAGACGGAAGGCACTTCTATCCCTGCTGGTTGCAGAATTTAATACCGCCGATCCAGACATAGACGAGTCCTTACTGCCCGATGAGAGTCCGGTTCAATATGTTGAGCGGCTCTCGGCGGAGAAAGCACAAATTTACGCGTCGGCAGATCACGCTGTTCTGGGCGCTGACACAACCGTCGCTTTGGGCTCAAGCATTTTGGGAAAGCCCGATAGCCGCGACAGCGCCAGAGCGTTTTTAAAGCGTCTTTCCGGTCGTACTCATGAGGTACACACGGCACTTTCGCTGAATATTGCGGGTCGCGCCCAGACCCGCACTGTGACCACGTTGGTGACATTTGCGCAGTTATCCGAGGATGCGATTAATCAATATTTGACGATGGATGAGTATCTGGGCAAGGCGGGTGCATACGCGATTCAGGGCTACGCAGGGGCCTTTGTCAGAAGGATTGAGGGCAGCTATAGCGCGGTCGTTGGTTTGCCGCTTTGGGAGGCGCGGGAACTCTTGTTGACTGCCAAGATTCCGGTCAGGTATGGCTAGAGCGCTTCCGCAAGTCTTGGGTCGCATCGTCTGGCCTCTGATGGTGGTGACACTGGTCTGCTTGGCAATATATGTCAGCAGCGGTCGACTGGCGATGAGAGCCATCTCTGCCGCGGAGCCCAAGATTTCCGAGTTCTTGTCGTCTCTGGCAAATGGAGATGTGTCGATAGGGGCCATAGAAGGGGAGATGGCCGGATTCTCTCCCCGCGTCCAGATCGAGAATTTGGCCATACGCGATGGCAACAGTGGGGAGTGGCTGAATCTGCCGTTGGTATCAATTCGTCTCGATGCATGGGACAGCTTGTTGTCAGGTGCGCTTCGTTTCGACGAAGTCATTCTGACAAAACCTGTTTTTGGCGGTCAGCAGGTCTCCTCGCAGCAAGATCAGCCTTTCCCTGAGGGCTTGGCGGGTTTTCTGAGTGGTTTTGAACGGCTGGTTATCCGCGAAGCGCGCTTGCTGGAAAATCCCCAAGCCGAGGCCCAATCCCTACTGGCGCGATCTCTAACCCTCGATCTGGACATGGTCAGGGAGGGTAGCCGGAGAGATCTCAAAATCTCGATTCGCTCTGATGAGGGAGTGGTGTTTGCCACCGAGGGCTTCGGCATGGGTGATCCGCTGGATCACAAAAAGTTCTCCGGAGAGTTTTACGGCTTCGTTACGGGTAGTGGCCTAGGGTTGGTAGCGCAGGCACTGGGGGTACGCCTGGTCGCGGAGGGAAGCGCAGACTTCTGGCTCAGTGCTTCTCAGGAAACCATTGGCATCATGCTACAAAGCGATCTTAAGAACATCACTCGCCTCGATAGCAATGGCATAGTGCTGGAGGGTCTTTCGTTTTCTGCTGCGCTGGAGAATTTGTCGGATCGGCCGCGACTCTGGATTGAGGATGTGACGCTGACCCATGCTGATTCAGAGTTTGTATTAGAGCGTGCCCAATGTGGCCAGGTAGACGCTGGCTGGCAATGCCGAGCAAGAGATCTGGAGGTTTCTGGCTTAAAGAATATCGTCTTGATGAGTGGACTGTTACCAGACAAGGCCAGCGAGATACTCGCAACTCTGGATCCCACCGGCCGTATCGAGGCGATCTCCGTCGAGACAGCCACATTAGATCAGCCTTTGCAGACCTGGGCGGCCTCCGTTGTGGTGACCGATGCCACTACCCAGCCTTATCGCACTGTGCCAGGCCTTGGCGGAATTGATGCGAGTCTCGCCGCAAATCAGGACGGCGCACAGGCATGGGTACTGACCGAAGATTTTGCGCTCGATTTGCCGGGGGTCTACCAATCTCCCATTGAATTTAAATCCGTGATGGGGGTGCTATCGGGCCACTGGCAAAAAGATGCATTGTTTCTGGAGGATGGATTTTTTCTGGCCACAGCGCCGGATCACGATGCCACCGTGCAGTTCGAAATCGACATTCCCCTGTTCAAAGACGCGTCAATCGAGAGGAATATGCGGTTAGCGGCGGCAGTGGCTGACGCGCCGATCAGCGTGCGCGATGCCTACATACCCTATCGATTGCCTCCAGCAACTTACCAATGGTTGCAAAGGGCTTTGCCGGCGGGCCACATTGAAGCGGCGACTTTCCTGTGGTTCGGCGGTTTCAGGCCCTACGGAGATGCGTCACAAACCATGCAGTTGGCGGCAAATCTCCGCGATGTGACCTTGGCTTATCAAGACCGGTGGCCCGATGCCAAGCAGTCACAGATCTTTCTGCGTCTCGACGATACCGATATCGATGTCTGGTCTCCGCAAGCGTCGATGGCAGGAGTTGTTTTAGACGATACCGCAGTAGGTTTACGCTTACGAGCCAACACGTCCAGGTTGAGCATTAAGGGCCAATCGGACAGTCAAGTTCACGATCTTAAAGCCGGCCTGGCTGTGTTACCGCCACTTGATTTTGTCAGGCCATTACTCAACGACCTCACGACAAGTGGTGCTGCCAGCACAGAGGTGATGGTTGGGTTTGACCTTCGTGATATCAGCGAATCGCTGGAGGTAGAGGTCAAAACAGAATTCGAATCAGTCAGCGTTGATTCGGCTTTACTTGATTTGTCCGCAGAGCGCATTTCAGGAGGGTTTTCCTTTCACAGCGGGCGCGGTTTTGAGAGCGATGATTTACGTGGCTTCTTGCTTGGGCGCGAGCTGAAGATTGAGATGGGTCCGCAATTAGCTGCAACTCCCGACGCCGTGCTCGCCGCTCGGCTTAATTTCGATCTGGACATAAGTGACGTGATGACGTGGCGCTCAGTGCCGATCGCGCTGCCCATCGATGGCGTTGTACCCGTTGAAATCATGGTAGCTGTCGACGAACAGATAACGGTGGAGGTGGCCTCTGATTTAACAGGGGCGAGGGTTGATCTGCCCCTGCCATGGGGCAAATCCAGAGAGAGCACGGCCCCCCTCAAGTTGACATGGAGTGACCGGGGCTGGGCGGATTGGGAAGCCTTTTGGTTCGGTCGCTTTTCCGCCGTTGTGGATACATCGGGGGGCGAGCTACCTTCCATCGCCGTTGATCTGACTCCGAGAACGCGACCCCCCGCGGAGTCTTTGGTCGGTAGCGGCGCTGGCATCCATGTCACGGGCCTGCTACCGCAATTCGATCTTGCCGAGTGGCTTGCGGTGACGGCTGATCGTTCTACTGAGGACGCGCTGTTTCCACTCATCAAGGTTAACGGACTCCGCGTCACGCAATTGCTGTGGCGGGGCCAACCCTTGGGCAGTCTGGACTTGTCAGTGATATCAGATCAGGAATCGATTGGCGCTGATTTCGGTTTGCCATGGTTGCGCGGTACCTATCGCCAGCAAATCGCGGCGCCGATATCAGAGTCTGCCGCTGATTTTTCTGCTGAGGTGGAGCGAAATTTAAGAATAGAGCACTTGGATATCGAGGGATTACCGGAGTTTGGGGTTGGGTCAACGGAGGACGTTACTGAACGGGCATTCGCCTGGCAGCCGCTACCGGTAACAATCGGTAACGTCTATAAGAGAAGTACCCGCCTTGGCGAGATCGCCTTTACGCTCACAGATCTTCACGCGGATCGCTGGCACGTAACGGAACTCACAGGAGAATTGATGGGAGCGGTATTCTCATCCGATAGCGAGATGACTTGGCAAAGATCGAAAGGCAAAGAGGTTACCTCTGTGTCGTTTGTCGCCCAGTTCAGCAACCTTGCAACAACGCTCGAATCGTTAGGGGTCGAGCCCATTGTGCAGACCCGCAGTGGCGGGTTCGATATCGATTGGTCATGGCCTGCGAGTCCCCGGGAGTTTGATTTAAAGAAAGTCTCTGGATCTATGGATTTGACCATGGAGTCCGGTTCTTTCACCTCGGCGACAGCCGAGACAGCTGGAGCCATGCGGTTATTGAGTTTGATGAATTTGGCGGGCCTGTTTCGGCGTGCAAATATGAACCAGCTTTTTGATCCGGGCGTCACCTTTGATAGCGCCGAGGGGCGTGTCGAGTTTGACAAGGGCATGCTCCGGATTCCGGATTTCTCAATTGAGGGGTCAGGCGGTTACTTCACCTTCGCCAGCGATGTTGATTTATTGGCTGACACCCTCGATGGTGAACTGGTGGTGACGTTACCGCTGGTTGACAATATTCCTTGGGTGGCAGCGTTGGCCGGTGGCTTACCCATCGCCGCCGGCACCTATTTAGTCAGCAAGGTGTTTGAAGAACAGATGAATCAGCTATCCAGCGGTGTTTACGCGGTCAGCGGTGATCTTAATGCCCCAGAGGTGGTGTTCAAGCGCGTATTTGATGCAAAGGCAACGGCTCCTGCCTCGGTCAATCAGTCGCCTGCGGAGTCTTCCTCGTCGAGCCCTGCAAGATAACGAAATAGTTTTCTGCCGTGTGCTTTTTCATTGCCTTTGCTGACTTCCACTGGATACTGGCGCCGCCATTGACGGAGCAGCGCGGGTTCGGCAGCGGGCCACATCGCGAGCAGCTCTCCCAGCGCGTCGTCGCCTGCCGATATCAGTTTGTCCCTCGCTAATTCGATCCGGTGGTGTTGCTGCACGGTGCTGTTGCGGCGCTGATCTCTCGCCTCTAGGGCTGCCTCAATGTTGGAGGGGTCTATTGAGCGCATCAGCTTCCCGATAAATTGGAGCTGTCGTCTCAACCCGCCTCTGGCGGTAATGCGCCTTGCCTGACTAATGGCTTCCCGGAGGCGCTCATCCTCGATGCTGATAGCGTCGAGTTCAGCCTGGGGCAGCGTGACCAGCCGCTCACCCAATTGCTGCAAAGCATGCATTTGGCGTTTGCGTTCGCTCTTGCTGAGGGATTCCTGCTCTGACTCAGCCTGTGGTTCAACACTCATAGGCCAGCTTTGCTTATCCGTAAAACCAGGTAGCGAGACCGAGGAAAGTCAGAAATCCAACAATATCGGTAACGGTCGTGACGAGAACGCCGCCGGCTAGCGCCGGGTCGATATTTAAGCGCTGTAACAGCAAAGGTAGCCCTGCTCCTGAAAATCCCGCAGTAACGAGGTTAATCAACATCGCGCAGGCGATAATCAAGCCCAGTGTGAAGTCGTCAAACCACAGGGATGCGGTAATCGCTACGACCGCCGCCCACAGTATGCCGTTGATCAAACCGATGAGTGACTCGCGTCCAACCAACCACAGCTGGTTTCGATCGTTGATCTGTCCCATAGCCATGGCCCGAATCAGAATGGTCAGGCTCTGGGTCCCTGCGATGCCTCCCATTGACGCTACCACCGGCATCAGCACCGCCAAAGCGACGACTTTTTCGATCGTTCCCTGAAAGAGACTGATCACGGAAGAGGCCAATAGTGCCGTCGCCAGATTAATTGCCAGCCACACGGCTCTTCTGGGCGCCGACTGCCAAACGGTCGCGAATGTGTCCTCTTCGGCGAGGCCCGCGAGAGAAGTCAGTGAATGATCAGCCTCTTCGATGATGACATCGACGACGTCGTCGATGGTGATTCGCCCAAGCAGTTTTCCGGTTTCATCAACCACGGGCGCGGAAATCCAGTCGTTACGTTCAAAACGACGTGCCACCTCTGTTGCCGGCATATTTGCGCTGATGGCTTCCTGATCGGTAATCATCATTTCCCGCACGGACACCGCAGGATCAGAGACGAGGACAGTGCGAATGGGTAGGAGACCGACCAGCTTGTCAGTGCGATTCACGACGATCAGATTGTCAGTGTTGTGAGGTATCTCAACGTGGCGTCGCAAATACCTGAGGACAACATCCAGTGTCAGATCGGCACGGATAGTGATGGTGTCGGTACTCATCAAGCCGCCGGCGACATCATCTGGAAAACTGAGCACGGTTTGCAGTCTTTGCCGATACTGCTCATCCATGATCGCCAGTACCTGCCCGGTGACGTCTTCCGGCAGTTCATGCAGGATGTCTGCCACGTCGTCATCGTCAAGTTTTTCAACAATGCCGGCCAGCGCCTCAGGGGCCCGGTCCATCAGGATTGCGCTGCGAAGTTCGTCCGGAAGCTCGTTAACGACCAGCGCCTCTTGCTCTGAGTCGAGCAAGCCGAGCAGAAGTGCGCGATAGTCTGGGGGTGATGAGCTCACCAGATAAGCGACATCGCCCGGAGGCATTTCTGCCAAAGTGCTCGCTACATCACCTAGCGACCCGGCACGCAGTGCCTGATCGATGCGTTCGGTTTTGGTAGGAAAATTAGCTGGCGAGTTCAACAGAGAGCCTCCTGTGCAGCCCCCATTATCCCTAGCACTGCGGGTAGGTCCAGCCAGCGGGGCCCGATTTGCGACTTATTCCAGCTCGCCGAAGCCTGAGCTAAACAGTATTTCCATCGCTTCCCGGGCGGCGACTTCGTCCTCCCCAGAAACACGAAGAACAAGGTCGGATCCCTGGCCCGCTGCCAGCATGAGTACGGACATAATGCTTTTAGCGTCAATTTCCTTACCGTTAAAGAGCAGTGTGATGTCGCTGCTAAACCGGTTGGCGCATTCCACGACCTTGGCAGCCGGGCGTGCGTGGAGACCCAGCGGGTTGACAACTCGTAGCGCAGACTCGCTCATGAAGTTTGGCTCACTATCAGGTGGCGGTGTCGAAGTTGTGTCGCCGGGTAGTGTTTTATGAGGTCAGTATGGAGCTTTTCGGCAAGGTAAACCGAACGATGCTGGCCTCCCGTGCAGCCGATAGCGATGGTGAGGTAGCTTCTGTCACTTTGGTTGAAGTCGGGAATCGTCTCGGTAACAAATACGCTGATACGGTTATAGATGGTCAGCGTTTTTGGATCTGATTCGAGGAAATGCCTCACGGGTTCATCAACCCCGGTTAAGTGTCGCAGGGATTCCTCCCAGTAGGGGTTGGACAGACCTCGGGCATCGAATACAAAGTCAGCATCGGTCGGCATGCCCTTTTTGTAGGCAAAAGACTCGATCATGATCGATAGGCCATCGCGCCTTTCGATAATACGCCGGGTGATGGCATCCCTCAGATCGCGCGGCGACAGTTCGGTCGTATCAATCAGCAGATCTGCCTGCGCTGCGATAAACTCAAGGTGTTTTCGTTCTCGGGTAATCGCCTCCGGCAGCGAGTTATTTGGCCCCGCCAGTGGATGTCTGCGACGCGTTTCACTGAAACGCTTGAGCAGAATGTGGGGCTGGGCGTCGAGAAAGATAACGAGTGAGTCCCGGGTCTTTAGGATTTGGTGAAGCGCATCGTTTTCTCCTTCCTGCTGCGGGCTCATGGCGCGCGCGTCTATGCAGACGGCAATGCCTTTAAACCGGTCGTAGTCTCGATGCTGCAACACCTCTCTTGCAAAGTCCGCCATCATTCTGGGGGGCAGGTTGTCCACACAGTAGTAGCCCTCGTCCTCCAGGAGCCGCAGTGCGCTGCTCTTGCCGGCGCCGGAGCTGCCACTGATGATGATGAGCCGCGGCGTCATACCAGTCCGCCCCTGGCAACAATATCTGACAGCTCGCTCGGCTGATTGGCCTTTCTGATGGCTGCCCGGGTTGTTTCGCGGGATAAAAGCTCGACCACACTTGCCAGAAGGTCGAGGTGCTCCTGAGTGGCTTGAGCAGGCACCAATAGCACCAGCACAATATCTACCCCCATCCCATCCGAAGCAGAAAAGTCCACCGGGTCGGTTAATGTCATCAGACAGCCGAGCGGCGCTGTGCACTCGTCAATGCGACAATGAGGAATGGCAACACCGTCACCCAACGCCGTACTCCCCAATTTCTCCCTGTCCAACAACCCGCGATAAACCGCGCCTTTGGATAAGCCGATCATGTCTCCAAACGCCTCTGCGGCACTCTCGAAAACGCGCTTTTTGCTGTGAACGGATAGCTGGTTGAACACCAATAGGTCAGCGAGTTTGGCCGCCGATGCAAGTGCCATCAGTCAGTGTCCTCTTCGTTTTTCCTTTTGTTTAATGACTTGCCGATCCAGTTTTTCTGCAAGGGCATCAATTGCTGCATACATGTCATCAGATTCTGACGAGGCGAACAGATCGGCGCCCGCCACGTGGAGATTTGCCTCCGCTTTATGCTGGTGCTTCTCGACGATTAATGTGACGTCCGCCCGGGTAATGTGGTCGCCATGACGTTCGATCGGAGCAAATTTTCCTTCTACATGCTCTCGAATTGCTGGCGTTACATCTAGGTGGTGTCCGCTAATGGTCAGGTTCATACGGCGCTCCTTTTGGCTTTGCCTCTATATTCAGTTTAGGCGTTTACGTTCGTTTGAGGGGGGAATCGCGAGTTGCTCCCTGTACTTGGCGATGGTTCTTCTTGCCACCGATATTCCCTGCTCTTTCAGGAGATCACATAGTTTGGAGTCACTGAGTGGTTTTCGGGCATCTTCGACGCTCACTAATTTTTTTATGGCCGCTTTTATGGCGGTGGACGAGCTATCATCGCCATCATCGCCGGCCACTCGGCTCGAGAAAAAATATTTCAGTTCAAACGTGCCTCTCGGTGTGTGCATGTATTTTCGGGTTGTCGCGCGCGATACCGTCGACTCATGGAGATCCACCTCCGATGCAATATCGGCCAACACGAGCGGTTTCATGGCTATCTCACCCAGCTCCAAAAACTTTTTCTGATGCTCTACAACTTTGGTCGCTACTTTCAGCAGTGTCTCGTTGCGGCTTAGCAGGCTCTTCATAAACCAGCGTGCCTCCTGCAGATGCTCTTTGACGTAGCCGCGATCGGAAGAGGAGCCCTGGTTTAGCGCTGATACATAGTGTTCATTCACACGGAGTTTGGGTGCGATGTCTGGATTCAGCTCGACAAGCCAGCGCCCGTTTCTCTGACGCACGAATACGTCGGGCGTGACGTATTCGGTTTGCTCCCCGCCAATCTTTGCTCCGGGCGTGGGATCCAGCGAACGGATCAATCCGATAGCGGCTTCAAGTTCTGGCTCTGTTGTTCTGAGTTTTTTAGCTAGCTGCCGGGGCGGCGCGGTGGGCAGTTGCGCGAGATGCCGGCTGACAATTGCACCGGCCAGCTCGCGGCAGGGGGTGTCAACGGGTAGTTGTCTCAGCTGAATTAGCAGACACTCCCGCAGATCAATTGCAAAGACTCCAGCCGGTTCAAAGTGCTGCACCCTGTGTAAAACGGCCATGACTTCGTCGAGCTCTACGTCTTCGAGGTCAAGTTCCCGGTGAATACTCTCGGGACTTTGCGTCAACCGTCCATCGGCATCGACAGCATCAATCAGCGCCAGAGCAATCACATGATCAACGTCAGATAGCCGGGTTAGGTTTAATTGCCACAGCAAATGATCGCGAAGTGATTCGTCAGCTGAGTCTCGCTCAGAAAAATCGGTATCTGCCGAGCTCAAACTGGGTGGCGGCGCGGAGGAAGGCATCAGATCTTCCCACGCTGCATCGACGGCTAATTCTTCCGATGCATCGTCGGCCGCCGCTTCCTGCGAAAAATCGAGGATGTCAGACTCTGATGTCGCCTCGCTTTCCAGCTCAAGCAGCGCATTGGATTCCAGGGTTTCTTCAATAATTTGTTGCAGATCTGCGGTGCTCATTTGCAACAGCTTAATGGCCTGCTGCAGTTGGGGAGTGAGGGCTAATTGCTGTCCCAGCTTGAGCTGAAGCGCCTGTTTCATCTGCCTGTTCTAAACCCGAGAAGGTGTCAGTCTAGCGCTGGTCGGTGCAGATTGGAACAAATTGGCAAGAAACTTGCTGGCGAGACTAAAGATGCAATAACTTGTGCTGGAACTAACGCCACGGTTAAAGCGTAAAGTGGTCCCCGAGATAGGTTTGTCTTACTTTTTCGTCCCGCAACACATCTGCAGGTGGGCCCGACGCAATCACATAACCTTCGCCAACAATGTAGGCCCGTTCACAAATATCCAGGGTATCTCGCACATTGTGGTCTGTGATTAAAACGCCGATCCCCCGTGCCTTGAGATGAGAGATGATCTCTTTAATCTCAGAGATAGAGATGGGGTCAACCCCCGCAAAGGGTTCATCAAGCAGCATGACGGTGGGTTCAGTGGAGAGCGCCCGTGCGATCTCCACGCGCCGACGCTCCCCACCTGACAAGGATTGCCCCAAGGATTCGGCGAGGTGACTCACGTTGAACTCGGCCAACAGATTGTTGGCCAGCGACACGCGATCCTTGCGACTCAGTTCGCGTCTGGTTTCGAGAATAGCGAGCAGGTTGTCTCTAACGGATAGCTGCCGGAATATCGAGGCTTCTTGTGGCAGATATCCGATGCCAGCTCTCGCTCTCCTGTGCATGGGCATCGACATCACCGACGCCCCGTCCAGACAGATATCTCCCGCATCAGCCGCAATCAATCCCACTATCATATAAAAACAAGTCGTTTTTCCCGCGCCATTTGGGCCCAACAACCCGACAATCTCCCCGGCGCTGATTTGTAACGACACATCTTTTACAACGGGTCGACCCCCGTAGGCTTTGGCCAGATGATGGACGCTGAGGGTTTTAGTCATTGCCGGGTGTCCGCCGCAGGTTCTCCGGTGGAATAACAACCTCTACACGGCCTTCGCCTCCTGCCTCTTGCGCACCCGCCGCTTTTACTTTTCTTTGTGTCACGAGGTACTCAATTCGGTCACCAGACAATACGGAGCCATCTTGCGCTATCCTCGCCTCATCGATCAAACGCACTAAATCTTCGGACCTGATGTACTCGATCCGGTGCGCCGACGCATCAACCGGCGCTTGATCGCTTGCCGGTTGCTGCACCAGTGTGGCGGGGTGCCCGGTTGCCACGATTTTGTCAGCCGCCGCGCTGTCATGCTTTATTGATATCAGATCGGCAGTGATGCGCAATGACCCTTGGGTCAGGATCACATTGCCTTCGTACCGTGTTTCACCGGCGTTCTCGTCTCGCACCGCGAGGTCGGCTTCAATTTGTATCGGTTGATCTCTGTCGGAGTCCAGTGCGGCCACATCAACACTGCCCCAGGCAATAAACAGCGCCAGCCCGAGGATGCCCGTTCGTGTCTGGTTACTCATACTCGGTTTTCACCCGGCCCTTGAGGGTTGCGGTATCACGCGCGAGATCCAATTCAAACCCCGTTCCTGACGTGCGGCTGCCCGGGCTGGTCAAGACCACATCCCGATTGCCCGTTGCCCGTTTTTTGTCGATGAATAGCCACATAGACTCTGTTTCAAGTGTTCCCTTGCGCGTGGCTTCAAGAACTCTGACACCATCGAGTAACAAGAGTTCATTAGCTTCCTCAAAGAACAGGCCTGCGCTTGACTTAATATGCCACTGTGCTCCGTCAGCAGTTTCCGAGTAAAACCGGATATCGCTCAGGGCGGTCTCATCGCTCCCTTCCCTGCGTTCGGCTTTACCAATGGCGAGCACATCAGCGGGCTTTCCGTCACTGGTGAACTGCGTTCTGACTCCCGTTCCGAGATAGCTGGTCACCAACCTTCCCTTGTCGCTGAGGGCGCTCGGGTTGAGTGATACATCCTGTGCCAACTGGTACCAAAGTGCGGTGGCTATCGCCAGCCCTAGCAAAGTTAACGAGAGGGTTTTCAACGATCTTGCTCTAAAAAGGGTGCCCCTTTTCCTTGAGCGCCAAGGATGAAGTCGCTTAGTGACCGCACAGCGCCACGGCCACCCGGGAGCGGCGCCACCCAGTCGGCAATATCGCGAACAGCCGGCACGGCATCACTGGGACAAGTCGCCAGCCCTACCATGCGCAGTGGATCCAGATCCGGCAAATCGTCCCCCATATAGGCGACCTCAGACAAGCTGATTGTGCTCGCTTCCAGAATTTCAAGCAGCGCTTCCCGTTTATTGCCGCGGCCTTGCAGTACGGTGCCCACCGATAATTCCTGCATTCTTCGACTCACCGCCTCAGACGAGCGGGCGGTGATAACAGCAACCTCAATACCATTATCAATGAGTCGCTTGATGCCCAACCCATCCTTGGTATTGAAGGCTTTTATCTCGCTCTGGTTTGTTCCGCCATAAAAAATAGACCCATCTGTCAGCACGCCATCGACATCAAGCACAACCATCCGGACAGCTTCGGCCAGCTGCGCCGCTCTCCCGGTCATGATATGCCGGCCTTTAAAAGCGCCAACAACGTCACCACACCACGCACTGAATGCGAATCATCGATGACAATCAGGGAGCTAATACGCCGGCGTTCCATTATCCCCAGCGCCTCTGCTGCCAGCACATCCCCAGAGATGGTGCTGGGCACTCCAGACATCACCGCCTCGAGTGGTGTGGTGTGAAGATCCTTGTGAGCTTCAATAGCTCTGCGAAGATCGCCGTCGGTAAAGACGCCAAGGAGCTTACCGTCTTCTTCTATGACGGTGGTCATGCCCAGTCCTTTGCGGGTAATTTCATCCAATGCGGTGATGAGTGTTGCGCCGGGTCGCACGCTGGGAATCTCGTGGTCCCTGACCATTACGTCATTGACCCGCAGTAACAGTCGTTTACCGAGTGCTCCCCCTGGATGCGAAAAGGCAAATTCTTCCGCGGTGAAACCGCGCGCTTCCAGGACTGCAATCGCCAAGGCATCGCCCATCACCAGCGCAGCGGTTGTACTGGACGTGGGGGCCAGGTTAAGTGGACAGGCTTCGGACTCCACTGCGGCCAAAAGATGCACGGTGGAGGCACGAGCGAGTTCGCTTTCAGCGTTTCCCGTGATGCTGATGAGCGGAATGTCCAAGCGCTTGATCAGAGGGAGCAGCGTAATTATTTCTTGAGTATTCCCGCTATGTGAGAGCGCGAGGACGCAGTCATTTCGCGTGATCATCCCCATGTCGCCGTGAGAAGCCTCCGCGGGATGAACAAAAAAAGCGGGCGTGCCGGTGCTGGCCAATGTAGCTGCTATTTTTCCCGCCACGTGGCCGCTTTTGCCCATGCCGGTAACCACCACTCTCCCGGTTGTGTTGATCAGCAGTCGACACCCTGCCGCAAACGCGGGACCAATAACATCACGCAGTGCCAACACCGCGTCGCTCTCAAGACCAATGGTGCGTTTTGCGGAGTCAATCAGTAAATGGTCAGAGTCAGAATTCATAGCTCACGGTGAGTCAAAAAGCCAAAAGTAATAGCCGGCGTAACATGCGAGAAGCGCCAATCCAGTGCCTCGCCTCAGTTCGCCAGCGCCTTTTGCTCGATTCCAACCCCATAACGCAGCGAGTGCAAGCAACAGAGTTGTGAGAAATACCGTGGCAAGATCCCTGAAGAGCACCTCTGGAGCCAAAATCAGATTGCCCCAGAGGCCCGGGATGGCCAGCACCAGTAAAATATTGAACATGTTAGAGCCAACCACTGCGCCGATAGCCATGTCGGCGTGTCCCTTGATTGCGCTCATCACCGATGCAGCAAGTTCGGGCAGGCTGGTCCCCACCGCCACGATGGTCAGTCCGATAATCAATTCAGATACACCGAGGGCAACCGCTATTTCTGTCGCTGACCAAACCAAAATGCGAGAGGAAGCGATCAGCAATATCAGGCCCCCCGCGAATGATAGCCATGCCTGTGCCGCGCCAAGCGTCGGTACAGCCGGTGTCGTGGTGTCACCCGTGGGATCCTTGACGTGCTGCGCGATTCTCAAGAAGAAAAGGCTGAGCGCGCACAAAAGATAAAAACTGTCCCTGCGGGATAGTTCGAGATCCCATATCAACCACGCGGTAAATAACACAGAGGCGATGAGTAGCGGCAGATCGATGAAAGTGGTTCCCCGTCGCGTCGCCAGGGGAGCGATGAGCAGCGTGACGCCCAGCACAAGCCCCACATTGGCAATGTTTGAGCCCAATGCGTTGCCCACGGCGAGCTCTCCAGACCCCGCCATTGCTGCCATAATGGAAATGAGGATTTCGGGTGCCGAGGTTCCCACTGAAACGACCGTGAGTCCAATCAGCATCGGGGTGAGGCCCGCGCGCTGGGCAATAGCCGCAGCACCATCGACAAAACGGTCCGCGCTCCAGATGAGGCTTGCCAAGCCGGCTGCTATAACCGCCAAGTAACCCAATACCATCGCTTTATTTACTCCTTCATCGCCAGCGGGTAGTCCTCTCGCTGATCGGGTATCATTCGCCTTCGAAAAGGTGCTGAGGTCTAGATCTCTGTTCCTTGTCGCAGGGTCCCCGCATGAGAGAGTCTGATTCCGCGAGTAGCAGTCTACAGCAGTCAACCAGCAGGCGTATGGCAGAGGTGCCTCTGATTTCACAATACTGGATAGACGAAACCATGATTGAGTTCAAAGTCAACGTAGGGAGAAATTCGTGAAGCGCAAAACACTTTTAATCGCGGTGCTGCTTGGCTGCTTCTGCACAAGCACTTTCAGCGTTGCGCAGGCGCCTCCCGAGGCGTCAAAGCCTTCCGCCGGGCCTGCGGAGGTCATTATGGACGTGACTCAACGTGTTATGGAATTGGTTGCAGAGGCCAATACCTATTTTGATGAAGATCCGGATCGCTACTTTGACGCGATTGATCAGGTTTTGTCTGATTTGGTTGACTGGCGCGGGTTTGCGACTGCCGTCATGGGCGAGTACTACAGCCGGGGTCGGTCCCTTGATGCCGCAGGACAGGCTGAACTGAAGGTGCAGCGTGATCGATTCGCCGGCACCCTCAGGGAGGGGCTAATAAAGAGCTATGCGAAGGGACTTTTGGCCTTTGGTGGGGCCAATATGGAAGTCCAGGGTGTAGAGGCCTCTCCACAGAGTGCACGCATTGCCTCGGTAACCCAGTTGGTCTACGGCGAGGCAGACCGCGTCTACACCATTCGTTACCAAATGGGACAGTACAAAGATGGTAGTTGGCGTTTGCGGAACCTTATTATCGAGACGATTAATCTCGGCGAAATATACCGGAATCAGTTTTCGGCGCTCGCCAGGGCGGCTGATGATGACCTTGATCAGGTAATCAATGAGTGGAATGCAGTAATAGCCGAGCAGGCTGAGGAGATGGCGCGTGACTGAGCAGGAGTTGACAGAGTTGCTGTCGCAGGCTTTCCCAGAATCCCAAGTGGCGGTCTCGCTGAATGGAGGGCATGTTGACGTTCATGTCATCAGCAGTGTTTTCGAGGGGCTGCGCCCGGTTGCCCGACAGCAAAAGGTCTATGCTCCGCTTGCGTCGTTGATAGCAGACGGAACATTGCACGCCGTCAACATCAAAACGGGCACTCCTGCCTCCACCGATAACTAGCGGCTTCGTTTTGCAGAGTCTGATTATCGAGGGCGGGGCGCGGCTGGAGGGCACTCTGGTCGCGTCGGGTTCTAAAAACGCGGCCTTGCCCATACTCGCTGCCACCTTGCTTACGGGTGAGGCCTGCCAGTTGAGTCGTGTACCCAAACTGAGAGATGTGTCGACCATGTTGACGCTACTCTCCAGTCTGGGTGTAGAGGTGGCGTGGACGGGGCCTAACAGCGTGACAATCGACAGCGGCCGAGCCACCGAGATCAAAGCGCCCTATGACCTCGTGAAAACGATGCGTGCGTCAATTTTAGTGCTGGGCCCATTGCTGGCGCGTTTCGGTTGTGCCGAAGTTTCTTTTCCCGGCGGTTGCGCCATTGGTAGTCGCCCCGTCGATCTGCACATTAGCGCGTTGGAGGCGATGGGCGCGGAAATTGTTATCGATGGGGGGTATTTGGTTGCGTCAGCAAAAGGCGGTCTTTGCGGCGCCGATTTTCGTTTTGGCACGGTCACTGTCGGGGGTACTGAGAATGCGATGATGGCCGCGACGCTGGCCAGTGGTGACACGGTTCTGAGAAATGCTGCCCGCGAGCCTGAAATTGTCGATTTGGCCAATTTTCTCAACCAAATGGGCGCCAAGGTGTCGGGACAGGGAACCGACACGATTCACATCACCGGAGTGCCCGCCTTGGCCGGTTGCGACTACCCGGTGATGCCTGACCGGATTGAAGCAGGCACGTATCTGGTGGCGGCGGCCGCGACGCGAGGCAGGGTGCGTCTTGAGGGAATCTCTGGAGCGATGTTGGGTGTGGTTTTAGAAAAATTGCGCGAGTGCGGCGCCACGATTCGCGAGGGAGACGATTGGGTGGAATTGGATATGGCGGGCAGACGCCCCCGAGCGGTTGATGTGGTGACTGCGCCGTTTCCCGGCTTTCCCACCGATATGCAGGCGCAATTTACTGCACTCAACACGGTTGCCGAGGGGCGCGCGAGAGTGACCGAGACAATTTTTGAGAACAGGCTCATGCAGGCGCGAGAAATGGAACGCATGGGAGCGAACATCGTCATCGAAGCCGATACGGCAATAACAACGGGGAAAGAGGCTCTCCAGGGAGCTCCGGTGATGGCGTCGGACCTGCGTGCTTCCGCCAGTCTCGTCATTGCGGGATTGGTTGCGGATGGAGAAACGCGCATCGATAGGATTTATCATATCGATAGAGGGTATGAGGATATCGAGGGCAAGCTTCAGTCACTCGGCGCCAGCATCCAACGCGTGGACGCGTAACCTGACGGTAAAAACCGAATGAATATTGAGCATAATCTGACTATCGCCCTCACCAAGGGTCGCATTCTTGATGAGACACTGCCGCTTCTGGAGGCAGTGGGCATAGTGCCCACTGAACCTTTGGATTCAAGTAGAAAGTTGATCATCCGAACCAGTGCCCCGAAGATTCATCTGGTGGTGCTCCGCGGCGCAGATGTGCCCACCTATGTTCGTCATGGCGCAGCCGATGTGGGCATCGCGGGGAAAGACATGTTGCTGGAGTTTGGCGGTGCCGGCATCTACGAACCGCTCGATCTCGGGATTGCGCGTTGTCGGCTAATGACTGCCGCTCCAAAAGGTCGGGCGCCGAGAGGGCATTTACGGCGTGTCAGAGTGGCGACGAAATTTTTGAATGTGGCCCGCGCACACTACGCCAAAAAGGGCGTTCATGCTGACATTATCAAGCTGTATGGCTCGATGGAGTTGGCGCCTTTGATGGGGCTGGCCGACGAGATCGTCGATATCGTGGATACCGGGAAAACGTTGGCAGAGAACGGTATGGAAGCGCTTGAGGAAATTGCTCAGATTTCTTCCCGTTTGGTGGTGAATAAGGCGGCCATGAGAACCCGACACAGCTCGGTGATGGCTCTGATCGAGGGATTGTCCTCGGTGCTCATAGCGCGGGGAGCAACCGCGGGTGACTAGTCACTATCTCGCGCGACTGGATACGGTGGATGACGGGTTCGCCGAGGAATTTGCGCGCCTGGCGATCAGTCCTGCCGAGGCTGACCCGACTTTGGTGAGTAGAGTCGCAGATATCATAGCGGCGGTAGCGCGCGATGGTGATGAGGCGGTGCTGCGCTTCACCAATGAGTTCGATTCGCGCCAGGCAACTGACTTCGCGCAGCTTGCCTTGGGTTGCGAGGAATTAGATGCGGCAGCGAAAACTATTGACCCCCGCGTTCGCGAGGCGCTGTGCGCTGCAGCTGAGCGAATCCGCGAGTTTCATGAGCGCCAGCTAGCGACGTCTTGGCAGTTTGAAGACGCCGATGGCAGTATCCTCGGGCAGCGTATTTCGGCTTTGGACCGGGTCGGTATTTATGTTCCCGGTGGCCAAGCCAGCTATCCCTCATCAGTGCTCATGAACGCGATACCGGCCACAGTAGCGGGGGTGACCGATATCGTGATGGTGGCACCCGCACCGAAGGGCCAGATTAATCCGGTGGTGCTTGCCGCGGCTGGGCTTGCGGGGGTAACCGAAGTATTCACTATTGGCGGTGCGCAGGCCGTCGCCGCGCTCGCTTATGGGACGGAGTCGCTAGGCAGCGTCGATAAAATTGTCGGACCCGGTAACCGATATGTCGCCGAGGCCAAGCGGCAGGTCTTCGGACGCGTGGGTATTGATATGGTCGCCGGTCCTTCCGAGATACTGATCATCGCAGATGGCTCGGTCGATCCCAAATGGTTAACTTTGGATATGTTCGCCCAGGCTGAACATGATGAGTTTGCGCAGGCTGTGTTGCTGTCCCCCGATGCGGCTTATCTGGATGAAATTGCTGCTCGGATAGCCGAGCAGCTCCCCCTCATGGCGCGCAAGGAAGTGATTGCCGAGTCCCTGAAGAATCGAGGCGCGCTGATCAAGGTGCCTGATCTGGATGCGGCAGTGGAACTCAGCAATCGGCTTGCTCCGGAGCATCTGGAGCTGGCAGTGGCTCAGCCGAGAGCGCTACTAGACCGGATCACTGCCGCGGGGGCCATATTTCTCGGCGCTATGTCCTCGGAAGCGCTGGGAGACTACTGTGCCGGGCCGAATCACGTGTTACCCACCGCGGGGTCAGCGCGTTTTGCATCGCCCCTAGGCGTGTATGACTTTCAGCGGCGCAGTAGCGTGATAGAGATTTCTGCTCGAGGTGCACTGGCGCTCGGAGAGGTCGCAGCAACGCTGGCAGATGCTGAGTCGCTGCAAGCACATGGGCTAAGTGCCCGCGCAAGAATGAGGCCGGGCAGCTAGTTCACCCGAGTTTTGCGCGAGTGCCTACGACGGCTTCCAGCTGCACCAGCTGACCGTCGCGGTCCAGACTCACGCGCAACAAATGTCCGGGCCTCAGTCTGGCGATCTGCAACATGGCCACGCGGCCATCTCGCACGGGTTCGCCGTCCAGTGATGAAATAATGTCGTTTAGTCGGATGCCGGCGCGTTCAGCGGGACCTCCAGCGGCGAGATCGGTAACGATAAGTTGTTGAACGGGCGATCCGGATGGCCCCTCGGTTAACAACACGTCGACACTCACCCCCAACCATCCGCGAATGACGCTGCCATACTGGACGATGTCATTGAGCACCGAGGCGGCGAGGTCGCTCGGTGTGGCGAGATTAATGCCGATTCCCGGCGTCTCGCTACCCGCTTCGTTCCCGGCGGTATAGATCAGGGTATTGATGCCAATCAGTTGCCCGGCACTGTCAATGAGCGCTCCGCCCGAGCTCCCTAAATGAATGGTGGCATCGGTCTGAATGTAGTCTTCGTAGGTCGACAGCTGCAGGCCGAATCGACCGATGCCGGATATGACGCCTTGTGACACAGAGTGCCCAAATCCGTAGGGGTTTCCAATGGCCAAAACCACGTCGCCAACGGCAACATCCTTGACATCGGCTATCCGGATCGGTGTTAGCTCGGGCAGTCCAATTTGCAGCACCGCCAAATCCGTATC
>DFQW01000002.1:17051-20574 GCA_002377985.1 Halieaceae bacterium UBA3479 | reverse complement strand
TGCGGATTTCTGATGATGTGCGCCGGCTATTACAGCTATGAGCAAGGCTACGAACCCGAATTTGAGGGCAAGTCGGATTTTCGCGGCGATTGGATACATCCCCAGTTCTGGCCAGACTCTCTGGCTTACGAGGACAAGAAGGTTGTGGTGATTGGGTCAGGTGCAACGGCCATGACGTTGGTCCCCAATATGTCGCGCAAGGCCGCGCACGTGACGATGTTGCAACGGTCGCCCACTTACGTGATCTCGCGCCCTTCTGTTGATGGTCTCGCCAACTGGCTGCGGCGCTATCTGCCACCCAAGCTTGCCTATGACATTGTGCGTTGGCGTAACACGGTGTGGCAGCAGTGGATGTATCAATTGACCCGCGTAGCGCCCGGTATGGTGAAACGATCCTTGCTCAAGAAGGTGAGGGAAGAGATTGGAGAGCTGGTTGATATCGAGAAGCATTTTACGCCCCGCTACAACCCGTGGGACCAGCGGCTGTGTCTGGTCCCTGATGATGATTTGTTCCGCGCCATCCAGTCGGGGAAAGCCTCGGTGGTAACAGACCACATTCAAAAAATTACTGATGGAGGAGTCGAATTGGTATCGGGAGAGCACCTGGATGCCGATATCATTGTCTGCGCGACGGGGCTCGAGCTGGTCATCCTCGGCGGCGCAGAGTTTACGCTGGACGGTGACGCCATCGATCTGGCAAACGAGTGGACCTACAAGGGAATGATGTGCTCCAACATCCCGAACATGGTCCATACGTTCGGCTATATCAACGCGTCATGGACACTGCGGGCGGATCTGATCGCGACCTGGCTTTGTCGTTTACTTAATCATATGCGTGCCGAGGGCATGAAGACGGCGACCCCGCGTATTTCGGAAGAGCTGGCTGCCACCATGAGCCAGCGTTTCTGGATTGATGACTTTTCTGCTGGTTACATGCAGCGGGTCATGCATCGATTCCCCAAGCAGGGGGATTGTATGCCCTGGATGAACCCACAGAACTACCGCAAGGATCGCAAGATGTTTCGCGACGATCCCATCGTTGATGAGGCGCTGGTATTTGATGCGGCGGCCCCAGTTCTCGAACCTGCGCTGGAGAAAGTAGGTTAATCCCGTATGACCGCACATGGCTTGCAGGAGAGCAGTGTGTACTGCCCCTACTGTGGCGAAGCTATCGAGGTCTTGTTGAACCCGGAGGATGTGGGCGGCGAGTACATAGAGGACTGCCAGGTGTGTTGCCGTCCTATTGAGTTCAGATTAAGGGAGTCAGCGGGAGGCTGGTTGGAGGCTGAGGTACGCTCCGACAGCGATTAGTCCTTTGCTAGTGAAAATCTCTGGATTGAATCGTCAGTGCGGCCAGGCTGTCTCCATGATCTTCAAGGGTGCTGGCGATGACATGTACGACCCCTTCGCGAGATTCAACCGTACCTTTTACCAGTAAGAGTTGTGCTGTCATTAAGGCCTGGCGGTAGCGTTCCTGTACGGCAGGCCAGACAATGACGTTGATATTTCCTGTTTCATCTTCCAGGGTTAAAAATACGACCCCTGACGCCGTGCCCGGACGCTGGCGGCAGGTCACCAGACCGGCCACGCGAACAAATCGGTGATTGTTGAGGTGTTCGAGATTTTTCTGTTGTTGGCACTGGCTGAAAGGCTTTTGTTTACGCAGCAGTGCCAGAGGGTGTGCACGCAGCGTAACGCCGGTACTCCGATAGTCCGCAATCACCTCCTCAATCAAGCTCGGTGTGGTGAGTGCCGCATCATCAGCATGATGCGTGAGAGGCGGATTGTCGGCTAGCAGTGGGCGGTAGTCTTCGAGCGCCATTGTTTGCCAGTGCGACTGGTAGCGGTGCCCGCTGATACTGGAAAGCGCATCGGCCGCGGCCAAAGACTCCATGCTGCCGCGATCCAAAGATGCCCGTTGGCGCAAATCCGCCACACTGCTGAAGGCTTGGGTCAGACGCGCTGCGTCGATTCGTTTGGCGGCCGCTTCGCTGAGCCCTTTGACTAACCTCAGCCCCAGTCTGATCGGAGGCTGACGACGATCAGTAGTGGACAGTAGTTGGTGATCCCATGAGCTGTGATTGACATCGATGGGTAAAACCAGAATGTCGTGTCTGCGCGCGTCCTGTATCAGTTGTGAAGGAGAGTAAAAGCCCATGGGTTGGCTATTGAGCAAGCCCACATAGAAGGCGGCGGGGTGGTGACATTTTAGCCAAGCCGAAATATAGGCCAGTAAGGCAAAGCTTGCCGAGTGTGATTCGGGAAATCCATACCCACCAAAGCCCTTGATCTGATTAAACAGACGGTCCGCAAATTCGGGGGTGTACCCCTTGTTTGTCATGCCCGCTTTGAGCTTTTGCTCAAAAGAGAGCAGCTTGCTGTTTTTTCCCCAGTTGCTGATAGCGCGCCGTAAGGCATCCGCTTCACCTCCTGTAAAGCCAGCGGCCACCATGGCCAATCGGATGACCTGTTCCTGAAAAATGGGCACCCCCAGCGTGCGTGACAATACCGACTCGATTTCTTTGTTGGGATAGGTGATCGATTCCAGACCGGCTTTACGTCGCAGGTAGGGATGAACCATATCGCCTTGAATCGGCCCTGGTCGGACAATGGCAATCTCGATAACCAGATCATAAAAACAGCTGGGCTTGAGCCGCGGCAGCATCGACATTTGTGCCCGGGATTCGATTTGAAATACGCCGAGGGTGTCGGCTTTTTGTAGCATGCGATAGGTTGCGGCATCTTCTCGGGGAATATCCTGCATGCACTGGATATCAGCGTGATCCCGGTTGATCATCTCCAGCGTTTTACGAATAGCGGAGAGCATGCCCAGGGCAAGAATATCGACCTTGAGTAGCCCCAGCGCTTCGATGTCTTCCTTGTCCCATTGGATAACAGTGCGATCCGGCATACTGGCGTTTTCTACAGGAACCAAATTGGAAATGGGCCCGCGGCTGATAACAAACCCGCCGACATGCTGAGAGAGATGTCGCGGGAAGCCGAGAATCTCCTGAACTCTGGCCAGAAAGTGAGTTGCCAATTCTCCTGATCGAGGCACGCCCTGCTGCTCGAAGCGACCCGCCAGCTCTCGCTCGCGATTCCACCAGGCCAGAGAACTGGCTAATTCCTCGATAAAAACCGAGTCAAGCCCCATCGCCTTACCGACATCCCGTACGGCACTGCGAGAACGGTAGGTGATAACCGTTGCCGCCAGTGCGGCACGCCGACGGCTATATTTTTTATAGATATATTGAATGACCTCTTCGCGCCTCTCGTGCTCAAAGTCCACATCAATATCAGGAGGTTCGTCCCGTTCTCGTGAGATGAAGCGCTCGAAGAGCAATGACACTTGATCAGGGGAAACTTCTGTAATGTACAGGCAGTAACAGACAACCGAATTGGCAGCGGAGCCTCTTCCCTGGCACAGGATGCCTCGGGATCGCGCAAACTGAACGATGTCATACACCGTCAAAAAGTAATACTCATAGGACAGTTCGGTAATCAGGTCGAGTTCGTGATGAAT
>DFQW01000002.1:10767-16693 GCA_002377985.1 Halieaceae bacterium UBA3479 | reverse complement strand
GGTTTGTGGGGACGACTTCTTCTGGGTATTCATAGCGCAGTTCTTCAAGGCTGAAATCACATCGCGCGGCGATACGACAGGTTTCCTGCATCAGCGTTTCTGGATACAGGGTAGTGAGTGTGTCCAGGTTGCGGAGATGTTGCTGGCTATTAATCAGCCGTCTGGGCCCTAACCGTTGAATGGGGGTTTGGGTTCGGATGGCCGTGAGCACGTCGTGTAGTGCTTTTCGTTTTGCACTGTGCATCTGTACTTCGCCACAGGCCACCATGGGGACCTGCAGGGTTTGGGCTATGTGATAACGATGCTTAAAGCGTCGCCACTCGTCATTACCGAGTAGGCGACTGATACCAATCCATACGCGACCTTTGCAGAGTCTTGCCAGTTGCTGCAAATGGACCTGTTGCTTGTCTGTGTCATCCGGTAACAGAATTAGCAGACAGCGTTTGAGGTGAAAAATAATGTCGCGCAAGTGGACGGCGTACTCTCCCTTACCACTGCGTCTTCTGGCGCGGCTAATCAGGCCTGATAGCTCTCCATAAGCTACTCGACTCGGAGCCAGGGCAACCACTCGAATACCCTCGGTCAACGTAAATTCGCTGCCGACAATTAACTGTATGCCGTGCTCCTTGGCCGCCACATGCGCTTTGACAATGCCGGCCAGAGAGCACTCGTCGGTGATCGCCAGTGCGCTGTATCCGCAGTGGGCGGCGCGTTTCACCAGTTCATCTGGCGCAGAGGCGCCGCGCAGAAAGCTGTAGTGGCTGAGGCAGTGTAATTCGGCGTACATTAAAATACTGTATAAATAAACAGTATTCTAGCGGGGTGTTCTTACTGTTGAAAAGGGGTTTGCAGAAATGTCGTAGACTGTTTTTCTGGTGTCCGGCGTGAAGGGCCAGCCGCGCTACACCCAAGCGGCAGATTTTAAGGAGAACAATGGTGAGCAAAATGCGGCGAATAGGTTATGGGTTAGTTGCCACGCTCTGTTTGGTATTACAGGGATGTACCGGCGTCCCCGAGGGTATTGAGCCCGTTACGGGTTTTGATCAAGAGCGTTATCTGGGTACTTGGTACGAGATAGCCAGGCTCGATCATAGCTTTGAGCGAGGCTTAAGCGAGGTCACGGCTACCTACAGTACTAATCCCGATGGCAGTATCGCTGTTTTGAATCGCGGTTTTGATCAAGAAGAGGGGCGCTGGCGCGAGGCAGAAGGTGTGGCGCGCTTTGTCGATTCCCCGACCGTGGCGCACTTGAAGGTTTCCTTTTTTGGCCCCTTTTATGGCAGCTACATCGTGTTTGGTCTCGGGGAAAATTATGACTACGCTTTTGTCTCGGGGTTTAACCGCGATTATTTGTGGCTGCTGTCACGATCACCAGAAATCAGTGACACGCTGCGCAATGAGTTTCTGGAGACCATCACGGAGTTGGGTTTTGCGCCCGAAGATTTGGTGTGGCTGTAGTTTCAGGGATCAACATTTGATGCATTGAGATAGTCGGTGTTGTGGGGTGCCATTCAGCCCCTTGGTTCTGCAACGTCAATAGGTGATTACAGTAACAAGCAGCACGGTAACCTCAACGTCATTTATGAAAGCGGGAATTAACGCGCCTTGGCTGCTGATGATGGAGCGCCACTTTGCTTTCACGCAAACAGTCCATGTAGATACCAGCGTCGGTTATGCCTGTCCTGATAGATCCAGACAGGCTGCTTTTGTGGAGTACAGGCAATGTAGTAGTCGCGGCTGACAGGAGTGCTCCACCAGTGGTCTTCAATGCGCTCCGGACCGTGCAGTAGCTCCAATACGCCATTCCAGTACAGCTGCTGTGCTGTCTGATGGATGGGATGGGGTTCGGGAAATAGCCAAAATGGGCGTTGTCCAAGTGCAGCCACATCTCCGTCGCGCGGTGCTATCAGAGAATGCGTCTTCACCACGGCATCTTCAGGTAAGTGCTCTTCACGATAGTCGATATACCCAACGGCCTTGAGCCCAAGTCGGCTGCGCAGGCGATCAGCCAGTTCATGCCGTGAAGTGCGACTGACATCCGCATGAAACAGGTCGGTTGCTGGTGGGGTATTTTCGTGCAGGTGGTCGACAATGAGTGACAGGCCTTCAATGTCTTTTGGCAGGGTTTGCTTGTCCAATTGCAAACACGAAAGCTCAAACCAGCGTTGAGCCTGTTGTTGGGCCGCTTCTGAAAACACTTTGAGCGAATCACCGGCGCCTTGTCGTTGCAAATACTGCCATTCAATCATGCCGCAAGAGAGCTGGGTGTTTTTCAGGAATGTACAAAAGTGAGCGAGTAAGCGCTCCATGGCGGGATGGAGTTCCTGCCGATTATGAATGTCAAATCCAAACCAGAGTGTGTCTTTAAAGTATCGGGGCGGCTGATACACGATAGCGGGTTCCTGCTGGTGTCCTACAAGGCGATCCAACCAATCGATAAACAGCGCACCACATCGTTTGCCCAGCTCGGGAAGAGAAATACGAAGCAAATGCGAAAATTGGGTGATACCGGCTTTTTCAAGTCGCGCCACAACCTGTGGGAACTCGGTCATTAATAGCTGCAGAGAAAGCGGCGCGAGGCGCTCTTCGAGTGGTAGCCCGGGCTGACAGCTTGCATGTGGCCCGGCATGACTCAACAGCCAGGCCGCGGTACGGGTTTCTGCTACCCCTTTTGCTACGGTGAGCCCACGCAGGCTGAGTTCGGTATCAACGCGCTTCAGCAGTGTATCCAGACCATGATGAAGACGAAGACAACTGCCCACTTCAATCATCAAGGCATTGTCCTGCCAGCGCTGCAGGTGTGGTGAAACCCCGTAGGCCCAGCTCAGTAATTGTTGTAGCAGGGTATTTTCGGCTTCGAGGGAACGCTCCCAGAAACGACTGCTTTGGTGTGCGAGCAATGTTTGTGCTGTGCTCACACTTTGCCCCGGCATCACTCCTGCCAGCTGGGCGAATTCATTACCAATCAGAACCTGCCGCTGATGGATTACCACCTGAGCTATATCGCTATGCAAGCCTTGCGGTGTTAACAGGGCTTCCAGAGGGAGTGCGTCGAAACGGAGACAGAGCCAGAGTGCCATCGCGGCATAATACTGTATTTTTATACAGTATTATGCCGCGACATGGGCAGATATTTATTTATTTTTAGGCAGAGGTGGCTCGAGCAGTTGGGCCATGCGCTTCTGGGGTTGTCATCCAGCATCCTTTTTCTGGAGCCGGTTTTTGCACTACACGCCACCTTATTTTTACCCAGGGCTGAATCCTGCAAACGCATTCAGTGCGGGCGTTGGCGCGATGTCGAACAACACGTTCAGTTGCCGGCATGTTCCTATGGGGCATAAAAAAGGCCGGGTTGCCCCGGCCTGCTAACCACAACGCTAGATTCTTAAAACTTCCAGTTCAGGCGGAGACCGATCTCGCGCTTGTCGAGCGGGGACACAGCAACCCCCTGCTTGGCGGTAAGGAAAGCAAACTGAGATGGACTGGAGAAGTCGGTCCAGCGTGCCCCGGTCTGCCAGGCTTCTTCGTCGGTGAGGTTCATGACAAAGAGTTCGGCCATCAAATTCTCCCACTGCATACCCACTCGCAGATTAAACAGATTGTAAGAGTCGAGCTTAGCGAGGTTGGATTCATCGACATAAGACTCCCCCTGATGGAACCAATCCACCCGCCAGTAGCCGCCCTGATCGAACATCGAGAATTCATGTGAGATATAGGCGCTCATAGTGCTCTTGGGTTGGCGAGGAGTCTGGTTGCCAGACATCTGTGAGAATCCAGCGATGGGGGCAACAAAGTTGAATTTGTAATCGTCATACTCGGAGTCGATATAGCTGATGTTAACGCCCACCTCGGTACGATCCGTTATCGCCGCCTTTCCCTCGAACTCAATACCCCAGATATCTGCATCACCGGGTATCAATATATTGCGTGAGTTATAGAAGGGAATGGGATCACTGCCATCGGCCGGGTAGGTGGCTTTTGGCTGGCCCAGAGTGCCTTCCGGGCACTGCGCCGTACCGATATCGCCCGCACGGCAGGTCTCATTGATCAGGAAAGAAGAGCGGCCCTTGATGTTCTCCCAAGTCTGCATATAAACCGCGATATTCATCTGACCGCGCCCGTCCCAGAAGCGCTGCTTCCAGCCGAACTCAATAGCTTCGAGCGTTTCAGCCTCCAGAAGTTCGGCCACCGAGGCATCAGCGTTAAGGTATTGTGCTTTCTCGCGATCGTCTGCCTGCGCAAAGAAGGTGTTGAAGTCGCCCGCTATCTGACCTTCAGACCAGCTGGCATACAGTGTCGTGTTGTCTGAGGGTGTCCAGCGCAAGATGGCGCGAGGTAAGAAGTCATCGAACGTTTCTTCAAGTCGCGTCGTGCCGGTGCCGGCAACCGCATTGCCCTTGATCAGCTTGTCTTCAACAAATCTGCCTTCGAGGATGACGGTCAAATTGTCGGTGATATCAAAGTCCACCGATCCAAATACCCCGGATACCTCCGCTTGATCCGCGTTCGTCAGACTGTTGCTGAAGATACCCAATGCGTTGCCTGGCCGTCCCATACCGAGCCCGCCAATGGCGGGGTCGAAGAAGCTGTAGACACAGATATTGGGATAAGCATCGGAATAGCCATAGAAGTCAAAGGCAAAACACGAGGTGGCCGCATCGCCGCCAGCGCCTGAAGAAATGAATTCCTGCTCATAGTAGCTGTAGCCGACCAGCCATCTCAGCCGCTGATCCTGCGGGCTGCTGATGCGGATTTCCCAGCTTTCGTCCTCCATCTTTTGAGGATCACGAGACCACCAACCGAGGCGATCCGAGAGGTCAAAGTCGCGGATCCAGCTGGCATCCTGTTCGTTGTTACCGTAGCTCATGTCAATGCTGTAGCCGGAGTCAAACTGATACCCAGCTGCGATTGAAAATCGCTCACTCTCCCGCTTCATACCAATAGAACTGACGTTCGGAACGCCGTCGATATTGGTTGTCGGATCTGTGAGCGCCGCCATGTCAACTGGCAAAATGGTGTTGGAAGAAATGACTTTGTTGCCGGGGTCGGTTGTCACGCTATTGCCGTAGGGTATGGTTCCGCAAATGTAGTTGACCGGATTGGCGACACCTTCAGCAGAATTAACGGTGGTGCCTGTGCAGGTGTCATTCATGATGCCTGAGACAAAGCCCTGACTTGGCGCGCCGTCATCGTCTTCAGATGAGCTATAGCGCATTTTAATCTTGAAGTTGTCGGTGGGTGTCCAGTTGATGACGCCACTGAAAGTTGTGGTTTCCTCGTCTCCAGTTCGACCCCCGTCGGTGGCGGTGTAGTGGCCCTCTTTGTCGTAGAAGCGGCCAGAAAGGCTGAAGGCCAGTACATCCTTAATAATCGGACCTTCCACAATGCCGCTTATCTCGGTGCGACTGCGATCCGACACGCTGGCATTGATCTCTCCGGCCCACGCCTCAGAGTTGGGGTCGCGGGTGATCAGATTGACAGCGCCACCAAAGGTGTTCCGAGCAAAATAGGCAGACTGTGGGCCCTTGATAACCTCGACGCGCTCAAGATCCATGAGGCTGAGAGAAGTCCCGCCATTGAGCACATAGATACCGTCGATAAAGAGCGCTCCGGTTGCAAAGCTTGGGGAGAATTGCGCCGTTGTGAGGCCACGGAACTGAAGCTGAGTGTTGTAGCGTCCCGGTTGCTGGTTACCCTGATTCATGAATTGGAATCCCGGCGTATGCAAGGCAACGTCTTCCAGGTCCCGCATGTCTGTCATCAGAATGTCGTCAGCCCCAAAGACCGATACGGCGACGGGGATTTCTTGAAGTGATTCAGTTCTCTTGCGCGCCGTGACCACAACTTCTTCCAGTGCAGCAGATTCTTGTGCATAAATGTTGGTGCTGTGCAGAGCGCCTGTAACGGCAAGTGCCACGGCGACGGT
>DFQW01000002.1:0-10404 GCA_002377985.1 Halieaceae bacterium UBA3479 | reverse complement strand
GCCTTTCCAGTAACTTTGTCTTATTGTTATAGGAATAGGTCTAATAATGCAAGCTGGCACGTTCTTTTTGCTTCCTAAATAGCGCGGGGCGGGCCGTCCTCAGCCGGTGTGGGTAGGAGGCGCTCGGATGTGTTTTCGACGTGATAACGTCCCGTCCAAATACTGGCGCCCTGTTACTACACTTATTGATATAACAAACGATCAAAATTACTCTGGGCGCATCAATTAGGTCGCAAATTTGGGGAAAGGGATGCGAAGCGTCATCGTTAGCGAGCCGGGCGGACCCGAGGTACTGTCTTTAGTCGAGGTTGAGGAGCCTCATCCCGGGCCGGGAGAGGTGCGGATTCAGGTTGCTTACGCTGCCCTGAATCCGCTCGACAACCACGCCCGGGCCGACCGCATCAAATGGAACCATCCGGGGTACCCCTTTACACCCGGCTTCGAGTACTGCGGATTGATAGACGCAGTGGGAGAAGGGGTTGAGCCCGAATGGATGGGACGCCGCGTCGCCACCAATGGTCACTGGGGTGGCAACGCAGATCTTGCATTGGCACCCGCTCGCGCTCTGGTTCAGGTCCCCGACAACTTCGATTGGCAGTTGGGGTGTTGCTTCTCTACGTGCGCCTATACCAGCTGGCTACTGGTCCACAGCGCGGCCAGAGTGAAGCCAAATCAGTGGGTGGTGGTGCATTCCGCCGCCGGCGCGGTGGGTAGCCTGGTGATGCAAATCGCCAAATCCGCCGGTGCTCAGGTGATTGGTTTGGTAGGTGGGGAGCACAAGTTCGAATTCGCAGAGCAATTTGGACCCGACGCAGTAATTGATTACCTCCGTGACGACTGGCCCGACGGTGTTAAGGCGCTCACAGATGGTCGCGGTGCGGACGTGATTTTTGACGGTAACGCCGGTGAGCGAGCGCCGATGAATCTGGATGCAGTCGCATCGCTCGGCCAGATCATTTACTACGGTGCCAGTGCGGGGCAGGCACCCCCTGTGCCTCCGTCTATGCTGGTCGGAAAGAGTTGCTCTGTAGCAGGCTTTGTACAGTATTTTCACCAGGCGATCAGTGGCGGAGCCGAGGTCGCCGCAACACACAAGGCGCTTGCTGACGGCCTTTGGCGCATTCCCATTGAGCGTGAGTTTGATCTCACTGATATCGCAGATGCGCATCGTGCCTGGGAGGGGAGAGAGCTGCTCGGGCGCACGGTAATCCGCGTCGGTGGTGCGTTGTAGACCTGCCCATGGGCGTAATCAGCGGGCTTCATGAGTTTGTATTTTCTACGCAGAGCTCTGATCGAGACCGCTTGCTCGGCTTTTGGGCGAAGCTGGGATTTGTTGCGGATCAAGAGGGCTCATTGGGAGCTTCGGAAGCCTTGGCACTCTACGGGCATGACGCTGAGCTCAAGTCCGTTCGTCTCCGTCACTCTGGTTGCCAGGCCTATGAAACAGGTTTGGTGCGCCTGCAATGTTGGTCCGAATTAGCGGGTGAGGGTCTGGGCGCGCAGCGGCCGCTGGTCACGGGTAGCCGCTGGATGGGTATGTATACCACCGACATACTGGAACTCCGGGACAGTCTCTCAGGCTATCGAACGGATCTCAGTGATAGATGGCTGTCTGATTTAGTGTCCGCTCCTTTGGCTCATCCTGCACCTGATATTACGTGGGATAACCCTTTTGTTGGACTCAGGGAGACGCTCTATTTTGATCCTGACTGCCGCATAGCCATGATTCAGCGGGGAGGATTTGAGCGGCCCGGTTTTGGCACGATTGATCACACATCTCCCTACAAAAATAGTGAGGGGAGTCACGCCAATGTTGTGCAACCGAGTCGAGCCTTTGATACGTCGTTTTATAAAACCGTATTCGGTTTGGAATCTGCGCCTTACGGTGAGGCACACGACTCAGGCGACGAGCCTCCCACTCAGAGAGCTTTGCGCCTGGAGGCTGGGCAGCTTTTTCGTGTGGAGCGGTTGCGAGCCCCAAACTGTCCTACAGGCCTGCTGCAGGTTTACTCGCCTTATTTTGATGCGCCGGACCTGCGCGCACTGAGTTGCCCCGGTCAGCGCGGCCTCTCCGCATACAGTTATCGGACCAACACGATTGAGCTGTCGGCACTAGCGGGGGTGACGGAGTATCGTTCAGGCATTAACGAGTTTGGAGAGGTCGCTTGCACGTTCTTATCGCCTGATGGCTACAGTTGGACGTGGGTGCGTGACTGAATCGCCCCCCAACGCGCTAAAGGGATATCCGCTGCGCGCGTTTATTATCTGTTTGATTGCCTACACCACTGCACAGATGGATTTGGCGCTGTTTGGTTATGCCGTACCGGCGATTCGGAGCGAGTTCGGTCTCAGTTTGAGTGAGGTAATGTCGATTGTGTCGATTGCCTTCCTAATGGGCGGGTTGCTGTTGGTGCCGTTAGGGTGGCTGGGTGATCGGGTGGGTCGCATACCGATGTTTCAGTTCTCGCTCCTTGGGTCATCCATCCTGGTCGCCGCTATCAGCATTGCTCCCGGTGTGATCGCGCTCACTGCACTCAGAGGCACCAGTATCGCGGTGGGGGGGGTCAGTTATCCCATCACAGGCGCCATTGTCACAGAGGAGACGCCCGCGCGACTGCGCGGCTTGATGATGGGCATCTTGCAGATTGGCTATCCCCTCGGCTGGGCATTTGCTTCGCTATGGTCAATGTGGCTATTAGCTGACTATGGCTGGAGACAATTATTCTGGGTCGGCCTGGTTAGTTTGCCCATGGTGTGGATCGTTAGACGTTACCTGCGCGAGCCGCCTCGAGCGCTCAAGGCTCGCGTTGAACAGCGACCGGCGCGACTGGCGGATCTTTTTGATCGGGGTATCCGCGAGCGCGCCATCACATTATTTTTTGCGCAGTTCCTCTTCGTTTGGGCTTACGCCGCGTCGATTTTTTTGTTCCCCAGCTTTCTGCGCGAGGTCAGGGAGCTGGACGCCTTCAATTTTTCTCTTTTGATTGGTGCTGGTAATGCTATCGGTGTGATCGGATATCTGCTTGCGGCCTGGATTGGGGAGCGAGTCTGGACGCGGCGCAATACCGTAGTCTTATGGACATTGTTGGGTTCGTTACTGTTCCAGATTCTGGTTTGGGTGCCCGAGACTTTCTCCGAAATCCTAATGATTTACGCACTGATGAGTATGTTTTTTTACGGATCCGCTGCAGTCAAATTTGCTTATTTGGCGGAAGTATTCCCGACCCGCATACGGACATTGGCGATGGCATGCTGCGGTTCATTGGCAGTGACTCTGGGATCTGCGGCGGGACCTTATAGCGTTTCATTGGCGATTGAAGCGTGGGGGTGGCATCTGGGCTACGCCGTCGTTGTTGGCGTACCTCTGGCCCTGGCGGCACTGTTATACCTGACACTGGACTCGCTGCCGTCCGGGCTCGAGGTGGAGGAAATTGAACAGCGGATGAAAAAGGAGAACTCGCTCCGACATGGCTAAAGGATACCGCGTGAAGGCATTTGGTGGGCCAGAGGTGATGGTCTGGGAGGATCTCCATCTCGGCGCATTGCCGCCAGGCGCGGTGCGCGTCAGGGTGGGTGCCAGCGGCATTAACTTTGCAGAAACGCGAATGCGCGCCGGAGACTACAGCGGCCAGGAACTTCCTTTTGTCATGGGGATGGAGGTTGCAGGCATCGTTGAAGAGGTGGGCGCGCAAGTAGCGGAATTTAAGCCGGGTGATCGGGTGTTTGGTCGCGTCAGGGGCGCCCATGCTGAGGTGGTGGACTGCGATCCTGAACACCTGATGCGACTTCCTGACAACCTGAGCCTTGCGCAAGGCGCTGCGATCCCCGTGGGATTCTTAACTGCCTGGCACGCACTCTACACGGTAGGGAATATGACCGCGGGTGAGCGTATTTTGGTTGAGGCGGTAGGGGGAAGCGTGGGCAGTGCGGCGCTGGCGCTAGCCAAGCAGGCGGGTTGCTGGACGCTGGGCACCGCGAGTCGGGAAGACAAACTGGACCGTGCCACCGCGATGGGTTGTGATGCGGTGGTTAACTACACCCGCGAATCAGTTTCTGAGCGCGCTCGCGCGTTGACTGATGGTGCAGGCATGGACATTGGGCTTATGACCATTGGCGATGCGACCGCGACAGAGCTGATTGATGCTATGGGTATGGATGGTCGAGTGGTGATGTTTGGCAGCACCGGGGGTCGTGATATCAGTTTTAACCTGCGGATTGGCATTCTCAATATTCAACTGTTGTCGATGAGTATTTCAACGAGCCCTGCATTTATGGCCCGGACGATGCCGGCGTTCAGGGCTCGAGCCTTGCCTATGTTTGCAAGCGGTGAGCTGGTGCCCGTGGTGGATACGATCATGCCTATGAAGGAACTGGTGCGAGCGCATGCGATGGTGGATGAGAGAAGCCACTTTGGCAAAGTCATTCTGGTGAACGAACTGTAAATTGCTGTGGCGTGTGCGCGTCATGGTCAATGAATCAGAAACAGTTTTTGTCCTGAGGCAATAACGGCGAGAGGCGAGAAGATGACAAGAGCAGAGGAGAGAGAAAACCGTCGTTGGGGGGGGTGTGTAAACGCGGCGACCGCAGTGTTGTGGGCGATGCTTTGTTTTAGCGGAGGCGCCGCAGCCAACCCTCAGCCAATCACGGAGCAGCCTTGGCGCGAAGCCGTCATCAGCGTTACCGATCCGGACGTGACGGCTCGTTTTTTCAGGGAAATTGGTGGCTACGAGGAGTTGGGGCGCGGTGCGCTCTCGGCGTCGATAATAGCGGCATGGGGGCTGTCACCAGAGGCAGCGGGCGAGTATCTGTTGCTGCGAGCACCGATGGGCGGCGAGTTTGGTCACGTGCGCCTGATCAGGTTTGAAAATGCGGGCAAACGAATTCCCATGCGCCCGGGCGCGCGGGCTTGGGATACCGGCTGTTACTTCAGCATGATGATCCGCGTTAAAGACATGCAGTCGATTTATGACGACGCGATACGGCTGGGTTGGTGGACCGAGACGCCTATTACCGCGCTGCAATTTGGCAAATCGGATCTTCGCGTGGTGATCTATCGCGGCCCCGATGGAGTCCAAGTGCAAACTTACGATCGGCTGAGCCCGCCTTTACCAGAGGCTATACCTGAGTTTGAACGGATGACGGCGCCGTTTAACATGATGCAGATGGTGGCAGATCGTGATGTGGCGCACGACTTCTTCACGCAGGTTCTGGGGTTTGAAACTTTTTATAAAGGCAAGCCGTACACTGCGAAAACGCCGACGCCCACGCCCATCGGCATTCCGCTGAATCTAACGACCTCTATTCCGTACCGCGCCGGTATCGTTTATCCCGTCGAGGGAGAATTTGGGCGTATGGAAATGATCGAAGTGATGGGTCTTGATGGCTTTGATTACTCGCATCAGTGCGAGGCCCCCAATCTCGGTATTCTCGCGGTGCGATATCCGGTGGCCAATATTGAAGCGGCGAAAGCGATGATACTGGAGCGCGGCGGCAGCATCTGGCGCGATGTGGCTACGGCAGATCTGGGCGGGGTCGGCGAAGTGAGGATGTTTTCTGTGAAGACGCCAGACGGTTCAATCATACAGTTCTTTGAGACTGTATCTCGGTGATGCACCCGGCTGTAAAACCGCCTGCTTGTGAGCCCGATTGCGAGATATCTATGGCAGCCCGGGAGCTCAGCCTATTTCTCAAGTTGCGCTGCATTGACTCGCATTACACCGATAGTCCCGCGGGTTCGGTTCTGCGGTGAAGGCTGAACTGACCACTTCTGCGTCTCTGCGTTTCGCCCGCCGTTGTGGCGGCGGGTGGTGTGTCATCTTGCTCTCTTGTCTGCTGGCAACCTCCGTCTCGGCGCAAACTGCGCGCGTCAAGCGTATTTCTTTGATGACGCCAGACCTCGACCAGTCGATCACATTTTTCACTGGGGTTGTGGGCTTTACGCTGGACTTTGAGGGGACATTGCCTGCGAACGGTGAGCCGTTCTTGGGTCCGGTTTTCAACATCGATACTTCTCGACCCATTCGGCGTGCATTGTTGTCAACCCGCACCGAATCGAGGGGGCTCTTTTTAATCGAACACCCTGAGGCACCGTTGCCGGATGTGAAGCAGCCGACGGTCGCGGTGATGGTAATAGAGGTGGAAGATTTGAACGAAACGCTTGCTCGTGCCAAGACATTCGGCAGCGTCGTTAGCGACATTTTTTCCGACACGACACCCGAGGGGCGTTTATTTAGAGAGGCGATGATCAACAGTCCGGGAGGGCATAGGGTTCTCCTCTACGAAGTCGGCGCGCTCGCCGATGGCAGGCATGATCAAGCAGAGAAGTAACCGCGATACCCGTTAGTAAAGTAGCCATCGCTGTCACATAATCAGAGGCCGATTTGGCGCCAAAACCCCCTGCCAACTGGCGCGACTTCTGCGAAAATTGGGCGATACCGCCCGCAGATTGGCCGGGCTCGTCAGGATGGAATCCATGAATTTTTCCGCTTTTAGCCCCCACAAGCACTTTTTCCCACGGGAGTTTTCCAGATCAAAAAGCGTGCGCATGGCGACTGGTCTGGCTTTATTGGTCTTCTTGATCTCTTGCGACAGTCAGGTTGATCAGACTGCGATAAAGCCCGTGCCAGTCTCTCCGGTATCTGCGGAGCAGCAACGCCTCGAGGACTTTTTTGTAGCCACATGGCAAGAGGACCTCGCGCGTTCTCCTGCCAGCGCGAGTTATCTTGGTGTGAGGGATTACCAGGATAAATGGAATAACGTGTCGGAGGCGTTTCAACTCGAATCGCTCGATATCGCGAAGGCGCGTCTCGCGTTTCTCGAGACCGTTGATACGACTCAATTGTCCCGGGAGCGGTCGCTCTCCTATCAGCTTTATCGGCGTGATGTGGAGCGCGAACTTGCCGGCGCGCCCTATCGACACCATCGCTACATTATTCATCAGCACCGCGGGCCCCATACCAGCGTCGTGAGCCTGCTCATCAATGTCCATACCATCGCCTCAGAGGAGGATGCACTGGCGTATGTGGCGAGATTGAACAATCTGCCCAGTTACTTCGAGGGCGTGATTGAGCAGCTACAGCTTCGCGCCGAAAAGGGTATGTTTCTGGTCGATTGGATGATTCCAAAAATCGTGGAAGCTGCCGGCAATGTCATCGTTGGAGCGCCCTTTGATGACAGTGGAGAGCTCTCGGTCATCTGGCGCGATTTCAACGCCAAGGTCGACCAGTTGCCGCTGGCCTCCGATGTATCAGCGGGGCTCAGACAGCGTGCCCGAGAGGCCTTGTTGAATGCTGTAGCCCCGGCCTACCGCGCCCTGATTTCGGCGATTCAGGCACAGGGGGAGCGGGCAGTTTCTGCCGACGGCGTTTGGCGCTTTCCTGACGGAGACGCGTTCTATCAAAATCGACTCAGCGTTTTTACGACCACCGATCTCACAGCGGACGAAATTCATCAGACGGGTCTGGCGAACGTGGAGCGTCTCCACAACGAGATGCGTGTTGTCATGGCAGAGCTGGGAGAATCCGGAGATTTGACAGATTTTCTCGATCGTGTGCGTCGCGATACCACTTTGCGCTATGAGAATAATGATGCGGGTCGAGAGGCATATTTGCAGGCGGCCAGACAAGCCATTGACGCCATGTCAGCCCGTTTGCCCGACTATTTCGGGGTGCTGCCAAAGTCTGATCTGGTGGTAAAGCGCGTTGAACCCTACCGTGAGCGCTCTGCGGGTAAAGCCTTTTACCAGAGCCCCCCGCCGGATGGGTCTCGCCCCGGCATTTATTACGCCAATTTATATGACATGAACTCTATGCCAATCACCGATCTTGAGGCCTTGGCGTTTCATGAGGGTTTGCCTGGCCATCATCTGCAGCGCGCGATCTCCGCTGAACTTGGTGATGTCCCCGATTTTCAGCGACATACGAGCTTTACCGCCTATACCGAGGGGTGGGGCCTCTATTCTGAGTATTTGGCGCGAGAAATGGGTTTTTATCAGGAACCTTGGTCCAATTTTGGCCGGTTGGCCATGGAGTTGTGGCGGGCAGCGCGCCTTGTCGTCGATACGGGTTTGCACCACAAGCAGTGGACCCGCGAGCAGGCGGTGGCGTATTTGGTTGCCAATACGCCCAACGCAGAATACGACTGTGAACGCGCCATTGAACGCTATATTGCCATGCCAGGGCAGGCCACCGCTTACATGATTGGCAAGCTGCGTATTGTGGAGTTGCGAGATCTGGCTCGGGAGGCCCTTGGGGATCGCTTCGACCTGCGTCAATTTCATGATGTGGTTCTGGGTTCCGGTGCGGTGCCGCTGGACCAGTTGGAGGTCAACGTGCAGCGGTTCATACAGGAGACGCTGGCCAGTAGCTAGTCGCGGGCTTTAGTAGGGGCTCCTGTCCACTTTTCCCGATGCCGCTGACTGCTGCGGCGATGTAGGGAGATTCCTAATCCAGTGGATCCTGTAAGCATTCGATAATCAGTGGTTTCAGCGAGGGGATGACGATCGAAAAAGTCGATCGTTATTTGTTAAACAATCAGATTGTAAGCAGGAGGTGAAAGTTACTACAGTGGGAGAGTGAGACAAAACTCGCTAAAGAGGACAACAAAATGAAAGCACACTTTATGAAGACAGCGATTGCCCACTCGGTGGTGGCCGCAGCACTTATCGCCTTGCCCGTTGTGGATTCGATTGCAAGAAGTACACCCAAGAGCACGCAAGCCTGGTGGCCTGCCAGCCTGGATCTGACGCCCCTGCGTCAAAACGAGCGCAGCACGAATCCGCTGGGAGCCGATTTTGATTACGCTGCGGAGTTTGCAAAGCTTGATCTCGAGGCATTGAAAGCCGATATCAACGCCACGCTCACGACGTCGCAGCCATGGTGGCCGGCTGACTACGGTAACTACGGACCTTTCTTTGTGCGCATGGCCTGGCACAGCGCGGGTACCTACCGCACGGCAGATGGCCGCGGCGGTTCCGACGGCGGCCAGCAACGATTTGAGCCTCTGAACAGTTGGCCGGATAACGGCAATCTCGACAAGGCGCGTCGTCTTTTATGGCCGATCAAGCAACAGTATGGCAACCAGATTTCCTGGGCAGACCTCATGGTGCTGGCTGGTAACGTGGCCATGGAGAACATGGGCTTCAAGACCTTCGGCTTTGCCGGTGGGCGCACCGACGACTGGGAGCCTGAGTGGGTTTACTGGGGCCCCGAAGCCAAGATGCTGGCGGATGAGCGGTACGCTGAGGGTCGTCAGTTGCGAAAGGGACTCGCGGCCGTACAGATGGGACTTATTTATGTGAACCCGGAGGGCCCCAACGGCAATCCTGATCCGGTGCTGGCTGCGCACGATATTCGCGAAACCTTCGGCCGCATGGCCATGAACGACGAAGAGACGGTGGCGTTGATTGCTGGCGGACACTCTTTTGGTAAAGCCCATGGTGCGCACAAACCCGCAGACTGCGTGGGTCCTGAGCCCACCGGAGAGGCGATTGTCGAGCAGGGCTTTGGCTGGAAGAACACCTGCGGCAAGGGGAATGCGGAAGACACCGTGACTTCCGGACTCGAGGGCGCCTGGACGGCTACGCCGACCCAGTGGTCGATGATGTATCTGGCTAATCTATTCGCCTATGAGTGGGAGCAGACCCGTAGCCCTGCAGGGGCACTGCAGTGGCAGCCCAAGGATGGTGCAGCGGCCGGTACCGTGCCGGATGCGCATGTTGCTGGGGTCAGCCATGCACCCGTGATGTTTACTACGGATTTGTCCTTGAAGTTTGATCCCAGCTATCGCGAGATCTCGCAGCGCTTTCTGGAAAATCCCGCCGAGTTTGAGCTGGCCTTTGCCAAGGCCTGGTTCAAGCTGACGCACCGCGATATGGGGCCGAGAGATCGCTATCTGGGTGATGATGTGCCCGCCGAGGTGCTCGCTTGGCAGGATCCGTTGCCCGCGCGGGACTATGAAGTCATCAGTGACAGCGAGACGAGTCAACTGAAGGATGCGATTGCCGCTAGCGGTCTTAGCAACACACAGCTGGTGAGCACAGCCTGGGCGTCTGCCTCAACTTTCCGCGGCAGTGACATGCGCGGCGGCGCCAACGGTGCGCGCATTCGTCTGGCACCGCAGAATCAGTGGGCGATCAATGATCCCGATGCCACCGCCGAGGTTGTTGCCGCGTTGGAAGAAATCCAAAGTAGCTTTAACAGCCAGCTCTCGGGTGGTAAGCAAGTGTCTCTGGCAGATGTAATCGTGCTGGCGGGCAACGTTGGCGTGGAGCGTGCCGCTGCCGAATTCGGTGTGACGGTCTCGGTTCCCTTTACCCCCGGGCGCGTTGACGCCACAGAAGGGATGGGTGATGCCGCCTCCATGGCGGTGCTGGAGCCTCGTCACGATGGTTTCCGCAACTACATG
>DFQW01000045.1 GCA_002377985.1 Halieaceae bacterium UBA3479 | reverse complement strand
CAGCACGGTCTTTCCAGCACTCAACTGCCCGAATTCCAGCAGCGATTGCCAAGCCGTGAGGCTTACGAGTGGGAGGCCGGCCGCCTGAGCAAAAGATGCGTTAAGGGGTTTCCGCGCGATCGCGGTGGCGTCTACCGGAGCAAACTCAGCGTAAGTGCCATGCTGGATCGACCAGGTGAACGCCAGCCCCATGATCTCGTCTCCCACCTGCCAATCGGCCACCGCCTCACCGACTGCCGCAATACGACCGGAGAAGTCGAAACCAGGCGTCACGGGGAAGGTGCGCTGGATGTATTCCTGCAGTTCACCCGCGCGAAGACGTCGATCAATCGGATTCACTCCCGCGGCCGCGACCTCGACTAACACCTGCTCAGCACTGCAGCTGGGCTTTGCCAGTTCGCCTATCTGAAGGACTTCAGCGGTCCCATGATTCTCGTAATAAACAGCGCGCATGGCTTTTCTCAATCGGCAATGGTCAGAGTTGAACTATAACGCCCAGACAGGACCCAAATCCTCCCGGGACAGACAAATCACAGCGAGACGAGATGACCGTCAGCAAGGGGTGGCTACCAGCGGGCGCTGGGGCATACTATCCGATGCCCTAACATGAGGAGAGTGCCGGATGAAAAGTCGCGCCGCCGCCGGGGATATGACGGGATATAGCCATAAAGAGCGTCGACTCAGCCCACTGCAAACGTTCTCAAGAGAAAGTCACCCGTTAATGCGATTGCTGCTGGTCGTCTCGGTGTCAATCGCCCTGCTGCTACCGTCAGCCCATGCCACCAATTCCCGACCGGAGCTTGAGTCGGTGATGGCCATGTTGATCAAATGGCTGCCCGGTGAGTTCTCTTCAAAACCACAGCTCGAACTCGAGAGGCAATATGGCGCGCCTCCAGATGGGGAACATTACGACTGGCATCGTATTTTTGCGCGGATAAACGCCCCGCATATTGGCGAGCATGTGATCTATGGACAACTTCACATCGGTGACAAGAACCAGCCGATCGTACCGGGTACGCAGGTGCTCTATATCATTTCAATCGACGAGGAGCATATGGCGGTCAGCGTAAGCGGGCGCCGAATCGCCAATCCCGAGCAGTTTGCCTTTGCGCATGAGCACCCCGAATTGTGGGCAACCATAGCGATCGACCCCGATTACGGCGGTAATTGTGATTTCCGCTGGCGACTTCATGGCAATCAGATCGTTGGCCGATTGGCGCAAAAAAGCGAAGCCGCCATTGACGGAAATTGCTCCATGACCTCAAAAAAGAGTGGCATCAATATGACGTGGGATGCGGAATGGGTGCTGAATGACCGGGAGCTCTGGATTTACGACAACGGTTATTTGGATGATGGCGTCTTATTTCAGGGTCGAGAGGATCGAACGCACATTCGGCTGACCCGGGTGGAATGACATGCGCGTCTTGCTCTGCTTATCGATCATCATTTTTGCTTCAGCGGGAAATGCCAACGGTAGCGATGCATTATGTGAAATAGCGAGTACAGACCGCGATTTCCAGCGGTGTGCCGTTTGCCATACCAAAACACCGGAATCCAGTCATCTCTCTGGCCCCAATCTGTGGGGGATCGTTGGCCGTCGAGCGGGCTCTGCTGAAGGCTACACCTACTCCCGCGCCATAGCCGACTCTGGGGTGATCTGGAACGAGGACTCCCTGCGCCAATATCTCTCACAACCGAGTCAGTTTCTGCCCGGCAACCGCATGATGATGGCACCGATCCAGGATACAGAGGAACTGGATCGCATCATCTGTCATTTGAAATCGCTCTCAGAGTAATTCGCCTCGATCGTCAGTTGGTCGCGTGGCTGGCATTGCCTGCCCCGTTCTACTGGGTGAGCCCAAGCACACCGAGCGCACGCTATTGATCTTGAAGACATCTGCGGGGGTGGCCCGCGCGCTCGCCTAAGGCATACTATGTTCCTATAATCACAAGGAGTAAGCGCCATGAAAAGTCGCGCCGCTGTTGCATTTGAAGCAGGCAAACCCCTCGAAATCGCCGACGTGGAAGTGGGCGGCCCCAACACCGGTGAAGTCATGGTGGAGATTAAGGCGACCGGTGTCTGTCACACCGACGCGTTCACGCTCTCTGGTGATGATCCCGAAGGCGCCTTTCCGGCGATTCTGGGTCATGAGGGAGCCGGGGTCGTGGTCGAGGTTGGTGAGGGCGTCAAGGACCTCAAGGTAGGGGACCACGTGATTCCGCTGTACACACCGGAATGCCGTACCTGTGATTTTTGTCTGCACCCCAAAACAAATCTGTGCCAAGCCATTCGAGAAACTCAGGGGCAGGGTTTAATGCCCGACCGCACCAGTCGCTTCTCAATCGACGGTGAGCCCATTTTGCATTACATGGGCTGCTCCACCTTCTCGAATTTCACCGTGCTCCCTGAGATTGCCGTAGCCAAGGTAAGAGAAGACGCCCCCTTCGATAAAATCTGCTACATCGGTTGTGGTGTGACGACCGGGATTGGCGCTGTCGCCTTCACCATGAAAGTGGAACCCGGTTCCACCGTTGCCGTATTTGGGCTCGGCGGAATCGGGCTCAACGTGATTCAGGGCGCCAAACTGGTGGGCGCGCGCCGCATTATCGGTGTCGACCTGAATCCCGACAAAAAAGAACTGGCAACGCGATTTGGTATGACCGATTTTGTCAATCCGAGCGAAGTCGATAATGTGGTTGATCACTTGATTCAGATGACCGGTGGCGGTGTCGACTACAGCTTTGAATGCATCGGAAACGTGAATGTGATGCGTCAGGCGCTGGAGTGTTGCCATAAAGGCTGGGGACAAAGTTGCATCATTGGCGTGGCCGGTGCGGGGCAGGAGATTTCAACGCGACCATTTCAGTTGGTAACGGGCCGGTCCTGGCGCGGCACTGCCTTTGGTGGCGCGCGGGGCCGCACCGACGTGCCCAAAATCGTCGACTGGTATATGGAAGGAAAAATTCATATCGACGAGATGATTACCCACACCATGCCGCTGACCGAGATCAACACCGCTTTCGATCTAATGCATGAGGGCAAGAGCATCCGCTCGGTGGTCACTTTCTGATGTCTTCACAATGCCTGAGCACCGTGCGCTCTTTTGGAGGGGAGCAACATCGCTTTCAGCACCGCTCAACCGTGCTCAAGTGCGACATGATTTATGCGGTTTACCTGCCACCTCAGGCGGCTAACGGGCCTGTCCCAGTGGTGTATTACCTGTCGGGGCTGACCTGCACGGACGAGAATTTCGTGACGAAAGCCGGCGCACAACGGCATGCGGCCGAGCTGGGTGTTGCCATCGTTGCGCCGGATACCAGTCCACGGGGCGATAAAGTTGCCGACGACCCCGATGGCAGCTACGACATGGGTCTGGGCGCCGGGTTTTACCTCAATGCGACCGAGGCCCCGTGGTCGTCGCACTACCACATGTATGACTATGTGCTGACAGAGTTGCCGGAGGCGGTGGCACAGGCCTGCCCGCAGGTGGATACCTCACGTGCCGCCATCATGGGCCATTCGATGGGCGGTCATGGCGCACTGACTATCGGCCTCAAAAATCCCCACTGTTTTACTTCTTTTTCGGCCTTTTCGCCGATCGTGGCACCCACTCAGTGTCCCTGGGGCCAAAAAGCATTCTCCAACTATCTGGGATCAGATACCTCCACATGGGACGCGTATGACACTTGCAAGCTACTGGGCCAGGCTGCAGAGCACCGCCCCATCCTCATCGATCAAGGGACGGCGGATAACTTTCTTGCGGAGCAACTCAAGACACACTTGATTGAAGAGGCCAGCAGCGCCGCCAACTATCCGATAGAGGTCCGGATGCAGGAGGGCTATGACCACAGCTACTACTTCATCGCTTCATTTATAGAGGATCATCTGCGCTTCCATGCAGCACATCTTCAGGCTTGATTCGCTTACCCGCATAAGGGGTTGAGCTAGAGACCGGCGGCTGTTAGCTGCTCTCGGAAAAATTCGATAGGCTTCTTGCCCTGAATTTTTTGAACAACTTCTCCGTCGCGATTCAGGATATAGCTGGTTGGAAGCGTCTCGTTCCACACCGGATCAATGCTACTGACCAACGTATCCATATCCAGCTCAGCATTGATGAAGGATCTCAGGGCGGGAAAATGCTTGGCCTTGAACGCCGATACCCAGTCTTTGCTATACGCGTCGTCCATGCTGACGGCGAGCAAGCGAAATTCATCGTCTGAAAACTCGGCCTCTAGCGCGAGCAGATCGGGAATCTCTCGCAAACACGGCGTGCACCAAGTCGCCCACAGGTTAATCAGTACCACCCGACCCTCGCTGGCTGACAGCTCCTCTGTCAGGGCGTTGCGATCCATTGGTACCAGTACAGCAGGATCATGGTCCTCACCCGCCAACGTTCCGGGCGCAAGCAACGCAGCAAGTAGTAGCGGTATGAGCCGTCTCACCGTTACCTCACCGCCATCGCCGCCGAGGGCGCTTCCAGATGTGTGACCTGAATCACTTCGCCAGCCTGCCAGGCAATGACGA
>DFQW01000039.1 GCA_002377985.1 Halieaceae bacterium UBA3479 | reverse complement strand
AGGAGGTAGCGCTATCGCCGTGATCATGTCTCCTCATAACCCCCTCGATCAGGTGGTTGATAACGCGCTAACAGCGCAGTCAGCATATCCGGGTCAGCCCACTGATACCCCGCTGCGTCAAAGCGCGCTAGATCTGTAGTGCTGGGAAAGGAATAATAATTACCCGTGCCAGTTGCCGCTTCAGATCTGGGCATCTGACCTTGTGCCAGCGCGTTGATCGTTCCAGCCAATGCCAAGCAACCCGCTTCGTAAAGGCTGAGAACATTGGCCAGGTAGCAACGCGATGGCTCTCGTGGTGTCGCTCGGTGACAGATAACAGGCCCCGCATCAATCGCCTCGCTGTTAATCCAGTGTATTGTGCTGGCAAGCTCCTTGTCGTTATTGAGCATGGCGCGAAAAGTTGCCATAACCCCCCGATATTCAGGGAGTTTGCCTGAATGCAAGTTGAGTACACCCCGCTTTGGTATGGCGATGGCACGGGACTTGAGAATGTGACCAAAACGAATACTGACCATGAGGTCGGGGGCGCTGTTTGCCAGCGTACTTAAACCTCCCTCACTGTTGGGATCTGCAAGCGAAAGGGCTGGCGCCTCAAGATGTTTGGCGAGCCCGTTAAATGTCAGCAGCTCCCCCGTTGCGTGTTGCGCATCAATGAGAGGGAACCACAGCTTATTCGGTAAGGTTTGCTCATAAAACGCGAGCATTCTGAGCTCTGGGGGTGACTGCGCTCGACCCACGCTCTCGGATAAAAACAATGTCAGTGAATATTCTTGGGGCAGCACCTTAACCAGGTAATTTAACGCGAGATTGCTGGGGAGGTCGCGGTTGGCAAGTAGGGTGATGCGCACAATCGGGTCCGCGTTGCAGCGAGAGCGCATCATAGTAACAGTCTGCCGCATCGCCAAGGCCTCTCATCACGCTTCACTTGCGCGGTAGGGGGTTGTTAGGATGCAGCAGCGCGCCGCCCAATGAGTGAGATGCAGACGTTGTGCAGGCCCTTAAAAACTGGCAAGAGAGTGGGCGGACCTATGTTTCGTGTTATCACCTGTAATACCAACGGCATCCGTGCCGCCGCCCGCAAGGGATTTTTCACTTGGTTGAGTCAGCAATCTGCCGACGTCGTATGTATTCAGGAAATCAAGGCAAAAGAGGCGCAGCTGACGGACGCTGTGTTTTACCCTGAGGGATATCACTGCTATTACAATGAAGCAGAGCGGCCGGGCTACGCCGGCACCGCGATCTTCTCCAAAAATAAGCCCGGGAGGGTGGTGTCGAGATTGGGTTGGGATATTGTCGATACCGAGGGCCGTTACCTGCAAGTCGACTTTCCGGGCCTCAGTGTTGTGTCGCTCTACGTTCCCTCGGGGTCAGCTTCCGACGTGGCTCAGGCCCGAAAAGACGGTTTCATGGAGCCTTTTTACCGGCATCTTGCCGATTTACGGCGCAAACGTCGCGAGTTCATCATTTGTGCGGACTGGAACACCTGTCATAAAAATATTGACTTGAAAAATTGGCGCTCCAACCAGAAGAATTCCGGCTTTATGCCTCACGAGCGTGCCTGGCTTGAGCGCATTTACGGCGACCTGCAGTGGATCGACATTTTTCGGGAGATTACGCAGGAGCCGGAACTTTACACGTGGTGGTCGAATCGCGGACAGGCCTGGGCCAACAACGTGGGGTGGCGACTGGATTACATGATGGTTACCCCGGGGTTGTCCGGTCGAGGCTTGAGACAATCGATTTATCGTGACGAGCGTTTCTCTGATCACGCGCCGCTGACGATTGATTTCGACTTGTAGGGTTGCCGTTGCGAGGTTGCGCGGCGATTTTTACCCAGTGCTGACGTTAACTATCCGTCAAAAGTGGTGTATGCATCCGGTGGGCTATTGTTGCCACGCAAGACAAAGCTTAGAGTGTGCCGCCGTAATCAGGAGATAGTGACATGTTAATTCCTCAGGCGTATGCGCAATCCGCCGCGCAACAACCCCAGGGCGGGGGTCTGTTCCTGCCCTTGATGATGGTGGGTATTTTGGTGTTTATGTATTTCACTACCATCCGGCCTCAACGCAAGCGGCAAAAAGAGCATGCTGACATGGTGGGCGCATTGAAGAAGGGCGATGAGGTAGCGCTTTCTTCGGGGATGCTGGGTAGGATCAGCGGGCTCGACGACAACTATCTGGTGCTATCAGTGGGAAATAATGTAGAGCTTAAATTTCAAAAAATTCACGTTACCTCCGTACTCCCCAAAGGCACGCTGAAGTCTGTCGGTGTCGAATCTGCCTGAGTACCCGCCGCGGCTAAGTCTGGCGCGGACTCCTACGCCATTTCATTGCCTCACTCGCGCCTCTGATCGGTGGGGTAATGGCAAGCGGCTGTGGATAAAGCGAGATGATCTGACAGGGTCCGTACTCACTGGGAATAAGGTGAGAAAACTAGAGTTTATTGCGGCGCATGCTATCAAAAGCGGTTGCCGCACTTTGGTCACCTGTGGCGGCGTGCAGAGCAATCACTGCAGAGCGACGGCGTTGGTAGCCGCTCAGCTCGGGCTCGGTTGTCACCTTGTTCTGCGCTCTGATGGCTCTGAGTACCTCAATACGGGAAACTTTCTGCTCGACCAAATCGCCGGGGCGACCTACGAGGTGCTGCCTGCTAAGGGCTGGGTAAGCGCCCTGCAGGCGGCGTATCAACGAATTGAGAAAACCTATCGCGATGCTGGTGAGCCGGCGCTGATGATTCCTACCGGAGGTAGTGACAGTTTGGGCATATGGGGCTATATCGCGGCGGCAGAAGAGATTGGGCGCGATATCGCATCGAACCAGATTGACAGGGCCGCGGTAGTGCTGGCTACGGGTTCCGCCGGTACTCAAGCAGGGCTCACCGCGGGAGTCGCAATGGCGGGGTTGCCCTTGGATGTGGTGGGATATGCCGTGTGTGACGACGCGCGATGGTTTAATGACAAAGTCAGTGAGGATTGGTTAGCCGCGCAGCGTCGTTGGTCGCAGTTGCCGGCAGTCGCCCTCAAGCCTGTGACCCGTGATCACAGTGCCGGACCGGCTTACGGGGTTGCCCCCCCGGAGGTTTATCGGCTGATTGTTGAGTTAACGCGTCTCGAGGGCGTGGTGCTGGACCCCGTCTACACCGGGAAAGCCTTTCTCGGCTTGCTGAAGGATATTAGAGAAGGCTATTTTGATCGGGTAGATGACATTATTTTTGTTCACACGGGGGGCGTCTTCGGCTTGTTTGCCCACGAGCATTCGTTGGTAGAGGCGGCCAGCTGATACATTGAATGGGTTGCGAGGGTTAACCGACTTCAAGGTTAAGCGCCTTCTCATCCAGAGGTGTTTTTGCGCTTCTTGTGGGGCAACTTGCGAGTCGTATAGTGGGTAAGTTGTTGCCCTCAGACCGTTGACGGATGTGGATAAGGGGACCATAGATGCAAACAATTATTACGGAAGTCAATGCTTGGGCTTGGGGCGTGCCGATGCAGGTGTTACTGCTCGGTACAGGTGTTTTCCTCACAGCCGGCCTTGGCTTCCTGACCTGGATCCGACTCGGATTGGCCTTTCGCATGCTGGCGTCGGGAAGGCAGGGTAGGGGCGATGGTGACATACCCCCGTTTCGCGCCTTAATGACATCCCTGAGTGCCACGATTGGCACTGGCAACATTGCCGGCGTTGCAACAGCGATGACCCTCGGTGGACCGGGCGCCCTTTTCTGGATGTGGCTGACCGCGCTTTTTGGCATGGCAATGAAATATGCCGAGGCTGTATTGGCAGTGCGCTACCGGGAGCAGGATGAGCTAGGGGGTTACAGCGGCGGGCCGATGTACTACATCAAGAATGGTTTGGGCCCGCGCTTCGCGCTTCTCGCCGGAGCTTTTGCGCTCTTTGGCAGTATGGCGGGCTTTGGCTTGGCCAATACCGTACAGTCGAATTCGGTGGCGCAGGTGTTGGCTGATCAATTCCAGATACCCTGGGCAGTGACCGGAACGGTGTTAATGCTGCTGGTTGGCGCCGTTATCCTGGGAGGAATAAAACGCATCGCTGCGACTGCGAGTGCGGTGGTGCCTGCCATGGCAGTTGCCTATGTTGTGATGAGTAGCGTGGTCATCGTATTAAATTGGCAGATGATCCCCTCAGCGCTGTCCACCATCGTCACTACTGCGTTCACGGGTGCATCCGCGGCGGGAGGGTTTGCGGGTGCCACGGTGTGGGCAGCGATTCGCTTCGGCGTGGCCCGGGGTATCTTTTCGAACGAAGCCGGGCTGGGCAGCGCCCCGATCGCGCATGCCGCGGCTCAAACCAAAGAGCCGGTGGAGCAGGGGTTGATCGCCATGCTGGGGACCTTTATCGACACACTGGTGGTCTGCACGATGACAGGACTCGTCATTATGCTCACCGGCGTATTGGATTCGGGAATCTCTGGCGCCAGCTTAACCGCCATGGCTTTTGGGTCGGCGATTCCGGGTGGCGAACTGGTGGTGACCGTGGGAGTGGTTCTCTTCGCTACGACTACCATGATCGGCTGGTCGTTTTATGGCGAGCGCTGTGTTGTTTATTTGTTTGGTACCCGGGGAATTATGCCTTTCCGCATTTTGTGGGTGCTGGCCATTCCCATCGGCGCTGGTACCGAGTTGGGGCTTATTTGGTTGATTGCCGATACGCTCAATGCCTTCATGGCCATTCCTAATCTGGTTGCACTTTTGCTGTTGTCGCCGGTCGTTTTCAAGTTGTCTCGGGACTATTTTGGCGGTCGCGGGTCTAACCGGGATCTGCGCTGATAGCAATGGCGGAATCGACCTCCCAGCGCTTGGTTATCGCTATATCTTCCCGCGCGTTGTTCGATCTTGATGACGCGCATCGTGTGTACGAGCAGCAGGGGCTACAAGCCTACTCGGACTATCAAATCGATAATGAAGAAGAGGTGCTTGCTCCTGGCCAGGCTTTTCCGATGGTGCAAAAGTTGTTGGCGCTCAACGAAAAGCTGCCTGATCACTTGGGTATTGATGTCATATTACTTTCGCGAAACAGCGCCGATACCGGGTTGAGAGTTTTCAACTCGATTGAGCACTATGGGTTGGGCATTTACCGCGCCGCATTCTGTGGAGGTGAGCCGCCCTGGCGGTACATCAAGGCCTTTGGTTGTCAGCTCTTTTTGTCTGCAGAGGGAAGTGACGTCCGTGTCGCGCTAGATAATGGGGTGGCAGCAGCGACTTTGGTTTCGAGCGTATCGATTCAATCCGATGATCCCCAGTTGCGGTTTGCTTTTGATGGCGACGCTGTGTTGTTCTCCGACCAATCCGAGCGCATTTTCAAGGCCCAGGGGCTTGATGCATTTGCGGCGAACGAAGACGCTGCACGGAAAGATCCTATGATGGGTGGGCCGTTTAAGAATTTTCTCGCATCATTACAGCAGTTACAGCAAGCGTTGCCCGCGAACGATCCGCCGATTAGAACCGCTTTGGTGACCGCGCGCTCTGCCCCAGCTCACGAGCGGGTTATCCGTACTCTCAGGGCCTGGGGGATACGAATCGATGAGTCAATCTTTCTCGGTGGGCTCAGCAAAACCGAATTTCTGCGGGCATATCGTGCGGACGTTTTTTTCGATGACCAGCAGGTCCATTGTCAGGCAGCAGGAGATCATGTACCAACGGGGCACGTTCCTCATGGCGTCGCCAACTCGGAATAAAAGCGAATAAAAAATTTAGATTTTATTCCTAAGCGGTGGTGATTTTTGAAAAAGCGGAGTAATGTCTAGTCTGAGCGTGATCACAATCGAGAGAGCGTTTTCAAGTGAAGTTACAGCAACTCAGGTATATCTGGGAGGTCGCACACCACGACCTCAATGTATCCGCGACGGCGCAAAGTCTGTTTACCTCCCAACCGGGCATCAGCAAGCAAATTCGGTTACTTGAGGATGAGTTGGGGGTGGAAATCTTTGCGCGCAGTGGCAAACACCTGACGCACATCACGCCTGCCGGCGAGGTGATTCTGGATCTGGCGGGAGAGATGTTGCGAAAAGCCGACTCTATCAAGCGGGTCGCCCAGGAGTTTTCTGATGAGACCGCCGGCACACTCTCTATCGCAACGACACACACTCAGGCGCGTTACGTCTTACCGCAGGTCATACAGCGATTCATGTCGAGGTACCCCGACGTATCGCTGGTGATGAAACAGGGAACGCCGCCTCAAGTAGCGGAGATGGCTGCTGATGGAGAGGTCGATTTTGTCATTGCAACTGAGGCGCTGAATCAGTTTGCAAGCCTCGTAACCCTGCCATGCTATCGCTGGAATCGCTGCGTTGTGGTGCCGAGAGACCACCCCCTCGCGGCGCTTCAGCATTGTTCACTGGAGGCCATTGCGGAGCATCCTATCGTGACCTACACGACCGGTTTTACCGGACGTTCCAAGCTCGATGAGGCGTTCCAGGACAGGGGATTGGTGCCAAAAGTTGTTTTTACCGCGGTGGACTCCGATGTTATCAAGACCTACGTCAGGCTCGGTTTGGGTATCGGGCTGATTGCGGGCATGGCCTATGACGAAAAGCTGGACGAGGATCTGGTCAAGATTGACGCCTCGCATCTTTTCGCAAGCTCCGTGACCAGCCTAGGATTTCGCAAAGGGACGTTTCTGCGGGGGTTTATGCATGACTTTATTCATGAATTGGCGCCGCATCTGGGTCGCGACTTGGTTCAAGAGGCGCTTTCCCGCGCAAAGCTCTCGGAGCGAGTTGCCCTTTATGAGGGAATAGAGCTGCCAGAGCACTGATTTGGACGTTGGATAGTAGCCATTATCGGCCCAACCTTGTCCAGCGTTTCCTGGTACTCGGCCTCCCAGTGAGAACCCGCGGTAATGCCGCCGCCGCCCCAGCAATAGAGCATCTCTCCCTTGGTTTCGAGCGTGCGGATTGCGATGCTGCTTTGCATCCAGCTTTCGCTCGCCATCACAAAAATTGAGCCGCAGTAGGCTCCTCTCGGATGGGACTCAAGCTCGTTGATAATCTCGACAGCGCGCTTTTTCGGCGCCCCTGTAATGGAGCCGCCGGGAGAGGTGGCGATGAAGACCTGGCCCGGGGTTAGGTGGGGTTTCAACAGGCCCTCAACTGTACTGATCAGGTGATGGACGTTACCAAAGCTGTGTAATCCACAGAGCTCGGTAACTTTGACGCTACCCGCTTGACAGAATTGTCCCAGATCGTTGCGCAGCAGGTCTGTAATCATAACGTTCTCGGCGCGATCTTTTTCTGACGCCATGAGCGCCTGCGCCAGTTGATAATCTTTCCGGGCATCACTGTGTCGGGGCGCGGTCCCTTTTATGGGTTGGGTGACGATTTTCCCCTGATCTATCCTGATAAATCGCTCCGGAGAGAGAGATAGGATGGCGCGATTATCCTGAGTTCTGATAAAACTCGAAAATCCTCCCGCCAGTTTCTGCCTTGCCGTCCGGTAACCCTCCCAGCTGTCCCCGCTAAAGGGTGCCTGGAAGCGCTGGGCGAAATTCACCTGATAGCAGTCTCCCGCGAGAATATACTCCTGAATGCGTTCTACGGCCTGCCGGTAATCCGCTTTACTGATGCTCGGCGCAAAGTCTTCGGTGAGAGCAAAAGGCCGGCTGGGGGGGCTCGCTTCGTTATTCAGTGCTGATTCGACCTGTCGGCGGGTTTCTTCTGGGCAGTGAGGGTGGTAGAGCACTTCGGTGGTGGCGCTCTTGGGGTGAGACACCAAGATCCAATGATAAAGACCGGCAAACGCCTGCGACGGTGGCACGGACAATCGCGCCAATGCAGCTGCCGGTGTGTCGTAGTCGAGGCTACCCAAAACCAGCGCCCCGTTAAAAATGCCTGTGGTTCCAATAGTTACGGCGGCCTCAAATGTGGCTGCCAACGCGCGTTCGATCTCGGTCATCCAGTTGGCCAAATTGGTCGAATAATCCTGCGCGGCAAAGGTCTTTGTGGGTAGGGCCGTAATGAGCTCGAGTTCGCTGCCCTCGACGGCGTCGCCGCTGTCCAGATAGGCAAATCCGGGTAAATGGGAAAGACGATCCGCCCACTCGATCAGCGAGCGAGTATAGGGAAGCGATATAACGCTACCGGCTAGGTCCATAAATAACCCTATGACGGTTAGGGGTAAAATTGACAGCAATGGTTAAGGATAAGTAATGTCTCGCCCTGTGCACAGATGGCGGTGTGCAGGTTTTCGAGCACGGCAGATCGTAGGCCGTGTTGGCGGTCCAACCTGAGAGTTAATCCATGAAAAATGGTGTAAAAGAGGACGTCCCGGCAGGGCAGGGGGCGACTCTGAACAATCCCTTTGTCACTGCGCCGGGCGAGCAGGGTGAGCTGGGTCGATATGAGGCCACCTTAAAAAGAGGCGCGGAGCTGCGCGATCTTCCCTATATTGCAGCAGGTAGCGCGAGTCGTCAGCGGCAGCACCTCAAAGGCCGGATGACCGTATGGGAACGCATTCGATTTCTCGCCGATGACGAGCCCCATGTGCTTTATCAAAATTGGGGGCCGAATCTCGATGGTGCCTCTCTTGTAACAGCGATTGCCAGCATTGACGGGCGCGATGTCGCGGTTTACGGACATGATTTCACCGTGCGTGCCGGCTCCATGGACGCCACTAATGGAGAAAAGCTGGCCCGTCTGTTTGAACTGGCAGCGCAGCGGCGAATTCCGCTGGTGGGCTTGAACGACTCAGCCGGGGCCTATATCCCCGCTGGTGTTGGCGGCCTTGACGGCTACGCGGACGCCTTCACGGCGTTACGGAAAATCAGTGGCATTGTTCCCAGCATCATGTGCATGTTCGGCTTCAATGCGGGAGGGGGGAGCTACTTGCCCAGACAAGGTAGCTTCTTAATCCAACCCAAAGACACGTTTTTCGGGCTTACCGGCCCCGGAGTTGTCAAAAGTGTGCTCGGCGAGGACATTACCCCTGACGAGTTGGGTGGCCCTATGGTGCATAGCCAGACGGGAGTTACCGACTTTGTCGTGGAGGATGAAGTTGCGGCGCTGAGAAAGGTGAGAGAGCTTTTGCGCTATTTGCCGGATTCCAACCAGTCTCTTGCTCCCTATCGAGAGACATCGGATCCCGTGGACCGGGAGACGGTCGACGTCGATATATTGCTGAAAAAGGCTTTCAATTCACCTACCGGCTTTAACACCCCCTTCGATATCAGCATTATGATCCAGCAGCTGTGTGACCATGGGGACTTTCTTGAGACCCAGGCCGAAAGGGCGCGCAACACCATTACCGCATTTGGGCGAATGGGCGGACATGTCGTAGGTTTTGTCGCCAATAATTCTGCCGTTTCATCAGGACAGATTGACATTGATGCCGCCTACAAAAATGCGCGGTTTATCCGATTTTGCAATCTCTACAACATCCCGGTGATCTTCCTCGAGGACACGACAGGATTCTTGCCCGGCAGAGAGCAAGAACACCGCGGCATTGTTCAAGCAGGCCGGGCCATGCTGGACGCGATCGTCGACTTGCGCACGCCGCGGTTTTTGGTGCTGGTACGCAATGCATTTGGCGGTGCGTACGCCTCCTACAACAATTACTCCACCGGAGCAGATTTTGTTATCGCGTTGCCAACAACTCGCGTTGCGGTGATGGGTCCTGCGGGGGTGGAGTATGTTTACAAGGATGAATTGAAAAAGATTCGGGTCCACCGAGAGCAGCGTATCGCTAAGGTAGCGTCCGAACTCACTGCTAGTGGGGTAGACGAGCGAGCGGCACTGAATGAAGCAACATCGTCGGTTGATGCGGAGATCAGAGTGGAAGAGGCGTCGCTGGCGCAGCGTTACGAGCGCGAAATTATGAACCCAGAGGAGGCTTTAAGCTTGGGATCTATTTCGGAGATCGTCATGCCCTCACAGCTTCGACGCGTGCTCGGGCGGCAGCTTGCTTTTTGTCTGAGACATTACGAGCCCGGACCGATGCAATCGGTGCAGCGCGAATTCCACTGACACACGGACGGGAGTGCTCCTCGAGTGGGAACAGATCAATACCTAAATAATCCTCTGATCCATGCCGATAGGCGTGCCAAGCTGCGCTTATCTGAATGGGCCGAGCAGTTCCGATGTAGCCATTTGAAGCCCCTGATTATTTGTCGTGGACCTATCAGAAAAGAGGCCATGGACGTCTTTGCGGAGATGGGAATCAATGATTTCGGGATTCTACTCTCGGAAAAAGATTCCATTGTTTATCGAGGCGCGCTCGCTCCCGAGCTGCGGTCCCTTACAGACCCGGATAGAGTGCACCGCGTCCCCGATTACAGCGGTGCCACGAAGGAGGAGCGGGAACAGCGCATTCGGGACATCATTACTATCGCTGATACATGGGGTTATAACGCGATATTCGCAGGCTATGGCTTTATGGCCGAAGATGAGCAAATGGTAGCGGCCATGGAATCGGCCGGCCTTAACTTCATCGGACCGTGCTCCAGAACCGTGAGGCAGGCCGGTCTGAAGGACGAGGCCAAGCGCACTGCATTGCGCGCAGGTGTCTCGGTGACACCCGGGATCGATAATGGCACCACGCTGACGCTACTGAAGAAATATCCTGACGAGGCAGCCCTGATGGCGTTGGTAGAAGCCCATGGCTTGGAGCTCATGCCGTCAGAAAACCCGAACACTGATCTTGAGGCTCTGGCGGAGCAGGTGCTGGTCGCCAGTTATCGCAAAGGGCTGGATTTGTACACCGTCGATGAATTGAGCGAGACCCTGACAGAGGCGGTATTGCAGATGGGGAAAGACTATCCGCAAAACCGGGTCAGGCTAAAAGCGATCGGCGGCGGCGGTGGGAAGGGTCAGAGAATTGTCCCCCTCGGCGAGGCCGCACGAACACCCGAGCTGGTGCGAGAAATACTCAATGAAGTCAAAGCCACTGGCGTCGGCGACAACAAAAATGTGCTGGTGGAACTCAATATTGAAACCACTCGCCATCAGGAAATACAGGTCATCGGAAACGGTGACTGGTGTATTACGCTGGGTGGCAGAGATTGTTCCCTGCAAATGCATGAGCAGAAACTGCTCGAAGTTTCGGTGACCAGAGAGTCGCTACAGGGGGCCGAAGAGAGAGCGCGTCGAGCGGGCGAAGCCGCCGAGGCCGATGTGCTGGCGCAGGATATTCAAACGCTGGATATGATGGAGGCAGAGGCGGCCCGTTTTGGCGAGGCGGTGGGTCTCGACTCGGTGTCCACCTTCGAATGTATTGTTGATCGGGACAAGCATTTCTTCATGGAAATGAACACCCGTATTCAGGTGGAGCACCGGGTTTCCGAGCTGTGCTATGCCCTGCGATTCAGCAATCCCGAAAATCCCAGTGAGAGTTTTGTTGTAGAGTCTCTGGTGGAGGCGATGGTACTGCTGGCGGCACATGGATCGAAGCTGCCTAAACCCGAACGCATACCGAGACTCCCCGATAGTCTTGAGGCACGCTTGAACGCGACAAACGATGCGCTTCAGCCCAGTGCCGGCGGCATCGTGGAATTTTGGTCGGATCCGATTGAGGGTGAAATTCGAGACGACCAGGGTATCAGCCTCCATAACCCCGATACCGATGTTTTCATGAATTACACGTTGGCCGGGGCGTATGATTCCAACATCGCGCTGTTACTTACGGTAGGCGATAGCCGAGAATCGGCCTACGAACACATGGCCGAGGTGCTGCGAGCTACCCGTCTGAGAGGTAAAGACCTGCAGACCAATCTGGCTTTTCACTACGGATTGGTGCATTGGTTCCTGGGGCGTACGGTTAATGCGAGGCCCACGACCCAGTTTGTTGTACCTTACCTAACGGCTGTCGGCGAGCTGGCGCAGGAGGCCGGTCGCGTTGATGTGGATATGGCGTGGCGTTTGATCTGTCAGGCGCAAAGAGAAAACGCCGGGGATCTCGAGCCAGCCCTGGCTCGGGTACTCGCGGCCAAAGAGAGTTTGCTCACGCGGCCGCTAAAGCTGTTGTTAAAGTCACCCCATTTACTGTCTGGCTGGCTCAGCCTCAACAGTAAGGCTTTCAGATTCGAAAAAGAGCATTTTGTCTGGGCAGAGAATCCTATCGAGGTTCTGGCCGATACCTATCATTTCTTGCGTCTCGATTGGAATGACCAGTTACCGGCAGCCAATATGATTTGGGATCATGATCAGGCCATCCTGAGCGAAGCCGAGGATTTCTACGCGGAGGTTACCCGGCGCTATGACGTCGCGACTTGGGACGTGTTGAACCAGCTGCTCTCGGGAGCGCCCCCCGACGGAACCGAGCAAGCCGAATGGCAGGCGATTACGGCGGCCCACCGCGGCTTTCAGGCCGGTGTAGATATTTTGGAGCTCTTGCCTTCAATTGCGCGCTTTACGGGATTCTTTGATTTGTCCGTTAATCCCGACATGACGATCCACTTTCCCGAGAGGTTGCTGGCGCGTGATCATCAGGCCGCAATGGCAAAGTGCCTGGCGCCACCACCTGTGGCCAAGTCTGACGAGATTGTTGCGGCGAGCGGCGGCATGTTCTACGGGCGCGAGGCTCCCGAGGCGCCCCTCTATGTTGCGCCGGGTCAGCATTTCAATGCGGGGGATCCGCTCTACATCGTTGAAGTCATGAAAATGTTCAATAAGGTGGTCGCTCCCTTCGCGGGCACAGTAAACGAAGTGTTGATTGAGAGTGACGGCACCATCATTACCAAGGGTCAGCCGCTGTTTAAGGTGACGCCAGATGAAGTGGTTGAGGTGCTCTCGGAGGAAGAGCTGGCCACGGCACGCATGGCGCATACTATTGAGCTCGTGAATCGCTTTATGTCGGCAGACGTTAATGGGGTAACCAAATGATTACTGCACTGGACCATATCGCCATCGCAGTGCCTGACCTTGAAGCGGCGATCAAGCGATTTTTAGAGGATTTCGGGTTGCAGCATGACGGCAATGAAGTGGTCGAGGCCGCCCAAACTACGACAGCCTTTTTTAGCGTGCCGGAGACGCATATAGAGCTGGTGCATCCGCTAGAGGGGGGTGGTCCGATAGCGGCTTATTTGGAGAAAAGGGGTGGCGGCTTGCACCACCTTTGCTTTCGGACCGATGACATCGATAGCGACGTAGCGCGTTTACGTGAAAAGGGCTACCAGTTCATTGGCGATGCGCCTACGCCCGGTGCGCATGGATCGCGAGTGATATTTATTCATCCCAGGAGCTGTGACGGTGTGCTCATTGAATTATCACAGCCGGCTGAGGCCCACCTATGAGTGTGTATGACCCCGATACCTCTACGCTCGCCGCTTGGGGCGAGTTGGTTGGAAAGCAGAGTAAAGGGCTGACACCAGAGGATTTTGTATGGCATACCCCGGAGGGCATTCCGCTGAAAACGCTGTATACGGCGGAAGATCTCGAGGGTTTGCCGTATACGAATACCATGCCCGGTATGTCGCCCTATATAAGAGGCCCGCAGGCGACCATGTATGCCGGGCGCCGATGGACGATACGTCAGTATGCGGGGTTCTCTACCGCGGAAGCCTCTAACGCTTTTTACCGAAAATCTCTGGCCGCAGGAGGGCAGGGTATTTCGGTAGCTTTTGATCTGGCCACGCATCGTGGCTATGACTCAGATCATCCGCGGGTGTCCGGTGACGTTGGAAAAGCCGGCGTGGCGGTTGATTCAGTGGAAGATATGAAAGTGCTCTTCGACGGCATTCCGCTCGATCAGGTATCGGTGTCCATGACGATGAACGGTGCAGTACTGCCGGTGCTCGCGGGATACATTGTCGCAGCCGAGGAGCAAGGCGTCTCTCAGGCGGCGCTTTCGGGCACCATTCAGAACGACATCCTCAAAGAATTTATGGTCCGTAATACCTACATCTATCCCCCTGCACCCAGCATGCGCATTATCGGCGACATCATTGCGTATTGCTCAGCCAATTTGCCGAAATTCAATACCATTTCAATTTCTGGCTATCACATGCAGGAGGCGGGCGCCAATGCGGCGCTCGAGCTCGCGTATACGCTGGCCGACGG
>DFQW01000004.1 GCA_002377985.1 Halieaceae bacterium UBA3479 | reverse complement strand
GCGGGCCGAGGGCTATATGCAGACCTATTACGAGTTGACCGAAATCAGCATCGCGCAAACGCCATAACGCTGTAGCCATACCCTTGTACATAACCTGATAAATGCAACGCTAAGACGCCGGATCCACCATCATGTGATTGGCCGCCCATAGGAGATTGCCTGAATGTATACCCTGCTTTTGTATATCCATGTTCTGGGTCTGGTTTACTGGCTCGGGGGTGATCTGGGCACTTTTTTATCCAGCCGTTACGTTTTACGAGATGACCTGGGGGTTGAGGCGCGCCAAACTGCCTTCAGTATTCTCATGGCCTGCGACATGGGCCCGCGGCTCGCAATGCCGATTATGCTGGGGACCGGATGTCATCTCGCCGCGTTGCGCTGGCCCACGTTGCTACCCGATATGCTTGTACTCGTGGCATGGTTTCTGGTTGCGATTTGGATAGGCCTGATTGCGGCCATCCACAGTGCTGTTGGTCAACGATGGCCCGCACTGACCGCTTGGGACCTGCGCCTGCGCTTCGGCGTGGTTGCCGCGCTGGTGACGGGGGCGCTGATTGGGACGTCGCTCGACTTGCCAGGCTGGATGGCACTGAAAATCCTCGTGTTTGCAGGGCTGGTGGCCTGTGGCATCGCCGTGCGGTTTGCCCTTAAACCCTTTGCTATTGCCTATACCCACATGCTTCAGCAGGGCGCCAACGATGACAGCAATGCCGCAATGGTGGCCCACATGGGAGCCGCTCGCCGCTTTGTCTGGCTTATTTGGTTTGGGTTGTTTCTCAACGCGGCTCTGGGTCTCAAAGTCATCGCGCTGTGATGCAAGTCTCACGTTGACCCAGTCTGGCTTGATGGTATCCCGGTGGCTGCTGGCCGCAATCAGCAGCCTCTCGCCTTTCGGCGTGTCAATTATGGTCCCGCTCATACCGATACTCGGCCAGTCGATGCATCACAGCGCACGGGAATTGCAGTATTTGTTCTCGGTCTATGTTCTGGGTCTGGCGCTGAGCCAGCCGATTTTTGGCATCGTCGCGGATCGAATGGGGAAGCGGCCGGTTCTGCTGGCGGGCTTTGCGGTGTTTGTCGGCGCCAGCGCACTGTTGGTATTCGCCCACACCCTAAGCGACATGATCATTTTGCGCTTTGTGCAAGCGATCGGGGTGGGCGTGGGGACTGTTGTGGCACGCAGCATTATCCGGGATTACCTTCCTCCCCAAGAAGCGCTAAAGGCATTCGGACTGCTCACAGCCGCTATGGGGTTCACGCCCGTTATTGCCCCCGTGATTGGCGGCGTTATGGCGCCACTCCTCGGCCTCAATTCGGTGTTCATGCTGCTCACAATTCTCGGCATTGCGCTGCTAATACTGTGCTATCTACATATCCCTGGCGGTACAGCGGTGGGAGAGGCACCAAATCGCGCATCGCTTGGCGGCTATGTATCGCTGCTGCGTTCGGCCCCATTCTGGGGCCATACCAGCGCCTTTGGTTTTTTGCAGGGAATGGTTTTTGCGCTGCTATCAACCGGCAGCCTGTTATTTACCCAGCAGTTCGGTTTGTCGATGACCGCTTTTAGCTTTGTCTGGGGCGGTAGTGCGCTGATTTACGTTGGCGGATCATTTCTACTCAGTCATTCCGCGGCAATAGGGACACACAAGTGGCAACGTCGCGCTGTCATCGCGCTTGCAGTGGTATCAGTCTCCACCATTTTGCTGGTTAGTCTGCAGGGCCTGTCTCTACTCACGGTGGTGGTTCCTTTTTTTAGTGCCATGCTGCTGTCGGGCATCCTGACTCCTAGCACCATGTTTGGGGCCGTCAATGCCGTGCCACAATTGAGCGGCAGCGCAGCGGGACTTTCCAGCTCAATGGGTATGACCATGGCCGGCGCGTTTTCCTGGTTGGGGGCCGCCTGCTATGAAGCCAACCCGGCATGGATTATGTTGTGTTTTGCAGGCGCCGGCATCGGATTCGCCGTGTGCTGGCATGGGGCACACCGAGGGAACACTGCGCGCTAAGCGTGCAAATTTCCTCAGACACACAAGAGAACAGGTTACGCTGCTCAAGCCTGCACCAGCACGATCGCGCCGCCGAAGTGCTACCGAAATCAGGGAGATCGACGTTATGACAGCAGGTCAAAAAGTGATTGTATGCACCGGCTCTGGCCGACATGGAGGTCTTGGGGAGGCCATTTTGCGGCGGTTTGCGCGAGACGGCTACCGAGTGGTGGTCACGGATATCGGGGGCCCGGCTACCGATCATCTCGCCGACACTGTCGAGATGCAGTCTGTGGCTGACGCTCTTAAAACCGAGGGTGGCGAGGTATTGTGGACACCCTGTGATGTGCGGTCACCAGAGTCTGTTAACGAACTCTTTGCCACCGTGCTGGAGACATACGGCCGCATTGATGTCCTCGTGAACAATGCCGGCATCGGTTTTGTCATGAAACACACCCGCGAGGTGACCCCTGAAGAATGGAATCTGGTGCTTGATGTCACGCTAAGCGGTGTATTTCTTTGTACTCAGGCCGCCGCCCGGCACATGGAGGCGGCAGGAGAAGGTGGCCGGATTATCAACATCGCCAGTCAAGCAGCCAAATCAGGATTTCCCCACATGGCGCCCTACTGCGCGGCGAAGCATGGTGTGATTGGCCTCACCCGCACTGCCGCCATCGACTATGGCGCCGCCGGGATTACCGTAAATGCCGTGTGTCCCAATCATGTGACCACTGGGCTGGGAAGTGCGCAGAACGCCTATTTCTCGGCGTTTAAAGGCCTATCGGAAGCAGAATATCTCCGCGACATGGCCGCGCGCATCCCGCTACAGCGTATTGGTCAGGCATCTGATACCGCAGCAATGTGCGCCTTCCTGGCATCGGATGACGCCAGTTTCATCACCGGCGAGGCCATCAATGTGAGTGGAGGTGAAGAAGTCCACTGATCTGGCGACAAGCATGGAAAAGTGTCGCACAAAATCCGCGTCCGCTGATTAAGCCATGAGTGAAGGTGCGAATCCTGATACCCCATTGCTCAATTGAGGCCTCTTCGCAGTCGAAAAAAACCCCGCCCGACTTGAGTCGAGCGGGGCGCTGCGCCGTTTAAGATCGCGAGACTTTACTGCTACGAATCGCCGAATCGGTACCTCACCGTCGCCATATAGGTCATGGGAAGATTAAAGTATGGCGTGAACAAGATGGACTGGTTATACACTTTGTCGCCGCAGTTCTTGCACTCCAGGTTCAACTCCCAACGCTCGTTGGGCATCACCACTTTGACGCCTGCGTTCAATAAGGTGACGGACTCGTTGTAGCCGAGGCTACGGGTACCCGGGAACTGGGCGCCAATGTAACGGAGCATGATGTTTGGCGTTACCGTGAACCCCGCCAGATTGAAATCGGCCGAGGTCCCCAGTGTGTAGGTTTGGTGCGGGCTTCGCTTAGGTTCCGCCACATTACAATTGACATCGTAGGCAGCAAGGTTGGCGTTGGGCGTCACACAGCCGCCGGGCAGGTCTTGGTATTCCGCGTTCTGCCAGCCCATTGAGGCAAAGATATTCCAGTTATCGGTCGGCAAAGCAGTAATCTCGGCCTCGATTCCGGGCACTCTCAGCCCCCCCGCATTGGTGGTCAAAAACTGACCATCTGGGGTGGCGGAGGTCGTTTGTAGATCCTCCAAATCGGAATAGAAAGCAGTGATATTGGTGCGCAATCTGTCATCCATCCACTCACCGCGCATACCCAACTCATAAGACCAAATCGTCTCTGGGCCAAACGCCTGTAATGCGGTAGAGCTTGAACCCCGTGCATTCCACCCACCGGACTTAAAACCGTTGGTTGCTGAGGCATACATCATCAAGCTGTCAGTAAATCGATGCGCATAAGCGATACGGGGGGTGAACTCATCCTCACTTTGGGACAAGGGGATACCGGCCGCCACCATGGCTGCGGAATTCACCGACCCCGTGAAGTCCACCTCTTTTTCTTCGTCGGTGTAACGCACTCCCAGCGTCAAGGTGCCGTTCTCGCCCACCTGGATATCTGCCTGAGCATACACAGCAAAACTTTCGGTGGTGTTATCCATCACACGATCAGCAATATTGAACCAGAGCGACGATGGCGGTACGGGCGCACCCAAAAACGCAAAATCGAGATAGTCGCGGAAGTCAGTGGTGTTTTCCTCATCCATGTAATACACGCCGGTCTGCAGGAAGGCGCGACCATCCATGATGTCACCAGACCACTTGAGCTCTGCCGAAAACATGTCGTGCTCACCAATATTGTCGATGACGAAGAAATCGGGGAGCGCCTGATTGAAAGGGAAATTCAAAAGAAAATCGTGATCAATCTGCCGATTCCCGACGATAAAATTGGCTGTTCCACCCCAGGCATCCCAGGACAAATTAGACGTGATATTGAACGTCTGCACTTCATTGCCATAGTCCGCTTTATTGCCTGCGGCACCGCCAAATACGGCCAAACCCCCAGGCAGGCCCGAGGTTGTAATGCGATCATCACCATCGACAAAGCCATGAATATTGGAGAACTCGGTCGTACCACCATCGATCGCCAGATCCCAGGTCATGGAGTCTGAGATCAGCCATCGCATCGCTGCTCTGATGCCTGAGAGCTCAGCGTTATTGTAGTCTTTTCCATCCCTGCGATTTTCAAGATAACCATCATCTTCAACCCAGTAGCCCGAGATTTTGGTCAGCAGGTTGTCGCTCAACGGGATGTCAACGCTGGCGCGTAATGTCGTGCGTCCGTAGGAGCCCGCGCCCGCCTCGACGAACCCGCCGAAAGATTCCCCGGGTTTTTTCATAATGACGCTGAGCGCACCGCCGGTAGTATTGCGGCCATACAACGTGCCCTGGGGCCCACGCAGCACCTCGATGCGCTCGACGTCAAACAGGGCAACGTTATTGATGTTCTGCCGGGTAATGTAGACGTCGTCTACGTAAGTCCCTACGGGGGGATCGAAAGTGGCGATAGACTCGTCGTTACCCTGAGCCCTTAGGTAATACATGTTGGCGGTACCCAGACCGGTGTTATTGCCGCCAAACATATTGGGTACAACGTGAATCAAGTCCAGCGTGTCGTCAATTTGGAGTTGCTCAACCAGTTCCTCATTAAATGCGCTTACCGCAACCGGCACATCCTGCACAGAAGCCTGACGCCGTTCCGAGGTCACGATGACCTCCTCCAGCTGGGCCAAGGTCACGCTGGGCGTCGCAACGGCCGCGGCCAGCAAGAGCGGCGCATACTTGTGGTTCACTGATTTTCTCATTCGAAGGCTCCCCGATAGTTTATTTTCATGGTGTCGCATGACGGCCACCACGGTTTTGTATGATCGGTATATCATTAGACTTAGCCGTCAATCAACCACGAGCAACGCCTAAATACCCACAATTCAGGTAACACTACAAAAAAGAGGTGACCGATGGCCGGACTGCAACACTCACTTGCGCTGAAAAAGGATCTCGATCAGCGCGCGCGCGAGCGCTTTACCTCATCGATGCGGGCCTGGGTTCTAACCGATCTCGCGGGCCAAATGCACTCGGACTATGAAAAAGCCAGCGTCGAATCCGGGCAGGGTCACACCTCGGGCGAGGCGGTACATCAATTTTTGAAGGGCCGCGATCTTTTTAAGTGGTACTCGAGCTTGCGTTGCGCCACACAGGAACTGGTCTGGCAATCGGTACTCACGGCCATCGCCGCTGACCCCGAATCCGTTGAGCGCATTAATAGCCCCTCAGAAGCGTCGCATGGCGGGTCACTCACGCTTGATGCAACCGTCCAACTGCCAGCTTACAGCGAGGCCATGGATGTCCACCTGATGCCCGGCAATTATCAGGGTAGCGGCGACGCCGAGGCGGGAGTTGTCTATGACAACGGGCTGGAGGTCTTTTCATTTGGCGTGATGGGCAAGAATCTGGACGACATTGGCCACTCGATGGCCAACTACACCCGCCTCAAGTGGCCTGAGCTCAAACCCCAGTTAATAGTGGACGTGGGGTGCACGATCGGTCACAACACGCTGCCCTGGAAACAGACTTTCCCCGACGCTGAGGTGCAGGGTGTAGATATCGCGCCCGCCTGCCTGCAATATGGGCACGCTCGGGCAGAGGCGTTTGGCGTCCCCATCCATTTCCGGCAGGCGGGTTGTGACGCCCTGCCCTATGGCGATGAAAGTGCCGATATCGTGTTCTCCTCCATGTTTCTCCACGAATTACCGACCCATTTGATCAAGGCGTTCTTTAAGGAAGCACACCGGATTCTGAAGCCGGGTGGCGTGCTAATTAACATGGAGCTCCCCCCTAACGATGCACTGGGCGCCTACGATGCCTTTTATCTCGACTGGGATTGTTTTTACAACAACGAACCCTTTTACAAGGAGTTTCGCGATCTTAGCTACGTCGGGCTCTGCACCGACGCGGGCTTCTCTGCCAGTGATTTTTTTCAGGCCACTATGCCCCGCTTCACTTATGTCAGCGAGGCGGAGTTTGCTGCTGCCTCTGGCGCAGATGCGGCCTTCGACTCCGACACCGGCAGGTTGTCGGACACCATTACCTGGTATGCCTTCGGCGCGCAAAAAGGTGGTGTTGCGTGAGTGTCGATAAAAAGGCCGTGAAGGCGGGGCGCCCCGCTTTTTTCTCTGACCCGGAAATCGATCGCTTGCTGGCAATTATTGTGCGCCTAATGACGGAACACTCAGTGCTGAACGAGCGCGTCAAATCCCTCGAAGCTCTCCTGACACAATCGGGGGTTATTACCGGAGAAGCGCTGGAGCAATTTGAGCCTACACAGGAGCAGGATGCCCAATGGGCCCAGGCGCGGTTTCAATTGATTAAAGACGTGCTGGAATCGGGCGCAAACATCACACAAAAACAATAGGGGATAAACGATGGAGAGTCTGTGGCTTTACCTGCACATTTTGTTGCTCGTTTTCTGGGTGGGAACCGACGTCGGCGTTTTCATTGCCGCCCGGTGGTCGGAGCGAACGAGTTTAAGTATCGAGACACGGCAGACTGTCTTGCAACTCGGTATGGTACTGGATCGATTGCCCCGGTCCGCTTTGACCCTGATCATTCCCTCAGGCAGTCAGCTGGCCGTTGCAGCGGGTTGGCTCAATCTCTCGGATGCGGCACTGGGAGTCATGTGGCTGGCGGCGGCAGTATGGCTGCTGATCCTCTGGCGCGGCTTCCTCAGCACTGACCCGAAGGTTCAGGAGCAAAGCGCCAAAATCAACTGGGCGCTGAATCTGGTGCTTGCACTGGTCGTCAGCATTGCGGGGGTTTACCTGCTTACCCAAACCGACACCCCGGACTGGCTCGCTCTCAAAGTACTCGCGGTGGGCGCAATCTTCTGCGCCGGGGTGCTGCTTGATCTGTTATTCAAACCCGCCGTTGATTTGTTTATCGCCTTGGGATCGACCCCCGAAGACCCCGAATTAAACGCGGCTTACGCACGAGCTCTCTCGCCGGTCTACAAATCAGTACTGGCGATTTATGCCTTTGCCTTGATCGCAGCAGCGCTGGGGGTATTCAAATGAGAAAATGTGTTTTTGACTCATCCTCATCTGCTCATAACAGATCGTATCGCGTCATCTCTGCAGTTGTGGGCCTGATATTGAGTTCAGTTGCCGTCGCCGACTTTGAAAATGAGATCGCAGCCGAGGGTGGTAAGTGGGCTCACTACTATGAGCAAGGGGATCTCGACGGCCTGATGACGCTTTATGTCGACGACGCAATCGTTGCGCTGCACGGGCAACCAGCACTGTTTGGCACAGGGGCCATACGCGATTATTTTTCGACCCGAATCGGCAAGGCAGAATCAATTTTTGAGCTCGACTATGAGTTAAGAGAAACCCACGGAGAGATTGCATACATCATCAGCAAGTATTGGCTCAAAGCCGTTGACAAGCAGAGCGGCGCCACCTATCGGGATGCCGGGAGGTCTTTACTGGTTTATAAAAAACACAACGGTCAATGGAAAATCGCCGCGGATATTGATCAGGCTACCCCCGATGTGAGTTGGCCTGCGCCATCGGGTCTCGAATGAGCAAGTAAGCACTGGACGGGAGACACTTTACACATGTGCTGTGACCTTGCAGTCCGTCTTGAACGACGGCATATCTGATGCAGAGGCAGTGGCGTCTCGCGTCGCGTCCCGAGGGCATACCTGACCGGTCTCATTTTGACTTGGTCGAAGTTCCTATTCCCGCAATTGAGCCGGGTAAAGCCGTTGTCAAAACGCTCTATCTCGGCGTTGCACCCGTGATGCTGCGTTACATGCGCAACGAAACCGACTTCGAATCACCCATAGCGCTGGGCAGCGTTATGGCCGGCCGCGGCGTCGCGCAGGTGATCGAAAGCGACTGTATCGACCTGCCCGTTGGCGCCATTGTTCAAGCGCGTGTGGGCTGGCAGGAGTATGCGCTAATCGATACCTCGCAGCGGCCGGCACCCTTTGTCCTGCCCACCGATTTACCCCTGTCGCATGGTATTGGCGCCGTATCTCTGTCCGGCATTACGGCGCTGGTCGGCCTACGCGATATCGGCAATGTGAAACCCAGCGATCGCATCCTCGTATCAGGTGCTGCCGGCGGCGTCGGTAGTCATGTTGCAGAAATTGCCAAGGCGCTTGGCGCAACGACCGTTGTCGGGATTGCTGGTGGCCCGGAGAAGTGTCGTCGTCTTTCGACAGCAATGGGATATGACGAAGTTATCGACTATAAAAATCAAGACATAGATCAGGCGCTGGATAAAACCTTTCCCGATGGCATTGATCTTTATTTTGATAACGTGGGTGGTGCGTTACTAGACAACGTATTGGGTCGGATCAACCGTCGAGCCCGCATCGTAATCTGCGGATCGATCTCTGAGTATCTTATTGACAAGGAAAAGCGGCACAAATTTATAAACGTTCAGAATCTGGGGCGTCAGGACGCCAAGATGGAAGGCTTTTTCGTTTTCGACTATGAGAACCAATACCCCGCCTGTATCGATACCCTAGCCAACTGGGTGCGAAACAAAACGCTTAATCCTGTAGAAGATATCTCGGAAGGCATTGAAACAATGCCAGACGCGCTAGCAGATCTCTATCTCGGTAATAACGTGGGCGTAAGAATGGTAAAAGTGGCAGAGCCTGACTTACCGCCATAGAAAATTTCTTAATGGCAGTTGCAACCTGCCAAGATACGGTTAGTGTCCGTCGGCTGGATGCCGGGCCACAGCGCCATCTTGCGATGCCTCTGGCGGTCATCCTGTGCAAAGACCGCTCCTCCTACTCCCTAGAATCAACCAAAAAAAAGGCGCCTACCGGCGCCTTTTTTAGTTTGAGAACCTGATCAGAATTTCAACTGAACCTCAACGCCGAAGTAGCGCGGCCGGTTTGGCGTACCAAACGCCCAGGCGCCAGGAGCATAAACAGGCGTCGTATTGTTGGGGCCAGAGGCAACGTTATTGCCACCCACGTCGAGGAACTGCATCAGGTAAGTCTCGTCAGTTAAGTTTTTACCAAACAGTGAGATAGTCCAATTTTCAGTTTCCCAGTTGATTGATGCATCAACCAAACCAAATGCCTCCACGAGAGATGGGTTGTCGGTATATCCAGCGCCACCTTGAGCGACGGGAATGGTTTTATCCCCGCCGTTCGCACTGGCTGAGATGTAGTAGTCGTCCTTCCAGGTATAGTTCAGCGTTGCCACGAAGAAGTGGCCTTCAGCCATCTGACGTTCAAAAAGTAATCCCAGGCCCGCCGTCATGTCTGGCGCACGCCTGAGGGCAATGCCACTCAGATCGACCATACCTGTCACGCTGGTGGCCATAAAGTCCTCAAATGATGCATCCAACAATCCCACGTTACCCCGCAGCGACAAACCCTCAGTGACAACCCAGATGAAGTCCATTTCAAGGCCTTCCATCTTCGCGGTTGACGCATTCTGGACAACAGTCAACGTAGCTTGCCCTGCGGTACCGGGTTTTACAATGTCCTCCTGCTTGTCGTTGTACTCGATGGTGAACGCGGCCAAGTTCAACTGAAAGCGGTTGTCAAACATAGTAAACTTGGCACCCGCCTCCCAACTCTCCACCGACTCGGGATCATAAGGTCCGGTGTTTCCTGGCGCCGTTGCACGGCCGTTGAACCCCCCTGAACGAAAACCCTCAGAGTACGTTACATACGCCATACCGGCATCGAACGAGTATTGCGCAGCTATTCTAGGAGTAAACTCGTCCCAAGAAGCCGTACCATCAAACGAATCATCGTAGACCGAAGCCGCCCATGATGGGCAGTTAGCACCCCATGCGCGACCTTGGATCGTCCCACCCAATAAATATGGATATGGGTCAAGAGTCTTATCGCGACCAGAGATATCGGTATAGGCAACAGACCCGGGAGGCAGCCCCAGTAATGTTTGCAGTGGGTTAACGGGATAACCCGTCACCGTCATACAGGCCTCCTTTTCCTCGTCAATCCAACGGCCTCCGACAGAAAGCATCAGACGATCAGTGACATCCCAATCGACCTGACCGAAAACCGCTTTCGATTCGACCTCTTGATGATAAAGAGGCGACGCCGAGTAGTTGGTAACTGTAGCTGCAACTGGATTTATGTTGTTAAGAATTCCTGTGTTTTGCTGGAGGGTGTAATCGCTCTCCCACAGAAACACACCAAAGGTGGACCGCAGACTGTCACTCCAGTCAGACTCAAGTCTGAACTCGTAACTCGTCTGGTTTTCGAGGGTCGGGCGGTCTGTCCAGAATACGTTGGATGAGGTGGCGTCAAATTCATTGAGGGCCTGCTCTTCTGTCTCACGATCACCAAAAACAAATGCCAATTTGTGGTTGTCCGCAAATTGCCAATTAGCGTGGATGGTGATTGCATCCGTTCTCAACTCAGAATACTGGTCATCACTGGTGTAAACCGTGTATAGGTCATCGTCCGACCTATTGACTCCACCCAGACACTCTCCGGTAGGAGCGCCGGTGGCTAGGTTGCGGCAAGCAAGTCCATAAAAGGCCTCCCCCGGCGCAGTGAGAGCAGTGAGTGGCCGAGTGGGAGAGTCATCATCGAAGTAGTCGTAGATCACCCGAAAGTCAAAGTTATCGTTTGGCGCAAAAAGCACATCCGCCGTCATCATCAAGATGTCGTTCTCGCCCTCTTCCTCGTTACGCGTGGCGTTGTAAAAGTACTCACCACCTTTGATGCTCGCTGCAGAGAGCTTGACAGAAACACCACCCATCTCTGGAAGATTGATCAGGCCTTTCAGGTCTGTCTGACTGTCCTCTGCGAAGGTGCCCACCACCTTGCCGCCCCATTCACCCGTCGGCTTGGATCGGATCACATGCACCAGGCCGCCAATGGTGTTGCGGCCGAAGAGAGTGCCCTGGGGACCCCGTAGCACCTCTATTCGCTCCGCATCCCACGTATTTCTGAGGGCGCCAGTGGTGGAAGAGAGGTATATACCGTCCTGATAAATCGCTACCGCCGGGTCAAAGCTCTTTTCTACTTCGGCATGCTGCATACCGCGGATAGAGACGCCCACGGTGCCGTTGCCCAAGATCGGGTTAATGATCAGATTGGGGGACATGCCAGTAATGTCGTCGATTGTCCGCGCAAAAGATTTTTCGATAGCATTTGCGTCCATTGCCGACATGGAGATGGCCACATCCTGCATGTTTTCTTCACGCTTTTGCGCTGTGACCACGACCTCTTCGATTTGCGTGGTAGTCGTTCGCTGCGCGTGCACTTGGGCCGAGATGGCCATGGATACCGCAACAGCGAGAATGGAGGTGTTACGAATCGTGCTCATGGGAAACCTCACAATTATGCTTTTATTTAGAGTAATGACGCCTGCAGCCAAAAGGCTCCAGCCGAATTGTCCGTACAAATATTAACAGAAAAACGGCAGTACATACCCTCGGCAGCGAATATCGTATGCCTCTTTGGTATAATGGCACCCCCCTTCAAAACTGACAACAATAAATTGAATAAATTTCAATATTTTTTGAGTCATGCTCAATTAAAGTTTCGTTAGCCACCAATGTATACCATTTAAGCGCGTGCGGGAAACGCTGGAATCGGATCAGCGCCGCGTTGTCACCCGCCAGGGTTTACCCGCATCGCTAATCTATCTCGATGATCTCGAAACCCTGAGTTGGCGTTTGCCATTTCAGTAATATGTCGTAAGACCTGCCGTCCAAAATGGCACCAACAATAGAAATTTCATCAGTTGAGCTCACACACTGACCGACGCCTAAATCAAATACAGTACCGGATGGAAAAAAATCCTCATGGAATTTGGCCACCGAAAAGGTGCTTGTCGAATCTTTAGACACCCCGTTTTGATCTATCGCTCTGGCAGTAATCGTGTGCTGGCCTGCGCTCAATAGACCATACCCAAAGGCCATTGAGAAACCGGAAAGATTTGAACTTTCTATGTCGGGGAATCTATCACCGACATCGTTTCGCTCTCCCCCGTAAGGAATGTCGGTAAAGTAACTGCCGTCGATGTAGATCTCTACACGATCAATCCCCGCAGTCGCTACCGCCCACCCTCTCAAATTGCCTATGCCCGCCGAAACACCACCCCCGGCGGGCTCCTCGAGATTGATTTCTAACGTGTTAGTCGGAGTACCCGCGCTCTCGAATACCGCCTCTACCGTGCAGGTACTGGATGTCGCATCGATGGTAAAAGTGTTACCACTCAGCGTGCCCACACAAGTCCCGGTGACGCCCGCCAGCTGAAACCCGGCCTCTGCAATAAATTCGATTTGGGTCGCCTCTCCGCGTCGTAGGCTTCGAGCAGACGGACCCTCAACTCCCCCGCCTTCGGAAGCTGCGATTCGGATCAAATCATATTCGCCTGTGTACTCGTCATCCCATTCCAAGTGAACCGAGTCGATCAGCTGTTGCGCAATGGGGTTCAGGTAAGTCATCCAAGACTCGACCAAATCGGTGCCAAAAGGATGGGGCTCATCAATCTCAGTACACAGTGTCAACCCCATAGCTTGCCCCGCCTCTACGACAACTTCGCCAGGATCATAGGGCTGTGAGAGGACGTCACCACCGGGGGTCTTGTATGAGAAACGCCGAATTTCGATGTCCATCTGGGTATTGTTGGCCAGGTAGTGGCCTCGCTTGAGACCCTCCAAACCGTCATCAGTCTCACATTCCCCCTCAGACCCATAATCGTTGACCAGTTCATAGGTGAACCCTGAGTCCTGATATCCCGCCACCATGTGGCGAGTATTGTTGAACCCCGTGGCGTTATCGGCCGACTCTGGATCGCCAATGACTACGCCGCAGGCGCTTCCTCGGCACTCATTAATTCTTGGGTTGGAAAAAACGCGGATCTCATACTCTTCGCCGTAACTCATTATGGTCTTGAATCTCGGGGAGCCCTCACTGACATGGCCCCAGCTAAAGCTGTAGGCTGCAGCATCGCCCTCTTCTGCAATACGGCGCTCGTGCAAGGAGCCCAACAAATGACCTATCTCGTGGGTAAATGTTGTATCGGTGCAGTAGTAACCATCGCTGGATGAGCCCGCGGGCTGCCAGAGGACCGTCGCCGCGAAGGCATCTCGAAATGGCAGACCTTGATAAACGCCTATTGTCGCTATCCCACAGGATTCGTCGTCCTCGGGTACGGTATCCAGTAGCGCTACCACCACATCTGCATCGTAGAAACTGCGATCTTGATCTATGGAAGAGAAAGGTGCCGAGGCGTCTCGCATCTTGTCCAACAACGTATCTTGTATTTCCGGGGGAATCTCGAGGGGGACGCGCCCCACTACGTTCAACTGGATGTCAATTTGGCTGTCGCTGAACGCCTCATTGGCAACCTCCATTACCGTATCTACCGCAAGGTCAGGGTCGCTCCCAAATCCCTCCTGATAGTAAATGAGCACGTCAATTTCCGCGGTGCCTGTTTTAAAGGTGGGGTAAGAAGCGCCGCTGCTGGCGCCATTCTTGATGACGCGATAACCGGTTGAAGGGCTCGATATAGCAGAATGACCGATAGGGGCCTGCAGCTCCTCGACGATAGGCTTGTATTCTTGATGCCTCAGGTCGCCCCTGACTCGGGACTCCGCTTGTTTTCTCAGCTGGCTATCTGCCCATAGCATGCGGACCACACCTTCGCTCTGAAACAGCTGGTATTGCTCTCCCTCAAAAAGCACCGTTCCGTGCAATTCTCCTCGAGCATTGATAGCCAGAAGCAATTCGGCGCCTGAAATCGAGCGGCCTCTGATCATACGGTTGCCCGCATCGGTGAGTCGGGAAGAGACGATATCGAAGTTCAAATCGATGCCATTCGCAGACACCACTTGTAGGGCATCGCCTTTGGTGAGTCGCGATTGATTCAATGCACCGAGCACCTTGGGCGACGGACCGTCTGGATTAAGCATGAACTGAACGACAGGGGCGCTCGTATCGGCAAGAGCACTCATTGCCGTCATGCCGATCGCCAAGAAAGTGGCGCGAAGGCGGGAAAGGATCTGCATTAAAAGCACCTCGAAGGTACAAACGACAATATCTCTGAACGATAAACAGGCACAGAATCGATGTCCAGACAACATGTGTGAAAACCCGCGATTGCTCGCAATATATGACGCCGATGGCACCTGGAGTGGGGAGCTGCGCTATTTGCTGTCCAAGTTGGGTGGCGGTGAAAGCTGCGCTCTGTGTGACATCTCACACGGATGGAATCCATTAGGTAAAACTGCTTGGCGATATCAGTTAAAGGTCAAACCGGAGCTTTCATGGATACATCGCGATGAGTTGCCCGCGCATCTGCAAAAGGATTTGGCGCACCAATTGCCCTGCGTGGCGGCTGAATATGGAACTGAAGTAAAGGTGGTTATCAGCAAAACAGCGCTTAGCGACTGCCGTGGTGACTACGCGACCTTCGAGCGGCTGTTGGAGGAGGCATTGCGGGCGTTAGCTCAAGAACTCGCGCCCGTCAGATAGCTATATACCGTAAAGCGAATGTCCGAAAAGCCGTTCTCATCTGCGGCGGCTGACATACGCGCCACCTCACTGATGTATTGGGCAGCATCATCGGTAGCGATCACAATATTCCAATTGGCGAAGGTCTCACCCACTTGATAAGACCCCGGCTC
>DFQW01000110.1:1814-4388 GCA_002377985.1 Halieaceae bacterium UBA3479 | reverse complement strand
TTGGCCAGATGGTAGGTGGGCAGTCCATCCGATTTGAGCAGGATCTGCGCATCCACCATGCTCCAGTCGAGCTCAATATGGCCTCTCAGCATGTCGTCAATGACGCAAGCACCCTCCTCTTCAGGCACCATCATCCGAATCACATAGGGCGCACCCGCGGCCTTTCGTGCCGCCTGCTCATCCTCGGGGAGGATCAGGTCGGAAGGCTTCAGCGCCGTCGCCTGACCGGCCTCCCTTCGCGCCTCGCGCAGGTCATTGAGCTCCTCCGGGGTGCGGTAACAGACAAACGCATGGCCCTTTTCCACCAATTCCCAGGCATAGCCGCTGTAAATGTCGGCGCGCTCACTCTGCCGGTAGGGGCCCTTGGGACCGCCCACATCGGGGCCCTCATCCCAACTCAGCCCCAACCAACGCAGGGATGCAAAAATCTTGGCTTCGGCCTCGGGGGTGCTGCGCGCCTGATCGGTATCTTCTATGCGCAGAATGAACTGGCCGCCGTGCGCATGGGCGAAGCAACGATTAAACAACGCCATATAGGCGGTGCCCACGTGGGGGTCACCGGTAGGGGAAGGCGCAACGCGGGTTCTTACCGTCATGTTCTAGCTACCATGCAGCGTCAACAGGGAATGGGTTATGAACGAGTAGTTTATCAAACGCACAGGACAGCGTTAGTGGTGATCATCGACATTATTGACGCTGTCGCAACGAGCACTCTCATCGGCGCCAAAACTCCGGTAGCATAGGCGCATTCTGCGGGCAGGTAGTCAGTTTTGAAGCACCCATTATTCCTTAACGGTTGGGCACATCGTCGTTATTACACCTCAGCCAAACCCCCACGCTCCTCCATCGCTACGCTATCACTACTGCTCACTTTGGTTTTAGCGGGCTGCGGTGGCGGCGAGAGTAACGTAGTGAGTGGCAACCGCGACGGCGTGCTGCACTACGGCAACGGCGCCGAGCCCCAGGGCCTCGACCCGCAAGTGGTAACAGGTGTACCCGAGAACCACATTATCCGGGCCCTGTTTGAGGGCCTCGCGGTCAAAAACCCGATCACGCTCGAACCCGAGCCCGGGGTGGCCGAGCGCTGGGAGTTCAGTGACGAGGGCCGCGTCATTACCTTTTATCTCAACCCGGAGGCCAAGTGGTCCAACGGTGAGCAGGTCACTGCGAGTGACTACGTGTGGAGCTGGCATCGCGCCCTGCACCCCATGACCGGCAACGAGTATTCCTACATGCTGTTCCCGGTAATCAACGCCGAGGCCTATCTCAAGGGACAGATCACCGATTTCGATGAGGTCGGCGTCAAGGCGCTGGATGACACCACGCTCCAAGTCACGCTCAATGCACCCACACCGTACTTTATCCAGTTGATGGACCACTACAGCACGTTTGCTGTGCACCCCGAGACGCTGCTGCAGTTTGGCGAGATGACCGACCGCTACACTCCCTGGACGCGGGTGGGCAACATTGTCAGCAACGGCGCATTCAAGCTCACCGAGTGGTCTTTGAACCGCCGCATTGTGGTGGAGAAGAGCGAGCATTACTGGGATCGGGACAAGGTGTCGCTCAATAAAGTGATCTACTACCCCACCGAAAACGTGGTGAGTGAAGAACGCATGTTTCGGGCCGAACAGCTCCACTACACGCAAGTAGTGCCCCTCGACAAAATCCCCCTGTATCGGGAGATGCCCAACAGTCCCTATATTCAAGCGCCCTACCTCGGCACGTATTACTACCTCATCAATACCCAACGACCGCCTGTTAACGACGTCAGGGTGCGCAAGGCGCTCTCGATGGCAGTGGATAGAGACAAACTTGTGCGCTCAGTGCTCCAGCAAACCGCTGTGCCGGCATACTCGATTACCCCGCCCGATACGCTGGGATACTTTCCACCCAAGCTATTTGATTACGACCCCGACGAAGCACGCCGATTATTAGCAGAAGCCGGCTACCCCAATGGCGATGGCTGGCCGGGAATAGAAATTCTTTACAATACCCAGGAAGCCCACCGAAAAATCGCGGTGGCGATTCAGCAGATGTGGAAATCAGAACTGGGCATCGATGTAACCATCTCCAATCAGGAGTGGAAGGTCTACCTTGATGCCGTCACGCAGATCGATTTTCAGATAGCGCGTCGCGGCTGGATCGGTGACTATGTGGATGCCAACAATTTCCTCGACCTGTTCATCACCGAAGGCGGTAACAATAACACCCACTACAGTGACCCGGTCTACGACGATTTGATTCTCTACAAAGCGCCCAAGGCGCCCACGCGTGAGGAACGCTATGCGCTGTTTACCGAAGCCGAAACCATGCTGATGGAAGAAATGCCGATCATTCCGCTTTACACCTATACCAGCAAACATCTCATTCACCCCAGTGTAGAGGGACTGTACGCCAATCTGATGGACTCGCTGAACCTGAAGTACGTGCGATTGGTTCCCGGGCGAACGCTGCCGGAGTCTTTGCGCTGATGCTGCGCTTTTTGATCATTCGCATTCTTCAGGCGTTGCCGGTGATCTTTGTGGTGATCTCCGCAACATTTTTCCTCGTGCGCTCCGCACCGGGTGGACC
>DFQW01000110.1:0-1456 GCA_002377985.1 Halieaceae bacterium UBA3479 | reverse complement strand
TGGATTTACCGCTGCACGAGCAATATTTTGCTTATCTGGGTGATCTCGCGCAGGGTGATCTGGGCCCGTCGTTCAAATACCCGGGCCGCAGTGTGAACGAGATTCTGTTCTCGGGCCTGCCGGTAACGGCTGAGCTGGGTTTATATGCCTTGATGATCGCTCTGGTGATTGGGGTGACGGCGGGCGTATTCGCCTCTCTTAAACCTAATACCGCGCAGGACTATGTGCCGATGAGTCTGGCGATGATCGGTATCTGTATGCCGTCCTTTTTATTGGGGCCCCTGTTGGTGCTGATCTTTGGTATTGGGCTCGACTGGTTGCCCATTACCGGCTGGGGTGATATCCCCGGGGATAAAATCCTGCCGTCGATCACGCTGGGATCAGCCTACGCCGCTTACATTGCACGATTAAGCCGCGCGGGCATGCTCGAAATTCTCTCCCAGGATTACATTCGCACCGCGCGCGCCAAAGGTCTGCCTGAGTGGCGCGTGGTTACCCAGCACGCACTGCGCGGCGGGCTGATTCCGGTGATCGCCTTTCTGGGCCCGGCATTCGCGGGCTTACTCGCGGGCTCTTTTGTGGTCGAGACCATTTTTCAGATTCCGGGTCTGGGGCGCTTTTATGTGCAGGCCGCTTTTAATCGCGACTACACCATGATTCTGGGTACCACCGTGTTTCTCTCTACCCTGATCGTATTTTTCAACCTCGTGAGCGACGTCGTTGCGGCCTGGCTCAATCCGCGCCTGCGAGATCAATTTAAAGCGGGGGCGGGCTCATGAACGACACCGCGGCCGTCTTTGATAACGCCGAGCAGGGCTCATCGTTGTGGCAAGACGCCTGGATTCGTCTGAGCAAAAACAAACTTGCCGTTTTTGGTGGCGGCGTATTGCTGTTCATGATTGTGGTGGCCTTACTCACGCCATGGATCGCGCCCTACAGCTACGAAACACAGAATCTGGACCTCGGTGCCACACCGCCTTCGGCAGCGCACTGGCTGGGCACCGATATCTTTGGCCGCGACCTGCTCACACAAATTATGTACGGCGGTCGCATCTCGCTCGCAGTGGGTTTTATTGCCACCGCGGTCGCGCTCCTGATTGGTGTCACCTGGGGCGCCATCGCCGGTTACGTAGGTGGCAGGATCGATGCCGTGATGATGCGGCTAGTGGACATTCTCTACGCGCTGCCTTTCATGATTTTTATTGTGCTGCTGATGGTGGTGTTCGGGCGCAATATTTTGCTCTTGTTCCTCGCCATCGGCGCGGTGGAGTGGCTCACTATGGCGCGCATCATGCGCTCGCAGGTGCAGTCTCTCAGGCAGCAAGAATTTGTCGAGGCCGCAGTCTCGGTAGGCCTATCCCCTGCGGCGATTATCCGTAAGCACGTGGTGCCCAATGCGCTGGGGCCCATCATCGTCTACACCACGCTGACGATTCCGAGCGTGATGCTACTCGAG
>DFQW01000041.1 GCA_002377985.1 Halieaceae bacterium UBA3479 | reverse complement strand
ATTGGTGTAGTTGATGTTGCGATTAACGACATAGGTCACCGTATCGCCAACGTGTTGCCGCCGCAGGGCATCTGCCGCTTCACACACCGCTTCGAAATCGGCATCGCGAGCGCTAAACAGGGCGAGCATTGCGGGGGCGTCGATTAACTCCCCCCTTAGGCAGGCATCCAGTGCCTCACGAACCGCAGGCGTGAGAGGCCCGGCGGTGACACTGTAGTGCTCGGGTGCCGTATCGGAGGAACCCGCGCGCCATTGATCTTCTCGCGACCATCCGCTTGCATCCGACAACTCCAGCACTCGCGGTCTGACCGAGGCATCGATCCAAGCCGGATCCGACGCAAAACGCGGATACACCGTCAGTCGCGGCACTAAATGCTTGCCGCAAGCCGCGGTTGCGTTACGCAGCGCTGACAAGCTCGGCCACGGAGCTTCAGGATTCACGTAGTCCGGCGTGAGCGGCGACACGCCGCCCCAGTCGTTGATCCCTGCGTCGATCAATCGCCCGAGGAAGCCCGGACTCAAATTCGGGGGCGCCTGCACGCTAATGTCTACCGGCAAAATCGACCGGGCCTGCGCAATCGTCCAAAGCAACTCCGAGAGATCGGCGCTTTCCGAGTCGGCCATCAGCGTATCTGGCTTGGCGCAGAAGTTCTGAATGATCACTTCCTGAATATGCCCGTAGCGCTCATGTAGCCGGCAAATATTCTGCAAGTCGCGCAAGCGCTCAGTGCGCGTCTCGCCGATGCCGACCAACAGACCAGTGGTCATGGGAATCTTGAGCACACCCGCGCGTGCTAACGTCAACCATCGCCTAAAGGGGCGCTTGTCGGGAGACCCAAAATGCGGTCCGCCCCGCTCACAGAGCCGCGCGGCGCCGCTCTCCAACATGAGGCCCATCGAGGCCGACACGCCACGCAGTTTAATAAGCTCCCCCCGAGACAGCGTGCCCGCATTGATATGGGGCAGCAGCCCCGTCTCGTTCAAGATGCGCTGGGCAACGTGGGCTACATAATCAACCGTGCTGTCGAATCCGGCGGCTAGAAGCCACTCGCGAGCCGCCTTGTAGCGCAGCTCGGGTTTCTCGCCCAGGGTCAGCAAGACCTCGCGACAACCGGCCTGCGCCCCGAGGGTAACCGTTTCTAATACCGCATCCGCTTTGATATAAAGCGCATCGAGTTGAGACGGTGTCTTGGCAAAAGTGCAGTAGTGACAGACATCGCGGCACAACTGCGTCAGCGGAATGAAGACCTTGGGGCTATACGTAATGGTGGACCCGTAATAGCGGTCGCGGACCTCTTTAGCTCGCGACAAAACGCGAGCATCAGGTTCGTGCACCAACAGCGCTTCGGCAAGCACAGCGTCCTTCGACACGGCTTGCCGTAATTTTTCATCTGCCCCCATAGGCTTCGTACTCTACCGCTTAAAGCGGGGTTTTGGGTAGCACAGAAATTGGTCTCTCTCGCGACCGACCGCCCCCGATCACCGACCCGAGGCGGCGCGCACATCGGGCAGTGGGTGCAAACCGGTCGCAGCATTGCCCAGACAACCCAGACCTCAGTGCTCGCTACTGCAGACTCCAGATACGCGTGCGATCCCCCAGTCTGGCGACACCCTCTTCTCGCTCTGGATCAAAATCCCGCAATCGTTGAATGTCATCTACGGTATCAATATCCGCACCCAGACCGGGCGTCACTATCTCCGACCAATCCACCCCACCCACTCTGGCGGCGGCGCTATGGCGGGCGAAACTGTTTTCTCCGAACGACAGCACGAGCGATTGCGCTCGCCATCGCAACAGCGCATTGGTACCGACACGATGCCGATCCGGGCAAAGGATCGCCCCGCCCTTGCCCGCCTTGGCAACAATCTGCGTCAGATCTTCATGGCTCAGAAAAGGCAAATCAGCATGAATGAATAACTGGCCATCAGCTCCCGAGTCGGTGGCTACTGCACTGAGCACGGCATTCAGCCCACTGACCGTCAACTCGGATTCACGCCACAGGCAAATCGGCGCCTGTAGGAATGCAGATCCTTCCCAACCTTCGCCACAAATAACATGCACCCGATCAATCCCAGGATGCTGGCGCAATCGTGCGATAACGTCCTCGGCCATCGCCATTACCAATGCCCGCCGCGCAGACTCGGTCAACACAGGCGCCAGTCGATTTTTGCTCTGTGACAGTGTTTTAAGAGGTACAAAGGCCTCAATCGACACCCAAACACTCCTCGATTAGCCAATCAGCAAAAGCGCCCGCTGGCTTTGGATCAGCCATGATGGTTTGCGCGAAGCGCACCCGACACGCAGATGCCTCAGCCTCGGATAGCGCTGCTTGATCCTCTTTATCCCAAACCCAGGTATCGACCAGTCCGGGATAACGTTGATCGAACCACTGCGTCCAACCCTTAGCGGAAACCGACATTGCCAACTCAGTCATAATTTTTGCAGCAGGCCCCTTGAGCGCGCGCCCACCCACAATGGGTGAAATCGCGATCACTCGCCTCGCCCGCTCGCGCAAGAGTGAAGCCATGCCGGGGATCTCAAGTATCGGTGCAACACTCAAAAATGGATTAGACGGTCCGACGATGACATCGAATTCATGCCATGCGGGCAGACTTAGCAACTCGGAGAGGGCTTGATTGGGCACCGCTTGCTCGATGCCCTCATAGCGAACATCCATCAATCGCGGCTCGCAGCGGCGCGCCACAAAGTACTGCTGGAACGCCATTTCGCCCTCGTCTGTCAAAACGCGCGTACAAATCGATTGCTCGGTGGCGGGCATAATCAGCGTTGTACCCGAGAGGCCGAGTCGCCGCGCCAACGTCGCCGTAATATCAGTCATCGACCTACCTTCACCGAGCATGGCCGATCTCTGCAGGTGCAGTGCAAGATCGCGATCGCCGAGCTGAAACCAGTCGGGACCATCCATCTGCTTGATCTCAGACAGGGTATTCCAGGTTTCGCCTAGGCGACCCCAGCCTCGCGCGCGATCAAGCTGCTCGGTAAGCGCGTAAATCACGCTGTCGGTATCCGGACAAATCGTAAGCCCGAGATGCTGAAAATCATCACCAGTATTAGTCAAGATCGCCAGCGCTATATCGGGGCGCTGCTGATGCAAGGCAGCCGCTAGCCGGGCACCTCCGCCGCCGCCGCTCAGCAGAATGACACCGCGCAGGGCACTGCGGGCTTTCAACGGAACAGGTCCTCACCTCGGGTGCGCAGCAAAGCTCGCGAAGTGGCCGTCTCTGATGCGCGAAGAGGACAGCCGGTAACCCACACCACTGGCTGGCCCTGATTGGTCTCGCCTTGCACCAAGGAGGCAGCCGCCGCAAGCGCGTCGGCCATGGCCGGCGCCGTTACCTGCATTTTTCGCCCATCCAAATCGCGCTCACCCACTTGATCCCAAACCGGTTCCAGCCCACAGGCGCCAATCGCAAAACCGACCGTACCCATCCGCCAAGGTCTGCCTAGGCTATCGTTGATTACGATAGGAATGCTGATTCCCGTCAAATCTGCGATGCGCGCTGATAGTTGCCGAGCACTCCCATCCGGGTCTTCAGGCCACAACAACACATACTCTCCCGAGACACCCACATTAGAGGCATCAATCCCGGCGTTGGCCAGAATATGCCCCGTGCGGTGCTCCGCGATAATCAGACCCGGCCTGATGCGAATAACCGCGCGTGACTCCTGCAGGATTAACGTGACCAGACGCGGATCCTTGTGGGTTTCGCCCGCCAATGCCGCCGCTTCTTCGGTTACCAGTACCTCTGCGAGGTTGACCAAACGCCCTTCTGACTTGGAAACAATTTTTTGCGCCACCACCAAGACGCCCGACGCTTCTGGCGCGAGATCCTGCCGTCGCATGGCATCGACAATCATCTCGGCCAAGTCATCGCCCGCGGATATCAGCGGGAAGTCTTGCAGAGGCGTGACCTGCAGCGGGCCCGAGCTCACAGCGGTTAGTCGATGCCTGTGAGTCTGAGACCCGCGTGGGTTTTGTATTGCTTGTTGATATTGATCAAAACCGAGGTCAGTGCCTCAGCTGCCGCCGCGTTGTGGATTAGCCCGGCATGAAAACCCCTCATGCCCATCGATTCGATGAGATCAACCACCACCTGGCGCGCTTCTTTTTCGTTGCCCGTCACCAGCACATCGCAGGGAATATCCATGTCGGCTTGCAGGTGCGCCGCAGCCACGTTTTGAAACGCACTCACCACATGCACGTCATCACCGAGCAGCGTCTGCGCGATGACGCCGGCACTGCCTTCAGGTGGCAGCTGCACCCGTGCAACGCGCGGCGGGACCAGCGGGACCGTCACATCCACGACCACCTTACCCTGCACCGCGTCACGAATACTCTCCAACGTCGGGGTATGCGCCGCAAAAGGGACTGTAACGAAAACAATCTCGCCGTCCTTCGCCGCCGTAATATTGTCCATTCCCTCTATCGTGTGATCGCTGACACCGCGACTGGATAACTCCCCAGACAACGCCTCAGCAGCCTCGACCGCCTGTTCGGGCTTGCGCGACCCGATAAGAACCGAGTGGCCAGCTTTCGCCAATCGCAGGGCCAATCCGCGCCCCAAATCGCCAGTGCCACCGACGATGCCGATCGACGGTTTTGCGTTAGAAGACATATTCTTAACCTCTAATGTGGAGTGATCGTTGACAAGGTTCAGGGCGTTGGCGATAGTGACCATCGCTACTTGCTGAACACAAGTAAGTTTAGCCCAGACTGGTGCAGAAAAGCGTCAGCCGGGAAAAGAAATCTGGTGCCAAGAAACACGCTGGCCAAAGAGTTGACTGAAGTATGGACCTCGGAGCCGGGGTCAAAGCGAACAGGAGAATCTGTTATGAGCGCATCCCATTCTGCAGACTATGACGTGATTGCCGTCGGTGCAGGTTTTGCGGGCATTTCGTTGAGCTACCACCTTAGAGAAGCCGGCTTCAACGTCAAGGTTTTCGATCGCGCCAGTGACGTCGGCGGGACCTGGGCCTGGAACAAGTACCCCGGCGCAGCCACTGACAGTGAATCCTATTACTACTGCTTAACGTTCTCGAAAGAGGTTCTGCAGGAATGGTCATGGAGCAAGCGCTATTCTGGGTGGGAGGAGACACAATCCTATCTAAAGTTCGTCATGGATAAGTTTGCGCTCTGGCCCATGTTCCAACTGAGCACAGAAGTTGAGAGCGCCGCGTTCGACAAGGCAACGGGTCTCTGGAATGTGCGAACCGGAGACGGACAAACCCACACCGCTAAATATTTTGTTAGCGCAATGGGCATGATTTCTCAGCCGGTGCTGCCGAACATACCCGGACAGGATCGCTTTAACGGCCCGATCTTCCACTCCTCGCGCTGGCCGGAAGGCCTCGACGTGGCGGGCAAGCGTGTCGGAATTATTGGCGCTGGCGCCACCACCGTACAGATGCTGCCCGAGGTGGCCAAAACCGCGGCTCAGGTAACCGTGTTCCAGCGCACGCCCAACTTTGTACTCCCGGCGATGCAGAAAGACATGACCCCTGAGTGGGAAAAGGAGATTAAGGACAACTACGACGAAATCATCGCCAAAGCGCGCAATCATATGTTTGGCATGGCCTTTGAGCAGCCACCCGGACGCAATGCGGTCGATACACCACCCGAAGAGGTGCAGCGCATCTTCGAAGAGCACTGGAAAGGCAGTTTCCGCTGGGTGTTTGAAACATTTGATGACCTTCTAGGCAGCGCCGAAGCAAACCAGATGGCGTCAGACTTCATTACCAGCAAAATCGCGGAAAAAGTGAAGGACCCTGAATTGGTCAAGCTGCTGACACCCACGGGTTACCCGCTGTTTGCCAAACGACCGCCGCTGGATCACGGTTACTACGAAGCTTTTAACCGCGACAACGTAAAGCTCGTTGACATAAAAGATCGCGAGCCCATCACTGAGATTACCGAGACCGGCATCCAAACCACTGAGAATCTCTACGAGTTTGACATCATCGTGTTGGCTACCGGGTTCCAGGCCTATACCGGCGCGCTCGAAGCGATTGATATTCGCGGTAGCGATGGGCACACGCTGCGCGAAAAGTGGGACGATGAATCCAAGTCCATCATGGGCGTCTACGTGGCCGGCTACCCCAATTTCTTTATGATCACCGGGCCCCAAGCGCCCTTCGCCAATCTGCCCACCTCCATCGAGCAGAACGTGGCTTATATCACCGACTGCATCAAAAAGATGGAGTCAGAGGGCTTCGATCTGTTCGAACCCAGCCAGCAGGCGGAAGACGAGTGGTCCGAGCACACCGCTGAGATTCACAACCAAACGCTGATGGCGCAGGGTGACAAAGTGAACTCATGGATGATGGGCGCCAACCTGGAGAAACGTAAGCCGCGCGTGTTGGTTTACTTTGGCGGCGCGCACATCTACTACGACAAGCTGCGCGAATCAGCGGATGCAGGCTTCCCCGAGCTTGCCTTCACCAAGCACGCGGCGTAAGCGACTAGCGCGGGCTACCGTATTGAGTAGCCAGCGCCGCAAATAAAGCCCCCACGTCGTAAGCCGGTAAGCGATTGATACCGGCTGCGGCGGCCCGACCGCCCCCCGTATCGAACTGCGAGCAGACCTGATCTGCGCCGGCGCGATTATTGAAGGGTGCGCGTACGCTCACCAAAAAAGCACCGTCGTCCTGTTCAGTCAACACGGCGTGCGCCCGATCCGGGTGAGCGCGCACCAGATCATTACTGTAAATGCCACTCACACGCCGTGCCCAAGGCGCATTCGGAAGTTGATACACGGCGAATGCCGACTCCTCGACGATGGGTATCAGCGCCGCAGAAGCCGCAAGATCATCCTGGTACCCCTGCTGGAGTTGACGAAAGGTCGACGAATCGAGAAACGCCTGCGGGCGCCCCGCCTCAAGAAGACTCTCGTACAAAGCGTCTGGGTGAAAGTGCAAGTCATCCAGCGACGGACCATAGCCGTTGTAGTTGATGCAGACGCCAAGTTCCTTAAGCCTTGCGATGTCTGGCGCCCGCAACCCTGACTTCTCCGCAAGGCGCTGTGCGGGCTCATCAAGATTGTCGCCAAAAGCACCCGTAATCGCCCACTCGACCCGTACTCCGCGCAGGCGCCCATTGACCAACAAAGCGGTGCAGACCTCAGGTGCCTCACTGATTGTGGCGGTGAGATTAGAGTGCTCGGGAATCGCACCGGCTGCGTGGTGATCAATGTAATCAACCATCACGCCGTTATCGAGTAACTGGCTGAGCGCGTCACTGTTTTTGGCCATGGAGATATCGAGCACGGTTACCGTGTCACCCGGCTCCGCAACAACTCTCTCCAACAGGGCAATATCACGCTTGATACCGGTGATGCGGGTTGAAACCAGCGGCTCTTCCAATCGCAACTGCAACAGCGCACAGATGCCGTCAGCGTCACCATTAAACACGTCGTAATGCATGCGCGAAGTCTAATTGGAACTCGAGGTCTTTGCCTAATCACTTAGCACACCAGCATTATCCCGGGTATTCTCTGACACTGCGTTCATTGAGGGGTTGCTATGGAGCTGTCACTGAAAGGCAAAAAAATACTGATCACCGGCGCAGGCGCCGGCATCGGTTTGGCCTGCGCCGAGGCATTTGTGACGGCTGGGGCAGATGTCGCCATCTGTGACGTGGAGCAGACTCGGCTAGACGAGGCGATGGCATCCCTCACCACCATCGGCGGGAACCACTATGGGCAACTGTGTGATGTGGCCAGCGCCGATGCCGTAGCAGACTTTTTCGCCAATAGTGTGAAGGCGCTGGGGGCACTGGATATTGTGCTCAACAACGCAGGCGTCGGCTCACCGCTGGTACCG
>DFQW01000112.1:3691-11497 GCA_002377985.1 Halieaceae bacterium UBA3479 | reverse complement strand
GCCACTTTCATCAGCGTCGTGCGCGCGACGGCGGGATCCTGAAGCGCGGCGACCCGTCCGGTCTCTATGTCTTCTTCCGTGATATTTCCCAGCACGATGGGCGCAAACACCTCATTGGAATCGCCAAAGTCACCGTGGCAGGCGGCGCATTTCTCCAACCAGACCGCTTCCCCTTGCCAAACATCGCCACTGCCGGGTGGTAATCCGAGAAAATCCGGCCGAACGTCAATATCCCAGGCACTTAATTCGTTATCCGTGGCGGGCCTGCCGATGGCCTCAATGCCAGCAGGCAACTCCGACGCGACAGCACCCGTTGCAATACTGAGGACCGTTGCCACCGCTGTGAAAGTGCTAGCCCAATTGAACATTGTGCACCTCCCCATCTGCCCCGACGCACCAGGTTTGGATTGCATTGTTGTGGTAGATCGATCGCGTGCCGCGTACTGCCACCAGCTGGGCGCGCGTGGGCTGGGTGTAGCCCGAGGTATCTGTGACCCGGCTTTGTAACAGTGCCTCTTCGCCGCCCCAAGTCCAGTCAAAATTGAAGCGTGTCAGCGCCTTGGGTAATACAGGGCCTTCAAGGCGCGCAACAAGCCAGTTGCGCCCACCGTCAATCGAGACTTCTACTTTGCTCACGCTACCGCGCCCACTCCACGCCAGACCGGTAATGCAGTAATAGCCTTGTTTCAGCAACTTTTGCCCGCCCGACGGTGCGGTAATGACCGACTTGGCCTCCTGAATCGACGTATATTGGCGGTGCGTGCCGTCAGGCATGAGATCCACATAATGAGAAGCCTCGTCCTTAGCCGCCCAGGGCTGGTCCCCGACCTCTAACCGGCGCAACCATTTGACCCAGGAAACACCCTGCACCCCCGGTACCACCAGTCGCAAGGGATAACCATTTTCGGGGCGAAGCATTTCACCATTCTGGCCATAGGCCACCATGGCGTCGTCGAGGGCGTTCTCGAGATTAATCGTCCGGGTCATGCTAGAGCCATCGGCACCCTCGGCTAACAGGTAGCGTGCGCGCTTGCGATCGTAACCGGCGCGCTCCAACAGTAGCGAGACCGGCACGCCCGTAAATTCCGATGCCGATAGCATACCGTGGCTGTATTGCACCGTTGGCACAGCCACATTGCCCCACTCCAATGCTGTATTCGCACCGCACTCCAAAAAGTGAATGCGCGATACGCTGGGCAAACGCAACAGATCTTCCATGGTGAACACCAGCGGTGTCTCAACAAGACCGTTAATCATCAGCCGATGTCGGCGAGGATCAATGTCGACCCAACCTTGATGATGTCGCTCGAAATGCAGACCACTTGGCGTAATCATGCCGAACAGATTTTGCAGGGGGGTGAACGCAACACTCGCCTGATCCGTTTGGGTCAAGCCCGGGCTTTGTCGGCGCACAATATTGGATTCGTAAGGCGATGGCAGACCGTAGGGATTTGCAGCCACGGGCTTGCCCAGCGAGCGACTCCACTCGGGAACGCTGACGATATCGGGGTCGTCTGCAGCGCGGAGGCTTGGTGCGACCAGCGCGGCGGAAGCAGCGGCAAAAGCGCCCCGCAATAACTTTCGACGAGAGTCATCGACACCATTGCGATGGATATCATTTACAAGGTCAGGGGCCAAAAACGATTCTGGCGCCAAACGGAGCTGACCCGGTTCTCGCTGCTCGCCTGCCATACCGCACATCCCCCTTGATGGTTGGTTGTTGGCCGAAAATACCACCGGCAATGCAAAAATTTTTGGTTATTCTTTTTAAGAATAATGATATAACCATAGGTTAACCGGTGTTCCAGAGGATCGCAACCCATATCACCACTTTTTTACCAGAGCCGCGGCAACCACTCATGACGGGTCCCTTTGTGCTGATTCATGCTGCAGAAAGTGCACAACAAACCACGCGCAAAAAGGGATCCCCACTCACCGTCTCCACAGGACGCGAGGAATACATCACAATCAATATTGGAACGCCACACAGGGCTCCAGTGCTACCCCGCCGCTCTCCGCAATGAGGACATCGTCATGACCATGCGTTCGCTTCTTACACTGCTCGCCGCACTCGTTGTGTTCGTGCCGGTGGCCGCTTTCAGCGCAGATTTGGAGGCGCCGGGCATTGTCTTTCACGTCGATTCCGACCAGAAAATGAATCGGGTATTGCGGCAAATCGCCCGGCATCAGGCGGGCAACCCGACAATACCGGCGCGCGTGATTCTGATAGCAGAAGGCGTGCGACCGGCTATGGAAGGTGCGGTAGACGCCAACGGCGGTGACTACAGCGCACAAATGGAGCAATTGCTGATGTCTGGTGTGCGGATTTTTGCCTGCGAGAACACCCTAACCAGCTTCAACCTAAGTAAGGATGATCTCGCCCTTGGCATTGAAACCGTGCCATCGGGGGTCGCCGAATTGGGTCGACTTCAAGTCAGCGAGGGCTGGGGGTATATCAAACTGTGACCGGCGCGCTTGCCAATTACCTTACGCGTCGGGCTTACTTTAAGTACTCCTCTGCTGTGCCGTCATTGGCTCGACTCAGGCGCATGGCGTTAGTGATAGCAAGGCTGGGAGTGGCGGCAGCCTGCATCGCGCTGAGTGACTTGGCCTTGGCGGAGGAAGATGTGGTACTCGTCTATATCTACAGCCCCTCCTGCGGCGCGTGCCAGCAGTTTGATCGCGAGGTCGGCCCGATCTACCCGAAAACAACCGAAGCGCAAATACTGCCCATGCAAAAGATCCGGTATGAAGCGTGGCGCGAGGGTGCGGGACCTTTTGCCGACTGCGCGGTGTCGCCGGTTCTCGGCACGCCCACTTTTATTCAGATGCGCGGCTGCGAGGAACTGGATCGTGTCACTGGGTATTCCGATCAAGAGCTATTTTGGCTGGCGCTGAGACGCATGCTGAACCGGCTCGACGCGACGTAAGCGCCGGCACCGACAATCAATAATGCGCCATTATTGGGAGCCTAGCCGGCCGATTTAGTGTGACGCTCGCCGGGCAGAGGAGGAGTGGCTGCGGCACCGGCAAAGCACTGGGCATTACGCATCCACTCCGTGGCAATCTCACCTTCAACGGTGAGCGCCGTATCCGCAACATTGCGCGTTTGCGTGACCACCTGGGCAAATTCATGCGCCATGCCAGTGACACGCTCGCTGCTATCAGCGTCCCCGTATTCCCAGGTCTCACCTGATGGAGCGATTAAACGCAGCGCGGGCTTTGCTTCGGGAACCACCGCGCCACGAACGGTGAACGACCAGCCAAAGGTATTTACGCCCAGCACCACAATATTGCGGATGCGGTCGTCTTCCGCACGGACAATACCCAGCTCGTCGGCGATAGCCTGACCGTGCGCCCAGGTCTCCATTTGCCGAGCGGTAATTGACGAACGCGCGCTCATACTGGGGCCCACCCATGCCACCCGGTCGGAAGGATCAGCCTGCTGATAGGCCGCCGCCACGTCGCGAAAGCCCGTCTGCCAGAGTGATACCAACGCGAGATCCGTTTCGGGGAAGTGATTAACCTCAATCTCGGGCAGCGTTTTACCGGCCATCATGCCTGCTACCGCGGGCTTGAGCGCGGCCTGAAAGTCATCGGGCGCGGTCAATGCAAGGTTGGCCATATGGTTCCAAAAGTGCAGGTGTCGCATGATGGTCTCGAAGGTCCACGCCTTGAATCCCGTAGGCCGGGTGAAGTCGGCCACCTGGAGCGGCGTGATTAGCCGCTCCAAGGCTTCCGACTCGGCTAAAAAGTCACTCGCCTGCTGCATGATGCCGCTCCCTTTCCGTTGCCCACGACCTTAACCAAGCACCTCATAGCACACCAGCTTATTCGCTGGTCGCCTCCTCGATTACCAAGATGACATCACCCGCTGCCATTTGTTGTCCGACGTGGCCGAGTAACTCCGCCACCGTACCCGCGACAGGCGCGAGGATTTCGTGCTGCATCTTCATCGCCTCGAAGACGGCGAGCCGCTGGTCCTTGTCTACCCTCGCATTGGCCTCGACCAAAACTGCCATCAACTGGCCGTGCATGGGTGCCAGCACCTTACCTCCGAGTGCATCTTCTGCCGCCTCTGGGGGAATCAGATCTGTGTTGACCAGCGTGATTTCCGAGCGATCCGTCGCGAGCATGAGCGTAGCGGAGTCCTGAACGTAATAGCCCAGGACCACGCGCTGGCCATCGATCACCAGCGTGGCGCGATGTTCGCCCAGCGATGCCATGGTCACGACGTGGCAGGACTCCATCAGATTGATATCGAAGCCGTCGGCGCACACTTGGGTGATCTCCGCCGAAAACGCCGCGTCACTGACTGTGTAGTGATGCCGTCGCGTCACTGGCCCCGTCGACGCCCAGCCTCGCAACTCCTCGCTGACCGACAGTGCGCTCGAAAAATGGGCTTCGCCAGCAAGAATCTGTTGCAGCGCAATACCCGCTGCCAGCAGGCGGCTCGGGGCCGCATCTGGCACATAGCCCTCGGGATACTGCTGATCGATAAAGTCTGTGGTCGCGCCACCGCCGACAAAGGTCGCATCATCGAGCAGTTCAAGTAAAAAGGCCCGGTTGTGGGTAACCCCTGCGAGGGCCGTCCGCTGCAGCGCGGCGCGCAAGCGCAATCTGGCCATCTCGCGCGTTTCGCCCCAGGCGATCACCTTACCTACCATCGAGTCATAAAAGGGTGATATGGCATCCCCCGTCTCGATCCCCGCATCCACGCGGACGCTCTCGGCTGCCGGGATACTAAATAGTGATACAGGGCCGGCGCTGGGCAGAAATCCTGCGGCCGGATCTTCGGCACAGAGTCGCACCTCGATGGCGTGACCAAACAGCGTAACATCCTCTTGAGTGGCGGGTAATGGCTCACCCTGTGCCACCTGAATTTGCCACTGCACCAGGTCATATCCTGTGACACATTCGGTCACCGGATGCTCGACCTGCAGTCGCGTGTTCATCTCCAGAAAGTAAAATTCGCCGCTGGCGTCGAGCAGAAATTCTACCGTGCCCGCGCCCACGTAATTGACAGCGCGCGCCGCCTCAACCGCCGCCGCACCCATCGCGTCACGCAACTCGGGTGTCATCACAGGACAGGGCGATTCTTCCACCACTTTCTGGTGCCGCCGCTGCAGGGAGCAGTCCCGCTCACCCAGGTGAATCACGTTACCGTGGGTATCTGCGAACACCTGCACCTCAACGTGCCGGGCACCTTCAATCGCGCGCTCAAGGATCAAATCGCCATTACCAAACGCGCTCTCCGCCTCAGCACGCGCCAGCGTAATCGCCTGCTGCAAGTAGGCTGGGTCACTGACCCGACGCATACCGCGCCCGCCGCCACCCGCGGCGGCTTTTACCATCACCGGCATGCCCATCGCTTCCGCCTCGCGACAGAGGGTTTCGTCGGACTGATCTTCACCCTGATAGCCCGGAATGCAGGGCACCTTCGCCTCGAGCATCGCGCGTTTGGCGAGCGCTTTATCGCCCATGACCTCCACGGCCTGAGCCGGCGGGCCAATAAAGATGACGCCCGCCTCTGCACACGCCGCCGCAAAACCGGTGTTCTCGGATAAAAAGCCATATCCTGGATGAATCGCATCCGCACCCGTTGCGTGGGCCGCCGCCAAGATGGCGTCGCCGTTCAAGTAGGATTCAGTAGCAGTGTTACCCCCCAGAGGCACGGCCAGATCGGCGGTACGCACATGCAGCGCACGGGCATCGGCATCGGAATAGACGGCAACAGTTTTGAGCCCCATCGCCTTGGCGGTGCGCATCACTCGGACCGCAATCTCACCGCGGTTGGCAACCAGCACTGTCTGGATCGCTTTCATCCCTCGCCCTCCTGATGCCAGTTCGGCTTGCGCTTCTCCAAGAAAGACGCGACGCCTTCCATGCCCTCCTCGCCCTTTAAACAGGCGGTAAAGTTCTCAGCCGCGAACCGCATCTTTTGCTCATCCGGCAACGTGGGTAGCGTTCTGATCAAGGTTTTGGTCGCTGCCACGGCGCCGGGGGCACAGGCCAGCACGTCGGCGCGAATTCGCGCCTCGGCGGCCTCAAGCTCCTCGGCATCAGCCACCACCACATCCAAAATGCCCAAGGCCGCCGCCTCCTCACCTGCGAAGCGGGCTGCGCTCAGCATGAGTCGCCGACCCGTGGACTCGCCGCACTTCTGCATGACGTAGCGGGCAATTTGAGCGGGCGAGATGCCGATCCGCGTCTCAGAAAATGCAAACTTGGCATCCGCTGTGCCAATCGTCACGTCACAGCAACACGCCACACCCAAACCCCCGGCCATTGCTGCCCCCTCTATGACCGCGATAGTGACCAGCGGCAGCCGATCGAGGGTGTAGAGCAAGCGCCCAATCTGTTCACTCATGGCGATCACCTCATCGTTTGAGGCCACTGCCATCGTCTTGAAGCCTTTGAGATCACCGCCGGCGCAGAAGAAACCGCCGCGGCCGCGCAGCGTCATGCCGCGTACCGAACGGTCGTCCTGCAGGGCATCGCAAATACGCTGCAGGTCGGCGACCACCTCATCAGTGAGTGGGTTGCGCCGCTCGGGTTGGTTAAACCAGACAGTCAACCAGCCCTGATGGAGTTCGCATTCGACGGAATCGGTATGGGGTAGTGTTGTCATGATCACATCCTCGCCACGCCAAAACTGTTGGGCGTGAGCGTGCGCTGCCGACCCTCCAGTATGGTCTCAAGACAAAACGCGAGCACCTTGCGGGTATCGCGCGGGTCGATCACGCCGTGATCCAGCACGCGGCCCGAGGTATAGAACGCGTCTTCCTGCGCATCGAAGTGGGCGATGATCGCGGCTTCCTGCTCGGCCAGTTGCTCTTCGGGAATCTCGATACCCTTGCGCGCGGCACCCGCTCTCGCGACCTCGCTCATGGTCTTGGCTGCACTCTGCCCCGCCATCACACCCGTGCGCGCACTCGGCCAGGCGAATAAAAAGTCGGGCTCATAGGCCCAGCCGCACATACCATAGTTACCCGCGCCAAAGCTGGCGCCGATGTACAGAGTGATTTTCGGCACTCGCGCGGTACTCACCGCCTGAACCATTTTTGAACCGTGCTTGATCATGCCCGCCTGCTCGTACTCAGTTCCGACCATATAACCGGTGGTGTTCTGGAAGAAAATAATCGGCAAATCTGCCTGATCGCAGGCCTGAATGAATTGCGCCGCCTTGGTCGCGCCGTTCGGGTCGATCGGCCCGTTGTTGCCGATCACCGCGCAAGCGATGCCGGTGATGCTGACGTGGGCGCACAACGTGGACACACCATAGCGCGGCTTGAATTCCTCGATTTCAGAGCCGTCCACGACGCGGGCCAGCACCTCTCGGCAGTCATAGGGCACCTTGGGATCGGTAGGCACGGCGCCGGCCAGTTCCTCAGCGTCGTAGCGCGGGGCGGTGTAGGCGCGCCTGTGCACAGGCGTGGTGCGCCGATTCCAGTCCAGCCGACCGAAGACCTCGCGCGCTTTCAGTAAACCGTGAGCATCGTCCTCCACCAGATACTCGACCACGCCTGAGACACTGGCGTGCATTTCGGTGCCACCGAGTTCGCGGTCATTGGCGATCTCACCCGTAGCCGCTTTCACCAGTGCGGCCCCCCCCAGCGCTGCCATGCCATTTTCTTTGACGCCAATGACGTAGTCAGACATGCCGGGCATGTACGCGCCACCCGCCGTCGAGCCGCCGTGCAGCACAACCATCGTCGGCAAACCCATCGCCGACATCTGCGCGAGATTTTTAAAAACACCGCCAAACACAGACCAAAGTTCGGTCTGGTACTGCAAAAGGTTCGC
>DFQW01000112.1:0-3301 GCA_002377985.1 Halieaceae bacterium UBA3479 | reverse complement strand
CCCGAGTCATCGACCCAGACCATGCAACGCACGCCGCCCACAAAACCAATACCCACCAGCACCGAGGCGCCGGGGATACTGGCTTCCCGGTCTGCGTTGTCGACCGCAAAATTGGCCAGCGTATGTAGCCTGAGAAACGGCATACCAGGGTCCAAAAGCCGGTGCAAACGATCCGCCGGCAACAACTGACCGCGCTTTTCGAACGTCGCGCGACGCTTGGCCGACGCTTCCGATGCTCGCGCCTCCAGCGAACGCAGGCGCTCGATAAAGGTCATCATGCTGGCCCGGTTTTGGGCGAAAGTCTCTGAGTTTGCGTCTATCTGGGACGTCACGGCGACCATCTCAGTCCTCCAAAAGTTGGGCCGGCATGCTCACCGGCGTGTCCAATAAAATTTGGGCGTAGCCCTTTGCCTGAGGATCATTACGCAGACTTGCGACGCCACCGCCACCGAGGGCATGGTGTAACACAAAGTTGAGCGCAGACAGCCCGGGCAGCTCGTACCGATCGATCTCCGGGCTGGCCATAAAGTGCGCAAAGCGACTCGCCACATAGGGTGTGGTCAGCGCCGCTGCAATGTATGGGAGATACTCCGGTCTGCGCGCCATGACGCCAATATTGGCTTTGTCGCCCTTGTCGCCAGAGCGCGCCCAGGCCAAGCGCTCAAGCGGCACCGTGATTTGCTCCACACCGCTACCGTTGCTTATCTCTGGCTGGGCTCCATCGGCGCTCGCGCGCGCCTCTCGCGTCGAGGCTTGTTCCGATTCCCTCTTAATCAGCGCCTCACTCACTGCAGGTTCTTCGAACGCGATTGATTGGTCAGCCGTGTGAATCTGGATATCCGCAATACCACGGTCCACTAATAGCGAGAACAAACGGATAACAGGAGAGGATTTGGGCCGCGTGCCGGCGAAGGCGCAAAATCCGGCGGGCGCTCCCAAAGCAGCCCCAGACAACTCACGCATGAGCAGGTCGGTCGCCCGGCGATCAACGTGCCGGCACCCCACTTTTACTGCCACCTCGCGGCTCCGCACATAACGCGCCGCGTCACCCCAGTGACTCTCGTCGCCCACCACCTCGACACACACCTCAACATAGTCGGGCGCACCCATGGCGGCGAGCTTGCGCCGTGCACGCTGCACGGCCTCATCTGCAAAGATGCGTGCCTTCTCGGCGGCGCGCGCGCCCACGTAAAAACCAAGCATGCCCGCCCGCCACCCGTCGGCCCAGGTTATCGAGGTCTTGTATTGATCAGGCACGCCGCGACCCCGGGCACCGGTCACTTTGATGCGATCGAAGTCAACTTGCTCTACCGTGACTTCAGTAAAATCGCAGATCACATCGGGCAGGTAGTAAGCAGCCGGGTCACCGATTTCGTAAAGGAGCTGTTCACCGACGGTACCGATCGTGACGCATCCCCCCGTGCCCTTGGGCTTGGTGATCAGCATCGTGCCATCGGCCTCAATTTCCGCGATCGGATAGCCGACTTTGTGAAGCGTATCGGCGACTTCATGCCAGTCAGTGTAATTACCGCCCGTCACCTGAGGCCCACATTCGATGAGATGTCCGGCTAGCGAACCTGCAGCAAGAAAATCCAGATCGTCACGCTGCCAGCCAAACCGATGGATGCACGCACCGAGAGTCACCGCGCTGTCGACACAGCGGCCAGTGACGACGATGTCCGCACCCTGATTCAATGCCTCTGCAATCGGGAAGGCGCCGAGATAGGCATTGGCACTGGCGATGGCCTCGCGAGGCGGTGTTGGCTCGCCCGTAAACATCTCGGCGGGCTCTGCAGCCAGCACCTCATCTAGCTTGGGCATGAGGTCGTCGCCGGTGATCACAGCCACCTTCAACGACAGCCCCGCATCCTCAATCAATTGTTTGATCGCGCGACCGCAGGACTCGGGATTCACGCCACCCGCATTGCTGATCAGCTTGACGCCGGAATCGGCGATGGCCTGCAGATGAGGCGCGACAATCGCGCTGACAAAATCGGTGGCATAGCCCGCTTCAGGATCGGCGGCTTTGGCCCGCGCCATGATCGACATCGTGATCTCGGCGAGATAATCGAACACGATAAAGTCGAGGTTGCCCTCGGCCAAAAACTGCGGCAGTGCAAGGTCCGCCTCGCCCCAATAGCCTGTCGCGCCGCCTATCCGAATCATGCCACTCGCCCTCGATTGCGCTGAAAGAGACTCAGACTGCTACCAAAATGATTTTAACTCATTTAAACTGAGTTTAATTCATTATACGGGCGCCATCCAATGTCGGCAACACCTCGCCACACCTCAAGGGCGCGCATTGAAGCCAAAGAATCCAGCATTCTCGACGCCGCAGAGAAGATTTTTGCACGGGCTGGCTTCGATGGCGCCAAAGTATCGGACATCGCGCGCGCGGCGTCGGTCGCCGAGGGTACGGTGTACCTCTACTACAAGAACAAGCAGGACCTGCTAGCCGGGGTGGTGGGTCGTTTCTGGACCCAACTGACATTGGGCGCCGAGGCGGCCATCGAACCTGACGCGACGACATTAGAGCAACTGGAACAACTGGGCCGCTACCACCTGCAATCTCTACTGAATCAGTTTGAGGTGGTCTCTCTCACCTATCGGGCGCGTCCGCAGCAGGAACAGGACCTCGACCAAGTCCGCGAATACGTCCGAGTGTTTGATCGCATCATGCAGCGCGGCGTGGACCGGGGTGAACTCCCCAAGGGCACGCCTATGGGTCAGTTGCGCGACGTTTTTTTTGGCACTCTGGAATTTTCAGCGCGCACGCTGAAGCTTCGGGAGCGCTCCTACGACCACTCCGTTGTGACCAATCTATTGTCAATTATGGTGGGCTCAACTGACGCTGCCGCAGGCAAACTCAAAGGCAAAGAGCCCAGCAACCGCGACTTAATGAATACACTGAAATCGATCCAGAAACAGCTGAAAACGGTTGGCGACTAGAGTGGGTACTGATTCATAGGCTGGAGTCGGTGGGTGTGAGCAGATCTGCTCGAATATAGACTAGCGGCTGGATACATCGGATGTTCCCCGCCAAAGCTCACGGCCCCACTGTGTTTGACTTCAACTCTGTTGGAGTCGACGCAGTATGTTGTCACCAGGCAAAGGAGGGGCCGCCCCTGTTTATGGGTATGCCCTTGGTCACACCACCTACGAACGCCATCGCCCAGAGCAAACCCTGCTCTACCAACTTGTAGAGAAACACTACCCCGCCCTGGTTGAGCAATTGGCATTTCAGGGCAAAAGTCTACCGACTCATGTCCATCGGGAGTTTGAAGCGTATCTCAAATGCGGT
>DFQW01000209.1 GCA_002377985.1 Halieaceae bacterium UBA3479 | reverse complement strand
GGCTGCTACTGGCGTTAATTGCTGACTTGCAGGGTCAGCTTGCCAACGCTCAGGCCGAAAACGCGCTGATTGCAGTCGAGCTGGAGAAGCGAGAAGAAGCTTTGAAGCGACTCCGGGAGCTTACGCTGGGGCAACCGGAAGCCTGACACGAAACAATGACCCCTTATTGGGCTTGCTCTCTACCTCGATACTGCCGCCCAGCATCGTGCAGAATTCTTTGACAATTGCCAGTCCCAGCCCCGTACCCCCGTACTTAACGGCGGTGCTTGCCTCGGCTTGGGTGAAGGCTTCGAATACCCGCGCTTGTTGAGCTGGCGTCATGCCAATACCGGTATCGGCTACTGTTATTGTGAGGTCTTGCTGATCCATCGAAGCAGATACCGTGATTTGTCCTTGTTGCGTGAACTTGCAGGCATTGGAGAAAAGATTAGTCACGATTTGTTGTAGCTTCCCCCGGTCGCCATTCATGTCACGCATCTTGTCTTTGTCGATGTTCAGAACCAGTGTGTTTTGGTTCTGTGTCAATAAGGGGGATAGCGCGTCGCAAACCTGCACCAGCAAGTCCGCCGGGCTGAATACTTCGAAGCTCATCTGCATCTTGCCTGTCTCAATCTTAGACAAATCAAGAATGTCGTTAATGAGCGTTAATAGTTGCCTGCCAGAAAAAATAATGGTGGCCAGGTCGTGATGAAATTGCTCGCGATTTATGTCTGTTTCGTCGCCTAATTCATCCTGGAGCATTTCCGAGTAGCCAATGATGGCGTTCAGCGGCGTTCTCAACTCGTGGCTCACATTGGCCAAAAACATACTTTTTGCGGCGTTGGCAGAGTCCGCATCGGCTCTTGCGGCGTTTGTTTCCTCAATAGCGGTTTGTAGTTTGGTAGACATCTCGTTAAAGGTGCGCGCCAGATCACCGATTTCACCAGAGTCACGTTGCTCGTCGATACGGTAGGTCAAGTCACCGGAGCCGAATCGCTCAACGCCCCGTTTCATTCGAGTCAGTGACGCATTGGTGCTGCGGATCATGGCGAAAACCAGTGCCAGTGTAATGGCGATAGACCCGATGAATCCGACGACGGTGATTTGATCGGTCAGCGTAATGGTGCGGTCAATTGCATTGGCGCGTTGAACCGCAATAAAAGATTGTCGCTGGTCGAGTTCCTGAAGTCTCTGCTGGGCAGTGTTGTAAGAGCGCGGGTCTTCCACTGAGGGTGTGGGGCCCGTTTGGTTATAGCGGATATAAAACTGTCGCCACTGCTCTATAAGGGTTGTGGCGCTATCGTGCAGCCTTCGATAGTGGGCCTCAAGGTCCGCGCCACCGTAGTTTCCCAACTGGCGCAGACGCTCGACGACAATATCCAGATCGGCGCGCGCCTGATCGAGCTGGCTGTCTTCCAGCGGGTCATCCGTTGTCTCGCGCAGCGTGGCCAACACCAGCACTTGTTGCCGCTTGTTCTGTAGGTTTTGTTCCAACTCGGCCGTCAGTTGTGCAGCGGTGACAGCTTCCTGATAGGCGAGAGAGCTTTCGTTGCGCGCAAAGCTTCCCCAAAGCGATGTGGCCACATTGATGGCAAATAAAATGAGAATGGCGCCAGAGAACAGATAAAGACGGCCGCGGAGGCTGAGCCGAGGGCGCAGTTGTGTGACGACATCAGCCGTGCGCATTCAGAGCGGCCGCAATCACGGTGAGCAGTGCAGGAAAGTCGACGGGTTTTGTTGCGAAGTCGACGCAGCCGGCTGCCAGAGCTCGGGCCTTGTCTTCCTCCATGGCATGAGCGGTCAGGGCAATAATGGGAATATCGCTAATGGCAGGGTCCGCCTTGGCTTCCCGGCAAGCGGTCCAGCCATCTTTCACGGGCAGATTCATGTCCATTAGCACTACAGCAGGGTGCTCCTCCCGCATCACATTGAGCGCGATGTCGCCGTCGGCGGCGGTAGTCACTGCATGTCCCGCGCGCTCGAGTCGCCGGATGAGCATATTGCGATTCACCTCGTTGTCCTCAACCAGCAGGATTAGACGTGTATCGGTCATCAGTGTAGCCCCAGGACCGGATACGTGAGAATGGAGTCTTCAATGCCCTTGGCAATGATGGCTCTGGGTTCTCCGAGTCGAAAAATACCCTCTGGCAGAAGTTGCCGCGTTGCCTCGGCGATCAGGATTTCGTCATCGGCGGTTTGTCCCTCGATGCGGGATGTCACATTCATTGCGTGTCCCACGCAACCGTACTTTGCCCGCTGCTCTGATCCAATATTGCCGGCAATGACCGTACCCGTATTCAGTGCAATTCGCTGGCTCAGCGCGGGCAAACCAGCTGCTGCATTGGCAGCGTTGACGGCATCCATCGCCTCCCGCATGGCCAGCGCGCAGCGCACGGCGCGCTCGGGGTCATTATCCAGTCTTCTGGGTGCGCCAAAGACGGCCAGAATGGCATCCCCAAGAAACTCGTCAATGGTGCCTTGGTGCGCAAAGATGATTGCTGTCATCGCTTCGAAATAACGATTGAGCAGAGACACTACCTGCGTTGGAGGCAGGTGTTCGGCCAGACTGGTAAAGCCGCAAATGTCAGACATCATGATGGTGACTTCGCGCAAATCACCGCCGAGTTCGAGCCCTTCGGGTGCTTCCAGCAACTGCTCGACGATATCGTCCGAGAGGTACCGGCCAAAAGTGCGCCTGATAAAGCGCTCGTTTCGCTCGAGTTGATGCCGATAGTCCTCTTCCCGGTCATGCCAGCGCTTGCGTTCGATGCCCGCGGAAATGCGCGCCTGTAGCAGCACCGGATTGAAGGGTTTCAGCAGGTAGTCGTCGGCGCCCGCCTGGATACAGGTAATGATCTGATCCATATCCTGACGTCCACTGATCATGATGACCGGTGTTGCGCGCAGCCCTTCATGCTCTTTCATGATTCTGAGAACTTCCGCGCCCCCAATGCCGGGCATCATCAGATCCAGCAGTACGACATCCACACCTCGGGTTTCCAGGAGCTCCAGCGCTTCTTCTCCCGATTCCGCCGAGATCACGGTATGCCCGGCGCGGGATAATAACCGGCTGATCAACTCTCGATTTTCAGGCATGTCATCGACAGCCAAAATTACGCCTGCTTCATTTCTGTGAGCGACAGCGGCAGAATCCGCGACAAGGTTGCTCGGCGCGGTCTGTGTGCTACCTGCGCTGGAGAGGAGCGCCGGTAGGGCTTGGCGCAGTGCAGGGTGCAGCAGCGCCGCGTCTTCCTGCAGCATTTCGGCGTAACCCCGGATCGCACCAATCACATTCAGCAGGTCGTGATTGAGGTCAGATGAGGGTGTGTGGAGCAGCTCCGAGACCCGGATCAGGCCTTCTTTTAGGGCAAGCACATCGGCGTCGGTCGGCGGTTCTATCGATACAGTAGGGCGCGCTGTCGCGGCCAGAAATGGCTCGGCAGAGGCGAGAATGCGGTGTGCCCACGCCACGGGTTGGTCTATATCAGTGCTCACTGCCACCTTCTCTTACGCCATGCGCGGTCAGTATACCGGTGAACGCGGTGATGCGAAGCTGTCACTTACTGGGGATAGGCGGTGCGTAATTGATGCGGTAGTATCGCACTAACTTGGGGAGTGAAGGGGCACACACTTTATGTTAGATCAAGTGGAAATATTTCACGGCTTGTCTGACGAAGAGCTAAAGGCGCTTGCGGCGAGTAGCACCACCAGGGCTTTCCCCAAAAATACGGTTGTGATTCATGAGAATGACCCCGCAGATTCGCTCTTTGTGATCGAGTCGGGCAAGGTCAAGGTCTACTGCAGCGACAAAAACGGTAAAGAATTCATCATGAATACCCTTGGCCCGGGGGATTATTTTGGAGAGCTCGCGCTGCTCGACGACTCAACCCGTTCGGCCTCGGTACGAACGGTCGAAAAATCCGAGTTTCGTATTGTCATGAAGGAGGATTTCTCCGGCGTATTGGAGGACCATCCGGGCATCACGAAACAGCTGATCAGTAACCTCGCCGGACGCGTCCGCAAGCTGACTGCCGATGTCAAAAGCCTGGCATTGCAAGACGTTTATGGTCGCGTGGCCAATGTACTGATGGATCTGGCCGAAGAGCGTGGTGACGGCACCCTGTTGATTCCGGAAAAACTGACGCAGCAGGATATTGCCGATCGGGTCGGGGCATCGCGGGAGATGGTGGCGCGAATTCTCAAGGACCTCACTATCGGTGAGTACATTCGCTTTGAAGGGCGGCACATCATTATCAATACCCGGTTACCGGCCAAGTATTAATCAATCCGAAGATTGGCCCCATGAACTGCGCGGTGAGCGTGCCCCGCAGTGGCTCTGCCCTGCCACGCTTGCCGTCCCGCTGTAGGGCGGATAAACGCGTTGTCCTCATCCATAGCCTTGTTTTGACGTCGATCTATGTTTGAGGTGCACATTGTTCTGTGCCAACCCGAAATACCGCCTAATACGGGCAATATCATTCGTCTTTGCGCCAATACCGGGGCGTCTCTCCACGTCATTAAACCGCTTGGATTTGAGATGGACGATAAGCGACTGCGACGCGCAGGGCTTGATTACCACGAGTTTGCCAACGTGCAAGCCTGGGAATCGCTACCGGCCTATGTTGATGCTCACGCTGCGCGTCGACTTATTGCCGTAGAGACCTGTGGTGAGGCGGCGCACTCTGATATCAGTTACCAGACCGCAGATTCTCTAGTTTTTGGGTCCGAAACAAAGGGCTTGTCACCCGAGTTGCTCGCACTGTTTGACCCTGGTCATATTGTTCGTTTGCCCATGCTGCCGGGTAGCCGCAGCCTGAACCTGTCGAACGCCGTTGCGGTTGTCGTTTATGAGGCCTGGCGGCAGCTAGGGTATGCCGGCAAATAGCTGAGTACTTGTCGTCTATCTGTGCCTATTCCGAAAAACTGAGTCAGCGAGACACCGCAGGCGCGTCGGTGCCGCTTAGGCGAGCGTCGCGATCAAGCGCCACGACCTCACGATCGGTGAATAGGTCTGTTTTGAAAAACAGCAAATCAATATCAGCACTCG
>DFQW01000185.1 GCA_002377985.1 Halieaceae bacterium UBA3479 | reverse complement strand
CGCGCCAAATGGCGGCATGATCGCCAGACTCTACTCGGGAACGCTGCGGCACGCCCGATATACGCCCAAAAAACACGCCTTTACCTACAAAGTATTCATGCCTTTCGTTGAGCTTGAAACGCTTGCGGAACTCACCGAGCACCTGCCGCTGTGGTCTGCGCGCCGGTGGGCCCCGGCACGCTTTCTCCGGCGGGATTTTTTAGGACCGGAGACGATGCCGCTGGCCGACGCCGTGCGGCAAAGAATTCTGGAGGAGACCAGAGAGCACCACGACGGCCCCATTTATCTGTTGGCGAACTGGCGCTACTTTGGATACCAGAACAATCCGATTGCGGTCTACTATTGCTACGACACGCCCGGAGGCCGGCTGGTCTATGTTGTTGCAGAGGTGACCAATACCCCCTGGGGCGAGCGACACAGCTATGTGCTCAAGGCGCCTGCTGATACGGATCTGTTGGTCACGGAATTTGACAAAGCACTGCATGTATCACCCTTCAACCCCATGAAGATGACCTATCGCTGGTACAGCGATAGCCCGGATGCGTCATTGGCGATTCAGATCGCGCTTTTTCAGGACGGTGAGCGGATCTTTGATGCAGTCTTGTCGCTTTCCGCCGAACCGCTTACCGCACGTTCAGCGGTGCGCACCATACTCTGCTACCCGCTGATGACGCTGAAGGTCGTCGCTGGTATTTACTGGGAGGCCTTGCGCCTGTTTCTGAAAGGCGTCAGCCTGCATGCTCATCCGAAACGATCGCATTAACGTACCCGAGGATGCAACGAACCACCACAGGAGGTACCCCATGAGCGAATACAGCGTCAAAAATATCGCCAAGTTACCGCTGCTTTTTCCCGAGAAACATGGTGGCTTGGCAAAGTCGTTTATGTGGAAAGTGCTGGGCAAGTTGCAGGTGGGGTCGCTGACGCTGAGGGAAGGAAACGAAACAAAGGTCTTTGGCTCGTCGGTGGACGACTCTGCACCTCATGCGGAAGTCCACGTCCATGATACTGACCTCTACCGGCGCATTCTTACCGGAGGCAGCATCGCGGCGGGCGAAACCTTCATCGAGGGCATGTGGAGCAGCCCGGACCTAACCGAGGTCACGCGCGCTTTCAGCGCCAACATGGCGATGCTGGAAGCCATGTCTGACAAACAAAACCTGCTGGCCAGACTCGCACTGAAACTCAGCCACTGGACCCGCCGGAACACCTTTGTACGATCTCGGGAAAATATTTCGGCCCACTACGATTTGGGAAATGATTTCTTTTCGCTATTCCTTGATCCCAGCATGATGTACTCCTCAGCCGTTTTTCCATCACCGACCAGCGATCTGGCCGCCGCTTCCCAGCACAAATTACGGCTGATCTGTGAACAGCTTGAGCTTAACGCCGAGGACCATCTCGTCGAAATCGGCACGGGCTGGGGAGGCATGGCCATCTTCGCTGCCGAACATTACGGTTGCCGGGTTACAACCACCACGATTTCGCGGGAGCAATATGACTACACCGTAGAAGCCGTCAAGCATAAAGGTCTGGATAACCAGATAACCGTGTTATTCGATGACTATCGAGATCTCAAAGGGCAGTACGACAAACTGGTCTCGATCGAGATGATCGAGGCGGTGGGGCACCAGTTTTACGACACCTACTTCGAGAAGATCAGTCATCTCCTCAAACCCCATGGCAAGGCAGTGATTCAGGCTATTACGATCACCGAGCAGCGATACGAGCAGGCCCGGGATTCGGTCGACTTTATCAAGCGCTACATTTTCCCGGGTGGGTGCCTGCCTTCGCTGAGTGTCATCAGTGACGCGCTGTCTCGCGTCACAGACATGCAAATGAGTCATCTGCGCGATATCGGGCGCGACTACGCCGAGACCCTCAGGGAGTGGCATAGCTGTTTTCTCGATAAACTTGATGTCGTCAGGGACATGGGCTTTGACGAACGCTTTATTCGCATGTGGCGGTACTACCTGAGCTATTGCGAAGGGGGCTTCCGGGAGCGCATTATCGGGACCTACCAAATCACTATGACCAAGCCGGGTTATCGCCCCAGCTGACCACCAGCCTATGCTTCTGTCCCTCGCGCCGATCGGCCTATTAATCGCACTGTTATCGGCCTCGGTTGCCTTGTTTGGGTCAGATGCGTCTTATGGCCCCAATCAGGTAGCACTGATTATTGGCGCCGCGGCCACCATGATCGTCGGTTGGTATCGCGGTATGAGTTGGCAGGCTATTCAGGACGGGATGGTGGGAGCGATTACGGTCTCCATCATGCCCATGATGATCCTGCTCTCGGTGGGCGCCTTGATCGGGAGCTGGATAATCAGCGGTACCGTGCCGGGCATGATCTATTACGGCGTCCAGTTGCTGAATCCAAGTTGGTTTTATGCCGCCTCGGCACTGATTTGTGCACTGGCGTCACTCAGCCTAGGTAGCTCCTGGACCGTCGCAGGCACATTGGGCGTGGGGCTGATGGGCATTGCCACCACCTACGGGCTGTCCCCGGCCATCACAGCGGGCGCCGTCATTTCAGGCGCCTACTTCGGCGACAAGCTGTCACCCCTGTCCGATACCACGAATCTGGCTGCCGCTGCCGTGGGAGTCGATTTATTCGAGCACATCAAAAACATGCTCTGGACTACCCTGCCCGCGTTCGCGCTGGCGCTCCTCGTGTTCTCGCTGGTGGGCAGTGACGGGGCCGCCACGCCAGAGAACATTGCGGAGATTCGCTCGGCACTCGCGTCGCAGTTTTCGCTGTCACCCTGGGTGCTCTCGCCCCTGGCGTTAATGCTGTTGCTCATCTATCTCAAAGTGCCCGCCTATCCGGCCATTCTTATCTGTACCCTGTCGGGCACGCTTTATGCGGCAATTTTCCAACCCGAGGTCGTGGAGGAGATGGCCATAGCCGCTCACCCCGACACACCCGCTCCGCTGATTCAGGGGCTGTGGATGGCGCTTTTTTCGGGATATCAGTCCCCCCCCGAGCTAGGCGCCTTGAGCAAGCTGCTCGATAAGGGCGGGCTGGCCAGTATGCTGAACACCATTTTTCTGATCCTCACCGCTATGACCTTTGGTGGCATGCTTGAGAGCACCGGCATTCTGCGTCAGCTTCTCAATGCAGTGCTACGCGGTGTTAAACGAACTGGAGACCTCATTCTGGCAACCGTCGGCGGTGGCGT
>DFQW01000066.1:4245-6679 GCA_002377985.1 Halieaceae bacterium UBA3479 | reverse complement strand
CAATTCGCGCCACATACGACGGCCCTGAGCTTGAAATTAGCGACCAAACATTTTAAGGTTAAAATATCTTGCGGCTAGCGCGGTTGGCGGCTGTCTTGACCTTTGTGTCTACCGATCTATAACGGAGCATACCTATGAAACACCGCATCTTCCCAAAAACTCTAGCCAGTGCCGTGGCCGGCGCTACCCTATGCAGCTCTGGGTTTGCGCAGAACGTCCTGGAAGAAGTCGTCGTTGTCGCGCAAAAGCGCGAACAGAACCTGCAGGAAGTGCCCATCGCGATCAATGCCTTCACGGGCAGGCAAATGAATGCCTTGGGCGTATCCGAGAGTTTTGATATCGCAGCATTCTCCCCTGGTGTGCACATATCGGGAAATTTGGCCGGCCAAAACACCCAATTCTCCATTCGGGGCGTCACCCAAAATGACTTCAATGACATTATCGAGGCGCCCAACGCGGTTTATCTTGACGAGGGCTACATTGCGGTAGCACAGGCACAGACCTTCGCCGTATTTGACATCGAGCGGGTGGAAATCCTGAAAGGCCCGCAGGGCACTCTATTTGGTCGTAACGCAACCGGCGGTTTGGTGCACTTTATCTCCAACGCGCCCTCCTTTGACGGCGTTGAAGGGTATGTTGACGTTGAGTTTGGACAATTCGATGTTCCCAATAATGCCAACCGAACGGTCGTAGAAGCAGCCATAGGCGGCCCCCTGTCAGAGACCTTCGCGGCGCGAGCTGCCATCCGCTACAGCGATCAGGACCCCTATCTGCAGAACCTCTACAGCAACGCTGATCAGTTGCCGTTCCTGGGTGACCCCGGCCCAGGCGCTGGCGCCGACCTCGGTGACGACGACACAATGGCGGCACGCATCCGCTTGGCTTTCGAGCCGAGTGATCGACTGAGATTCGACCTGAGCTTCAATTACTCTGACAGTGAAGTGGCCACTGGGCCCTACCAAAGCAAATCGACCTTCGCCATTGCGCAGGATCATGACGGCAATCCCAATACGCCGCCGGAATTGATCAACGTCATCAACACCCCTGCTGGCGAAACCCGTCTTTCTGCGCTGTACGACGCCAACGGTAACGACACCGGCCTCGATGCGGGTGCCGATATCGAAGATGGTGATTCATTTCTTCCCGGCGGTGGTGCCGGCTTGCCCGGCCGCTTTGGCGCGGGGGCGGACTTTTTCGGCTATCTCGACCCCGATGGTGATGACTTCACCTTCTCTGGTGACTTTGCGTTTGCCGATCAAGGTAGCACCGAGAACTCTGGCATTAACCTAAAAATAAGCTACGAACTCGCCAATGGCATGGACTTCGTGTCAATTACCGACAGTAAAGATTACGAGAAACTGCTGTTCATCGATGTCGACTCGGCGCCAGTCAACCAGCTGGCGAACTATGCCGCCGTTGACGCTACCAGCTTCACGCAGGAATTCCGTCTGAGCGGAGAAACCGATCGTTCGCGGTGGGTTGCGGGCGTTTACTATCTCAACATCGACTCAGAATCGGATAATGGACTCAAAGGGCCACAAGGGTCGTTTGCGGATGTCTTTGGTGGCATTCCCATTGATGTCGGGACCGTCGCTGCACTCGAGACCGACTCCTACAGTGTGTTTGGCCAGATGGAATTTGACCTGTCTGACCGACTGACCGTAATCGCCGGACTGCGAGCCATGCGCGAGGAAAAGGACTTTAAATTGAACATTGGTGTTGCACCCTCGGAGTCCTCATTCGTCGTCAACACCCACCCCTGCTTCCGTGACGCGAGTCAATGCTTCCCGGGAACCGGGGTCGAGTACAGTGACGATGTATCCGAGAGCTACTGGACCGGAAAACTCCAGCTGACCTATGACATGTCGGACGACCTGATGCTCTACGGTGGTATAAACCGCGGTGTTAAGGCCGGCAGCTACAATGCACCGCTGTTGGGTGCATTCTACGGCGCCGGAGGCCCGGGCTCCCTCCCCTATGACGAAGAGGTTCTGACTTCTTATGAAGGGGGCTTCAAAGCAACCCTCGGGGGTGGACTGACACGCATTAACGGCTCCGTTTTCTACTACGACTATGCCGATTATCAAGCCTTCCTCTTTGTCGGCGTTGGCGGTGTCGTAATTAATCGAGACGCAGACAACTACGGTGCAGAAATCGAGATTCAGAGCTCCCCGATGCCAGGACTCGACCTCCTGTTTAATGCCGCCTACTTTGACGCCACGGTGAAGGATGTCAGCCTGCGAAATGGCTCACCCCTGCCATCGGTTGACGTGGACCCCACCTATGCGCCGGAATTTCAGGCGACCGGTTTGATCCGTTACGCCTTCGATGCACTGGGCGGAGAAATCGCCATTCAGGCTGATGTCAGCTATTCAGATGAGTACTACTACAATCTGAGAAACTTCGATGCAGACAAGTTTGACAGCTACACAGT
>DFQW01000066.1:0-3907 GCA_002377985.1 Halieaceae bacterium UBA3479 | reverse complement strand
GCGCGCAACTTGGGCGACGAGCGACCCGGAGTTCAGGGTTTTGACCTCGCTACACTCTGTGGCTGTAACGAGGTGGCCTACCGGGCACCGCGTTACTATTCCCTGAGCGTGCGCAAGGACTTCTGATGCCTGCATCGCTGAGTCGGCGACACCTACTAGCCCGCAGCAGTGCTGCGGGCTTTTTTATGATTGGGGGACAATGGTTATGGCTCACGCCGGATGAGGCCGAGGCGCGCGAATTTGAGCCACAGATTCTCTCTCCTGAACAGTGCAACGCGTTATCGATACTGGGAGACGCGCTGGTACCCGGCGCGGCTACCGCAGGCCTTGCGGCGTACATTGATCTGCAGTTGCAAGCGGGCGATGAATCTTTATTGATCGGTAAATATCTGGGCGTAGATACCGCTGCTCAAACCAGCTTCTATCGCGCCGCGGCCGATAATGTGATTGCCATGATTGACGAGCACACGTCGATGCAAACAGTCATTACCGGTATGGCCGCCGATACGCTCACTGGGTGGGCTGGTCCTCCAGCAAGCTACGTATTATTTGTCTTGCGAGCCGATGCCCTCGACGTTACCTACGGCACGCCCGAGGGCTTTGAGAATCTCGGTATCCCTTACATGGCCCACATCATGCCGGAGCAATTCTGGTGAGTGATAAGCACGACGTCGTCATTGTCGGCGCGGGCGCCGCGGGGCTCATGTTAGCTGCGCGATTAGCCGAGGGCGGGCAATCGGTCGCTGTGTTAGAGGCGGGACCGGAGCGGCAGCTGAGCGATCTGACCAGCTCGCAAATCTGGGCCCGCAAACTCAAGTGGTCGGAACCCGCCGTATCAGAATCCGGTGATCACAAAATTGGGCATGCGTTTAATGCCGGCAGTGGCACTGGCGGTTCCGCTATCCACCACTACGGTGTATGGCTGCGGATGCACGAGGGCGATTTCTCTCTAAACCGTGACCACGGCCTAGGCCTCGATTGGCCGCTCAGTTACGCTGATTTGGCACCTCACTATGATCGCGTGCAATCCGAGGTGGGGCTGAGTGGCGACGCCGAACAGGAGCGCTGGCGCCCCAAGGGGGCCCCCTACCCGATGCCGCCTCTGCCGCTATTTGCCCAGTCACGCGTGCTTGCGCGAGGCTTTGAAAAAACGGGCCGTCATACCTCACCGTTGCCATTGGCGATTAACAGCGAACCGTATCAAGGCCGGCGCAGCTGCCAGTACGACGGATGGTGCGACGCGGGCTGCCCCATCGGGGCGCTGGGTAATCCACTTGTGGTGTGGCTGCCCCGGGCGCGCGCCGCAGGGGTGCGATTAGAGCACAACGCGAGAGTGTCGCGGGTCATTCGCAGCGCCAATAATGCGCAGCACATAGAATCCGTAGAGTATCTGCAAGGAGGTGAGCGGAAGACCCTGCGAGCTGACCGCATCGTCATTGCGGCGTTTGCCGTGCAGTCGGTGCGTATTCTGCTGAGCTCAGCGACAGAGCAACACGCCGCACCGGGCAACCACTCCGACAAACTGGGTCGCTATTTAATGACGCACCCAGCCGCAACGGTTTTTGGGCTCTTTGAGGAAGAAACTTATCCCCACCAGGGAGTCTCGGCAGGGCAACTCCTCTGTCACGATGACTACGACAATAAAAACGCTTCCGGGGGATTTGGTGCAAGCCAGTGGATGATTGGTCACGCCATCAAGCCCCATGACCTGCTTGGATACGGCACGGGTAGGCCAGATATTTCCGGGGCGGAATTGGAGCCCTGGCTTAAGCGTGCCGCGCGACATTTAGGGAATATGACCCTGGTTTGTGAGGATATTGCATCGCATGAGAACCGCATTACATTGAGCGATCGATTGGACAGTGACGGCATCCCCTATGCGCATACACACCATGATCTTGACCCCGCTGCCGCTGCAAGGTGGACACAGCGCATGTCGGAAGGCGCCGACATTATGCGGGCTGCAGGGGCCTCAGAGGTTTGGTCTGGCCCTCGCATTGGTATGCACATCTTGGGTGGCGCGGTAATGGGCGACGACCCTGCCCAATCCGTGACCGATGCTTTTGGCCGCGTGCATGACACCGACAACCTCTACATTGCAGGCACCGCCCTCTTCCCCAGTAGCGGCGCGGTTAACCCCACGTTCACGTTGACGGCATTGGCTTCCCGGCAAGCGGATCATCTGCTCGGCAAATCATGACGCCCAACTCGTCTTGATCTAAGCTCCAGCGCTTACACCCAAAACTATTCCAAGCGAGGCCCGCATGACAGCATCGGTGAGCTATTCCACGACTGACCGTATCGGCACCATCTCGATCGATTCGCCACCGGTCAATGCGCTTTCCCACAGCGTCCGCCAGGGTCTGGTAGACGCGCTGAACGCCGCCGCCGCAGATGACACGGAGATCGTAATATTGCGCTGCGAAGGCAGAACCTTTATCGCCGGCGCGGACATTACAGAATTCGGAAAGCCACCCCAAGCGCCTGCGCTCGCAACTGTGCTTGAAGCACTCGAGTCGCACCCCAAACCGGTTATCGCCGCGATCCACGGGACCGCGCTGGGAGGCGGGTTAGAGCTGGCGCTGTGCTGCGACTACCGTCTCGCGGCCGAAACAGCCAAAGTCGGATTACCCGAGGTCAATTTAGGCCTGCTTCCGGGTGCGGGTGGGACCCAGCGACTACCGCGATTGACGGGCGTCAAGACTGCGATCGACATGATCACCAGTGGCCGCCCCCTCAGCGCCAACGACGCCCACGCCGCAGGCATTGTCGATGAGGTCAGCGGTGAAGACCTCGCGCGGGCCGCCACAGATTTTGCTGAAGAACTGCTCAAGCGGGGAGCCGGTAAACGCCTGACCAAAGACATTCCTCTAGCATTTAACGACGAAGACTCTGCGCTCCTTTCGAGCGCCCGCGACACTATCGCCAAACGCTTTAAAGGTCAGACTGCCCCCCAGCGGATTCTGGATTGCCTCCATGCCGCCGGCACGGTGCCCTTTGAGGAGGGACTGAAAGTTGAGAGGCAGGCCTTTGAGGCCTGTATGGCGGACCCGCAGTCGAGCGCGCTGCGACATCAGTTCTTCGCGGAACGCGCGGCGGCCAAAATTGAGGGCATGGCGGCAGGCACCGAAGCAAAACCGGTCAAGCGTGTTGGCATCATCGGTGCAGGCACCATGGGTGGCGGCATTGCCATGTGTTTCGCGCAGGCAGGATTTCAGGTGACTCTGGTCGATCAGGACCAAGCGGGGCTCGATCGCGGCTTAGGCACTATCCGCAAGAACTATGACATCAGCGTGCAGCGCGGGCGCCTGTCGACAGATCAGGTCACTGCATTCCTCGCCAACCTCAAAGCGACCACGGACTGGCAGGCCTTAAAGGGAGCAGATCTCATCATCGAGGCAGTCTTTGAGAATCTTGAACTGAAGCAACAGGTGTTTAGGCAGCTGGATGAGATATGCAACGCTCACACCATTCTTGCAAGCAATACCTCCTATCAGAGCATTGACGCATTGGCGGCCGTTACCAATAGGCCAGAACGCGTTGTCGGCATGCATTTTTTTAGCCCTGCAAACGTCATGCGTCTACTCGAGGTGGTTCGCGGGGATGCCAGTGACGACGCGACCCTCACGACCGCCATGGCGGTGGGCAAGCAAATTGGCAAGGTCTGCGTGCTATCCGGGATGTGCTACGGATTTATCGGCAACCGGATGCTCCGGCACTACGGCCGTGAGGCCGCGCTATGCGTTATGGAGGGCGCCTCTCCCGCTCAAGTCGACCAGGCGATGGAGCAATGGGGCATGGCCATGGGGCCGATGGCGGTTGGGGACCTCGCCGGCCTCGACATTGGTTATCGTGCCCGAGAACAGCTGTCTGATGCAGAAAAGGGACCACGCATAAACTACCTGCT
>DFQW01000136.1:2370-3908 GCA_002377985.1 Halieaceae bacterium UBA3479 | reverse complement strand
CTGATCCACACAGCGCGAAACTTGGCCCCGCTGGGATCTTTGGTATTCACTGTTAGCGCATCGACCTCAACATCCAAAGAGCAGACATAAAAATGTCATTGCAAACCGAGATGCATCTACTCGGTCTGCGGCATGTCACCGCTACGCGCGGGGTCGGTTAGCATCTGAACCCAAATCTGGCGCGCTAGAGATCTCGCGTTGTAACCCGCTTAGTGATTCTTCCGTCTCGCACTTCATAAATATCGCAGCCCGATTGTGGAGTCCCCTCGCCTGCCGGCAGTCGCCACTCAACCATTACTTCCGCTATGCCCCGCGACGATATGCCCCGCAACGAAACGTCACCCCATATCATCTGGCACCCCGGGCCTGCGGCCAATGCCTCACAATAATCTGCAATCGCATCCCAACCAGTGATCTTGCCCGACGGGCACTCGATGGTCGCATCCAATGCGTAATGAGACGCCATAGCCAGTGACGCCGCCGTGCTGATCGCCGTCAGGTGGGCAGACACCACCGCGGCCGCAGGACGGCTCGCCATCACGCCGAGCACCGGATTTACCCGCTGCCGCCACTCTCCCAGATCCACATAATCTCGAACCGAAATCACGGTGCGAGTAGCCATGTCTACAGAAAACACGCCATGACAGGCAACGGCATACTCTTCGCCCTGAAGCCAAAACCGATCAAGACGTTCAACGCTGCCGTTCGTCCCCTCGATCGAGACGTGGTGCACGTCCCACCGCACGCGTTCGGACCAGCACAAGATGCCGCCCAATAACGCCATCACTGCGTCTCGGCCCTCTGCCGCCGGATGCGGTACGTTCTGCCAGCGCGCTGAGGGATGCAGCGCGCGCCGAACCCGCCGTAAATCGCGAGACTCAATCGCCTCGAGCAAGCGCTCAATAGCTATCCGTGTCGTGGCCTCTGCATTCATTCCCGCATCATACCGTTTGCACATTCCTGCAACCGCTTGGCGTCAGCACACCGCCCCGCTCACACCAACCAACAGAGGAGAGCAGGGCGAACAGAGAAGATCCTCGCTTGATCGGCCAATATTTCCCCAAAAATCGGTCTCGTCGAGGTAACCTTGCCGTCCCACGTGCTGATGAAGAGAGAGGTCCATAGTTTATGTCTTCAGCGAAACCGTATGACATTGTTGTTTTTGGCGCATCCGGCTATACCGGCCGGCTGGTAGCAGAGTACCTCGCAAAAGAGTACAGCGGCGACGATCTCAGCTGGGCAATGGCTGGCCGCTCGCTGGCCAAGCTGGCGACGGTTCGGACCGAAATGGGCATTAGCGAAGACGTCGCGTTGCTCGAGGTGGATGTCGCTGATGCCGACTCCGTGCAGCAAATGGTCACTGCTTGCAAAGTGGTCATTACAACGGTGGGTCCTTACCAGCTGTACGGCGATGAGTTGGTGAAACAATGTGCGGAGCACGGTACAGACTACGTCGATCTGACGGGCGAGCCGAGCTGGATGCACGGGACCATCGCCCGCTATTCCGCCGCAGCCAAAGCTTCGGGTGCACGTATCGT
>DFQW01000136.1:0-2022 GCA_002377985.1 Halieaceae bacterium UBA3479 | reverse complement strand
CAAGAGCATGCCATTGCTAAAACCGGCAACCCAGTGGCGACGGTAAAAGGACGTGTCCGCGCGATGAACGGCGGCTTCTCGGGCGGCACCATTGCCTCAATGCGTGCCACTATGGCCTCGGTCGCCAGCAACCCCGAGATCATTCAGGTTTTGACTAATCCTTTCGCCCTCACCGAAGGCTTTACCGGCCCGGAACAACCTGCAGGCGCTGCGCCACAATACGATGAAGAGCTCAGTAGCTGGAGCGCGCCTTTCATCATGGCACCGATCAATACCAAGAACATTCACCGCTCTAACTTCTTGTTGGGTCATCGCTACGGCACCGATTTTTGCTACGACGAAATGCTGCTGACCGGCGATGGCGACCAAGGCAAGGCGACCGCTGAATTCGTTGCGAAGGATGATTCTGTCGCTAAAAGCGAGCTGCAACCCGGTGACGGCCCTACCAGGGAGGAGCGCGAAAACGGCAACTATGACGCGATTTTTGCGGGCACCGGTAGCGATGGCGAACTCATCATTAGTAGCGTTCAGGGTGATCGTGATCCGGGGTATGGCTCGACATCCAAAATGCTGGCCGAGGCAGCGATATGCTTGTTGAAGAATCCTGAACTTGCCAGCGGCGGGCTGTGGACACCGGCTGCGGCAATGGGGGCAGCATTGGTTGAACGCCTGGAAGCCCATGCGGGTCTGACTTTTCAGATCGAGCGGGGATAAGCCGACGACCCCGGGCTTACCTTGGCCTCATGCGCGATTGAAAAAAAATGCTACCCGAGGAACTCACCCAACACCTGAATACGGCACTCGCCCCGTTACTCACGGACAAGATTGGGGGTGGCGGCGTGTCAGGTCTGGAACGGCTCTCCGGGGGCGCCAACAACGAAACCTGGCGACTGGCGTGGGGTAATACTCCTTTAATTCTCCGACGACGCCCGTTTTCTGCGGGCTCCGTGGCAAGCCTCGAGGGCAATATTCTCGGATTATCTCTGGTAGACGAAGCGAGCGTTATTCAGCTCGCTAGTCAGACTGAAGTCCCCGTACCCGAGATTTATGGCGTGTTTGATGAACATCACCCCATCGGGGAGGCATTCGTCATGGCATTCATTCCCGGAGAGAGCATTCCGCAGCGATGGCTGACCGATGCTTCATTTGAGCACGCGCGCGGCGTGCTTGCTTATCAATGCGGCGAGGCCCTCGCGCGAATTCATGGGATTGATCGCGCGAACCTGCCCATGGCCGTTGGCCCGACGACGCTGTCGCGCCGCTTTGAGGCTGCGCAAAGCCGACTCCATGCGTTCGGGGATGTGTCCCCAGCCCTGCAATTCGGTCTTAATTGGTTGGTCGACCATGCACCGACCGAAACACCGCATGTATTGCTACACGGTGACTTCCGAACCGGGAATCTATTGATAGACAACGAAGGACTGGCGGGCGTGCTGGACTGGGAACTGACTCATCAGGGCCCACCTGGCGAAGATCTCGGTTACCTCTGCGCCCACGTGTGGCGATTTGGTCAGCTGGAGAAACCCGTAGGCGGGTTCGGTGACTACGCAGATTTGATCGCCGGCTATGAATCGGTGGCGGGCTGGAGTCCTGATCTCAATACGATTCGTTACTGGGAGATCTTCGCCGCGCTGAGCTGGGGTCTGGTCTGCCAAACCATGGGCGCGCTGTGGCAGAGCGGCCAAGGCGATGTGGAGCGCGCCGCGGTGGCCCGCCGACGATCCGAGGCCGAACTGGATATATTGTTATTAATTGATCAGTGGGAGACCTCATGAAGCCCGAAGAAACCACCACATCGGCAGAGGTATCGGCAGACTCGCTGTTAAGCGCAGTCAAAGCCTTTCTCATAGAATCTGCCGCACCTCACCTCGAGGGACGAGACCGCTTTAATGCCCGCGTTGCCGCCAACGTGCTGGGCATTGTCCAGCGCGAACAGGCGCTCGGCCCCACGTTGCACGCTTTGGATCAAGAGGCTGCTCAAAAATGGCTGCCGGCCGCCGCCTCAGACGTCCCCATTGCTCA
>DFQW01000124.1:8934-10033 GCA_002377985.1 Halieaceae bacterium UBA3479 | reverse complement strand
ACCTATCAAACACCGCTACCTACACACTGCCGCTACCGACAGACCAACGTGACTGACAGACCACCGCCGGGCGCTCCGCGCACGACCGAGTCAGTCACTTTTGACAGGGGGGAACTTGCCTTTATACCTCCAAACCGACCACGGTACTTAGCTTAATTTGTTATTTGCGGCATAACCGTTCAGTCCAAAAAATTTCTTGTGACGGCAAGGCGCATGCGCTCTGATGGCGCCAACCGGCCGAGGGGGCTGGGCTTTTTTGTTCAAAATCATCGGGAGGTGGTTTGTGGGTGAGAGAGATACCAACGCAGTAACAGAAGAACCGGCAGATGACTTTTTTGAGGCGGTAGGAGAGCTGAGTGACGACGACTTTGAGTCCTTGGACTTTGCCGAAGCCGTTACGGAAAAAGCACTGAAAGCGGCAAAGCGGCGGCGAGCAGAAGAGCGACTTGAAATGCTCCGCTTACGCGAAGAGCTGGGGGATTACGATCTGGAGTTTGACGACGATTTTTAGGGGCAACTTACGCTAAGCCGCGGGAGATCGATCGCGTAGCTCCTGCTGCCACTCGAAAACATTGAGCTCGATAAAAACAAAGGCAAAGAGCCAGAGTGCCGCATCCCAGAAATCCAGAAAGTCTCCTTTAAACCCCCAGTAAACGGCTGCCGCCACTAATGTGATGTAGAGCGTCACTTTGAGTGTGTTGGTGATCTGCGCTGCGGGTCTCGAGGCAGGCCCCCGGCGGGTGAGCACGCGCACCTCGATCTCCAGCAAAATCACCACCAGAATCCAGGCTGCCGAATTCACGACATCCACCAAGGCTAACCGCTGCCCCTCAAGCAACCCTGCCGGAGACGCAATCACCTGCTCCAGCCCTGATACCAAACGAGTATCAGCGGCTAGCTGACCGCAGTTTTCCAGCGAAAGCGGAACGAAGTCGTCCAACTTGATCATGACGGACCAGCCCTCACTCACGCGCGCGCAGGCGTCGCCCCCTAGCGGCTCACTGGGCAGCAGCGTTTGCCACTCGCCCAGATAACCCAAAAATGCCATGACAATAGCTGCCGTGCAGAGAAATCGAACGCCGTGGATGGCAAAACGCAG
>DFQW01000124.1:3024-8553 GCA_002377985.1 Halieaceae bacterium UBA3479 | reverse complement strand
GTATCGAGGGTGGCGGAAAACAGCTGAACGCCGGTTGCCATCGCGTCGCCGGACGCCAGCGCAAACCGGGCACTATCCATCTCCTCGGCGAAAAAGAACCAGATGTTCATCGACAAAAGGAGATAGGTCGCGTACTTCACCCAACGAAAGAGCGAAAAAGCCGTGCGGGTGACGTCGTTCACCGCGCGGTATTACCAACAGGCTTGGTGAACGACCGCACCCCGCTACACCTGAAGCAACAGATGCTCGCGCTCCCAGGAGCTGATGACCCGGTTAAATTCCTCAAATTCGTCCAGCTTTACCGCCGCATAGGCGCGCATAAACAGCTCTCCGATCATCGCCTGTAGCTCGGGCGTGTCATTGAGCTTGCGAACACCCTCCTCCAGCGTTCTGGCAACGCCGACGCTATCCTCGTTGGCAGTACCCTGGTGCGGTGCCGAGGGTTCCAAATGCTGGCGCATGCCCAGGAGTCCACTCGCTAAAGTGGCGGTCATTGCCAAGTAGGGGTTGGCATCGGCGCCTGGGAATCGATTTTCGATGCGTAAATTAGCCGGATCCGAGTTGGGCACCCGAAACGCCGTCGTCCGGTTATCAAACCCCCAACTCAAATTGATGGGCGCCGAAATATCCGGTGCGAGGCGGCGATAAGAATTCACGTTGGGGGCGTAAAAACTGATGAGCTCCGGCGTGTAGCGCTGTAAGCCGGCCATGTATTCCATCATCGCCTGACTCGGCTTGCCCTCGGCGGTGGCAAAAATGTTCCGCCCCGTTTCGAGGTCAAGCACGCTCTGATGAATATGGAGCGCCGAACCGGGCTCGCGTTGCATGGGCTTGGCCATAAAGGTGGCGTACATATTGTAGCGCTGTGCGGTTTCGCGGACGGTGCGCTTGAATACAAACACCTGATCTGCCATCGCCAGCGGGTCACCGTGGTTAAAGTTGATCTCCAACTGGGCCGCGCCGTTTTCGTGGATGAGGGTGTCGACATCCAGCTTTTGCTGATCTGCAAAGGCGTACATGTCTTCGACAAAATCTTCAAACTCGGCCACGGCATCGATGCTGTAAGACAAACGGGCAACCTCACGTCGGCCGGAACGGCCCTTTGGCGGCATAAGCTCGTAATCCGGATCGGTATTTTTGTTGACCAGATAAAACTCCACCTCGGGCGCAACCACTGGCTTGAGCCCCGCCGCCTCATACAACCCCAGCACATATCGCAACACATTTCGGGTAGAGAGCGGATGCGGCTGACCCTCGGCCGTATAACAATCGGCGATAACCTGGCCGGTAGGCTCCCGGGCCCAGGGCACCACTCGCAAAGTACCGGCATCTGGGCGCAGGAGCATATCGGTGTCGGTGGGTTCAACGAAATCCCAGTGGTCGTCGGTGTACTCCCCCGTCACCGTCTGAATCATGATGGATTCGGGCAACTTGATATCCCGACTGGCGGTAAATTGGTGCGCAGGGATGAACTTGCCGCGTGCATTGCCGGTCATATCGGGAACAAGGCACTCGACTTCGGAAATCTTGTGCTCCTTGAGCCATGCCTCAATCGTGGCCATATCGGCGCTCGGCACTCGAGAGCCCCCTACCGCACTCTCGGGCGCGTAGGTCCCCGCCTTGCCTGATGTATGTTTATGTTCTGGTTCACTCATAACGCCCCGCGGGCAGCCAAACACCCGCACAGTATCGGTTGGCATCCCGGTAGCGGCAAGGGGCATAATGCCAGCTATGAACGCTCCCGCCACAAACGCAGCACCACGCCCCTATCCCTCCAGTTGGTACGCGGCTTCGGCGCGATTACTGCCCCCGTTCGCGCCTCTGCAGGGTGAGATCCAAACCGATGTCTGCGTTATTGGCGGCGGATATACGGGCCTATCTGCTGCGCTACACCTGCGAAAAAAAGGCTACGACGTGGTGGTACTGGAGGCCGAGCGCATCGGTTGGGGCGCCTCGGGTAGAAATGGCGGTCACGTTGGCACAGGACAACGTGCCGATCAGGCCTCGATCGAAAAATGGGTGGGCATGGAGGCGGCACAGGGGCTATGGCAACTGGGCCTCGACGCGGTGCAACGCGTTTGCGATCTGATCGATGAGCATCATATCGATTGTGAACTGGGCACCGGCAATCTTCACCTTGCCGCCAAACGCAGTCACGCTATCGAACTCCAGGAGGAGCTCGAGCACCTAGAAACCACTTACGGTTACAAACAACTATCCTATATCGCTTCTGATGACCTCGGAGACCTCACCAGCGCCCGCGGCTTCCATGGCGCGCTGCTGGATAACGGCTGCCGGCACTTACATCCTCTCAAATACGCGTTGGGGCTCGCCCGCGCCGCTCACGAGGCAGGCGTAAAGATTTTTGAGGGAACCCACGGCCGGCCCGCCGCCGACGGTTCTAAAGGCGATGTGGTTACACCCCATGGCCAGGTCAACGCGCGTCACGTTGTGCTGGCCTGTAACGCATATCTTGGGAAGCTCGTGCCCCGGCTTGCGGGCAACATCATGCCAATCAATAATTTTGTGGTGGCAACAGAACCGCTGCCTTCACGGTTATTGCCGCGCATCAACCGCGACAATCTGTCGATGTCAGACACCTTATTTGTCATCAACTACTGGAAACTGTCAGAGGACGGGCGGTTGATATTTGGTGGCGGCGAAAACTACTCCAGCCGTTTTCCGCGCGATATACCCGCCTTCGTGCGTCCGCACATGCTCAAGATCTATCCGGAGCTTGAGGAGACGGCGATTGAGTTTGGATGGGGTGGCGCGGTCGGGATCACGCTCAATCGCATGCCGGATTTTGGCCGGGTTGGCGATCATATTTGGTACGCGCAGGGGTTCTCGGGGCACGGCGTGCCCACCGCCACCATGGCTGGCCATCTGCTGGCAGAGGCCATTGACGGCGATTCCACCGGCTTTGATTTAATGGCATCGGTCCCGACTCATCGGTTCCCCGGCGGGACGCTTCTCCGGTGGCCAGGGCTCGTTGCCGGCATGTTGTTTTACAGTTTGCGAGACAAGCTGGGTAAGTGACCTGACACCCCTCGGGGTACGCAGGCATCAAGGCACGCTTCGCACCACTGAAAAAAAGATCAAGCACACACCCGTACCCATTCACCACTATTCACGGGTATGCTCTGTAGAACACAGATAGCGCTGACGCTCTGTGCAATTCAACATAAAAAATGAGGTGCTGATATGTTACCGATACTTCGCGGCCTCACCGCTCTACTCGGCTTTGCACTCCTGATGTTGGGTCTGGGTTGGTGGATCCACCCCGAACCCGCTGCCCACTTATTGGGTGCCACCCTACTGGAAGGTACCGGCCGGAGCACCCAGATCGGGGATTCCGCGGCTTTCTTTATAGGGTCGGGCGGACTGTTGCTCTGGGGCGCCCTGCGTGCCGAGGCGCAGTTAGTATTGGCGGGTGGCTGTCTCGTTGGCTTGGTAGCGCCGGGCCGAATCCTTGCCGCTGCGATGCACGGAGCCGCCTGGACAGTACCGGAAATTATTGGTGAATGCGTGATATTGGCGGTAGCGGTCGCCACCGCCTCTGCCATGAGACGCAACCACTCTGACACCCTGTTCTACTAGCCCACGCGTTACTCAATGCCACTAAGCAAGCTGAAATCCTGGCTCAGTGATGAGCCTCTTTCGCGCGCAGCGGTGGCGCAGAACACCTAGCGATAGGGACCCTTTCTGAAAACATAAGACGATTCGATTTTTATCGATAACACAACCGTTACTGGCCGCGCGCGCTAATCAAGCAGCCCAATACGATGAGCGCGGTGCCCAATAGGGTACGTGTAGTCACGGGTTCAGCGAAAAACCACCAACCCAGTATTGCCGCCCAAATGAATGCCGTGTACTCCACCGATACAAGACGCTGCGCCTCGGCCTGACTGTAGGCGTGGGACATCAGCATGAGCGACCCCACCGCAAGCGCTGCTGCCAGCGCCGCCCCGCCCCAATGTGCAAGCTCCGTTGGCACGACGATTAAAAAAGGCGCCACCATCAGCAACATAAAAAACACGATCAGGTTTTGATAAAACGCAATCTCCAATGGCTTGGCGATCAACGCCTGCATCCGTTGCAAGATCAAATTGACGCCGTACAGCACAGCAGAAACCAGTATCGAAACCATCCCGAGCAAATCGCTCCCCTGAGGCCCTCCCAGCACCTCGCCCCCGACAACCGTCATCACGCCACCGAAACCCAGAGCGGCGGCGAGCTTGGCATTGGCGCCGATTTGCTCTCCCAACATCGGCACTGCGAGAAACAGGGTGATGATCGGCGCAATAAACGACAGGCCGATAGCCTGTGCCAGCGGGATGCGGGTCAAACCAAAGAAAAATAGATACGCCATCACTGCCGTAAGGCCAGCGCGGATGAAATGAATTTTAAGTACTTTGCCAGATGCCAGCCGAGGCCGCGTGGGCAAATAAAGCACCGAAACAAACAGTGCGCCCATCGCCATACGCCAGAACATGGCATTGAACGCACCCAGCGCCAGCGCCTGCGCTTTCATCACCGCATCCATCACCGAGAAAAGCAGGATGCCGAGAATGGCCATAAAAAACACATAGCGAATATCGCGTATCGCTGAATTCACGGGCGGGGCTCGCATCGCTCATAGACCTGTATAACATGCTCCCAGGGCCTAGGCGGAGTCGACAAAAAACGCCTTCTTTTTCTCTCCGGCATCGATATAAACCCCTTCTCCACGCTCGATTAAATAAGCCTGATTTGTGCTACTGACCATGCCGACTCCCCGCAAAAGACCCGCCATGCGCTCGTAATAGGGGTGGTCAAAGTGCGCCGCCAGGCTCTCACTTGTCTCCCATCGCTCATAGACCTGTATACGCGTCGCTACGGCCGGATCTGGCGCAAAGCAGTAATCCAGGCAGCCGGCCTCATCTTCTCTGGTCAAGCGCTGCACATCTGCAGTCAGCGCGACAGCGTGATTCCGGTCCTGCTCGCTCGCAAATTCCAACGCTGCCACCACAATCACCATACGCGTTTTCTTCTCATCTCATACCTCGACATATCACCCACCAGCACCGTCGCCCGATCATATCCCAACACCTGACTCTCCAGCCCACTCTCACTTGGGGGATCCGCATCTTGCTGAGTCACGATTTAAGCCTACACGCGCCGTTTTTGATGATCAGGCACCAGCACTCCGGCGCGCTTTCGGTGCTACCACTCGGGGACGCCTTCGGCGCGATGAAAAACGACTGAGAGATTATTGGCGGGCATGGAAATGGCCTCGTGGCACTCGAACCCCGCTTCGGTTGCTACCGCCATCACGGCCTCCAGTTCCCGGATGCCCCACCGCGGATCCTGCGCCTTCAGTTGCTGATCAAACGCTTCGTTTGAAGGTGCTGTGCGCACATTCTTCTGCTTAAACGGCCCGTAAAGTAAAACAACGCCACCCGCGGCAAGGAGTCTCGCGGCACCCCGAAAAAGCGCCGCGCAACACTCCCATGGTGCAATATGAATCATATTGATATTCACCACCGC
>DFQW01000124.1:0-2617 GCA_002377985.1 Halieaceae bacterium UBA3479 | reverse complement strand
GCGACATTGGCGCTCGACTGGTCGGTGGGTAGCCACAGCCTGGGGGCCAGCGCAGGTGCGAAATAGACCGCGTGCTGCCCGGTCCCCGCGGCAACTTCGAGCACGGTGCCCGCGCCCGGGAGCTGGGTCTTTAGCACCGCCAGCAGCGGAGCTCTGTTACGGTCAGTCGCGGGCGCAAACCGTTTGGTCACAGCCCTAGTTGTCTCCGGTGGCATGAGAAGGCTGGAGCGATCATTGCGATTGAGTAGAGCCCGTACAAACTGACATGGGGGGTGGCTGGCACGGCGATGCCCTCGGGTGCCGGCTTTTTCAATCGCCGCCCGCCAAAAAAATCGCGAAGGTGGGTATCAGTAGCACCAACCCGCCGGCAACCAATACCAGCACCGCTACGCGGCCACGCCATTTGGATCGCTCGCTTTCGGGCTCATGTGAAGCGTTGTTTGTCATGATTCTGCCTCGCGTTACAGCGACAATGATGCGAGCCAGCACGCCATGGTGCAATACCCGCGACACACCACGGAATGCGAGCTTTTGTGTCACATATTGATGCCCGCGCCCAGGTCGATCCCCGGGCAAAACCGTCTACAATTCTGATTGAGCGATGTAATTGTGGCTGACAGGAGGCCCCCATGTTGACGAAAATCAGATTGCCCGTGGTGCTTTTGATGTGCGCAGCCGCCGGCAGTGCCTTCGCCAATGTGGTCGTCGATATGTCGCAGGTAGCCGACTACACCCAATATCAAACAGACCTGCAGCAATGTGAGGGGTTGGCCGTGCAAAATCAGCCGGATGCACCCCAACGCGAGAGCGTTGCGGGTACTGCGGTGAAAGGCGCCGCGGTGGGCGCTGCCGCCGGTGCAATCAGTGGCGGGTCAGGCTCAAAAGCCGCTAAAAAGGGCGCCGGGGCCGGGGTAATTGTGGCTGCCGGACGGAACAGCCGTGAGCGGCGCGAGGCGAGTGCCAATGCCACCGCGCAGAAGGATCAGATCGTCAAAAATTGCATGCGCGGCCGAGGATACAACGTATTGAACTAGCGCCGCTTTCCACCCGATAGCGCGCTACAGGGCCAGCTCTTTATACGCCTGACTAAAAGCCGTTACTGCTTTGTCGAGATCTTCGCGGGTGTGCCCTGCCGATATCTGCACCCGAATGCGCGCTTTACCCTGTGGTACAACGGGGTAAAAAAAGCCGATGGCGTAAATCCCCAGCTCCAGCAGCCTCTCTGACATCTTCTGCGCTACCACCGCGTCGCCCAACATCACGGGCACAATGGGATGATCCCCCTCGGGCACTGCAAACCCATGAGCCTGCATTTGCTCGCGAAAGTATCGGGTATTGTCATGGAGCCGGTCGCGCAGCGCGGTCGACGCCTCAAGCATGTCGAGCACCTTCAGAGACGCCGCGCAAATGGCCGGCGCCAAGGTATTGGAAAACAAATAGGGGCGAGAGCGCTGACGTAGAATATCGATGATTTCCTGCCGCCCGGCAGTGAAGCCGCCGGAGCCGCCGCCGAGGGCTTTGCCAAAGGTGCCGGTGATAATGTCTACGCGATCCATGACCCCGCGATACTCGTGCACGCCCCGACCCTGATCACCCATGAAGCCCGTCGCGTGGCAATCATCGTGATGGACCATCGCACCATACTCGTCGGCGAGGTCACAAATGGCATCCAACTGCGCAATGGTGCCGTCCATTGAGAAGACACCATCGGTGGTAATCAATATCCGCCGCGCGCCGGCGTCGCGCGCCTCCTGCAACTTGGCGGCAAGATCTCCCATGTCGTTGTTCTTGTAACGGTAGCGTGCGGCTTTACAGAGCCGCACTCCGTCAATGATTGAGGCGTGGTTAAGCTCATCCGAAATCACTGCGTCATCTGACCCGAGAATCGTCTCGAATAGTCCGGTATTCGCGTCAAAACAGGCGGCGTAAAGGATCGTGTCTTCCATACCAAGAAAGTGACTGACGCGCTGCTCCAGCGTTTTGTGAATCCCCTGGGTCCCGCAAATGAAGCGCACCGACGCGGCGCCAAAGCCCCATTCCTGCAAACTGTCGCTGGCAGCCTGCATCACCTCGGCATTGTTGGCCAACCCGAGATAATTGTTCGCGCACATGTTGACGACGTTGGCGCCGTCCTCAAGGGTAATGTCATTCTTCTGCTCGGAGGCAATTACGCGCTCGGTCTTCCATAAACCGGCGGCCTTGATCTCCGTTATCTCGTCGACATAACTCTGCTTGGCCAGGCGGTAACTCATATCAGTCCCTCCAGTCGAGGATGACTTTGCCCGACTGACCAGAACGCATAATGTCAAAACCCTGCTGAAACTCGGTGTAGTGGAACCGGTGAGTAATCACCCGCTCGATGGGTAAGCCGCTCTGCACCATCATCACCATTTTGTACCAGGTCTCGTACATCTCGCGGCCATAAATGCCCTTGATGTTGAGGCCTTTGAACACGACATCGGTCCACGAAATACCGGTGTCGTCCGGCATCAAGCCCAGCATGGCGATACTGCCGCCATTAATCATTTTGCCGAGCACGTCACGAAACGCCGTGGGAGAACCGGACATCTCCAAACAGACGTCAAAGCCTTCGAGTATGCCGAGACTCTCCATGAAG
>DFQW01000025.1 GCA_002377985.1 Halieaceae bacterium UBA3479 | reverse complement strand
CGCTTGGGGAACAGTACCGACGCACCAAGCTTGGCTTTAAACGCTTCTGCCGGCTCGCCCTGGCCGTAGATCGGTGTATCGATCAAGCCGGGTGCTACCGTGTTGACGCGAATACCGACAGAACTCAAATCACGGGCAATCGGCAAGGTCATTCCGACGACACCGCCTTTAGAGGCTGAATAAGCCGCTTGGCCAATCTGGCCGTCGAAGGCGGCACAGGAGGCCATGTTGACGATCGCGCCACGAGCACCGTCTGCATCCATGGGTTCGGTCTTTGCCATAGCCGCCGCCGCGCGGCTCAGCATGTTAAACGTGCCCACGAGATTGACCTGAATGACAAAATCAAAACCCTTGATATCCATGGGTTCATTGTTGCGATCGATGGTGCGCGCAGGCAGACCGAGGCCAGCCGAATTCACGCAAACCCGCAGTGGCCCGAGCGCGCAGGCAGCGGCAACCACGGCATCAGCGTCTTCGGTCTTGGTGACATCACACTTGACGAACACACCACCGATCTCAGCGGCGACCTGCTGCCCGCGTTCTTCGTTAAGATCGGCAATCACCACTTTAGAGCCAGCCTCTGCCAGCTGGCGTGCGGTCGCTTCACCAATACCGGAGGCGCCTCCCGTAACAATGGATGAACTCTGGCTTAGATTGACTCTTGGCATGATGTATATCTCTCCATGATTGATTCAGTCAGCAAGTTTGCTCAACCGTTGGGTTGGTCGCAACTGATTACCCTCGCCATTGAGCCCAAGTTGCCGCTGTTCGCGTATCGTGAGTCCAGATGAGGTTGCGAGCCTTAGTGATCATCAACAAAAGCGCTGCGCATCTTTGAGCACAAAAGAAAATTTTTCAAAACGACCTGATATTAAGGGGTCATTCCGCTGCTAGCCTACAATCATTTGCACAGCTAACTGCTACGGTACAGGGAACGTCTCAATGTCTCTAATACTGCCATCATCCCCCTGCGCATCATTACCTCCGCAATTATTTAGCTGGACGATCGCCGAATCCTCTTTCAACGAAACCACGGTAAATCCATTGACTTCATTCGTTTCTGACAATGTCACCGCCTGCAGCCACTCGGGCTGCCTGGCGGCGATGCCTCTGGCAAAGGATGGCCAAGTTGCACTCGAGGTGCTCACCGGTCCTGTCAAAACTGACGTGATGGCGTTAGCGGCCAGGTCGAAGTCCCCGCTGCGAATAATTTCGACTGCGCCTTGCGCATGAATGTCACCTGACAACATGAACCGCGACCCGGTTCGTTTGGCCAGTGCCTTTAACACACGTTGATGTTGTAGCCACCACCCCATTTGCCACAGATATTTGTTGGCTCTCGCGGTCAAAACGCCTTTTGTATCACCGTATAAGTTCAAACGATTAGCCACTGTACCTTCGAATCCCTCGGGCGCTACCACATCCGGGTACCACTCGCGCCACTTGCCCGCTGTCCAGCCCATTGGATGCGATGGCACCATGACAAAGTGGCTCGCATCTGATGTCTCAATCCGCTCCGTGAGCCACCGCTCGATTGTGGGCGAGAATAAGACTGCATCCTCTCCGGCCAGCGTCATAAAGCCAGCACAATCGATCAGGGGCGCCTCAAAAAGCGACCCGTATCTCACTATGCCGAAGGATCGATTCAGTTCGGGTGACGGTGGGTGAGTAAGCGGCGGGTAATAAAGGTCAGCCACGGCTTGGTGAGCGGCTCTGCTAAATTCATCTGCTGGGAACGTGACCAAGTCGGCTTCTGCATCATCATTTTCAAAGTAATCATGGTCATCAGCGACAAAAAATATCGGTGTCGACTTGAACCTCGTGCCGTACAAATCTGCAATTTGCTCGTCGGCAATGCGCTTAAGCACTGCTTCGTTCTCAGAGCCGATGAGAGGCAAGGTGCGATCAAACGCGCCGTATTTGTATTTTAAATAGGCGCCAATGATCCATCGAATAATTGCGGATCGTCGCTGACCGAGAGGAGGGACATCGCCACCCCGAAGATCCCAATAAATATGGTCTCCGATAGCAATTACTGCATCAGGTGATTGCCCCAGCAGCTCATCGAATAATCGGTGTCGGAACGAGTGAGGCTTAAAATATTCCAAGCCATTGAACCCAAACCCGTCGCCACCGCCAGCGCAAGTGAACGCTCCCAGCCGCATTGACTTGACTTCAGCGCGGGGCGCCGGAAACGTTTTAAGAGGCCATGCTTCACCTACGGGCTGCATTGCCTCTATTAGTTGCAGCTGATAGGTCGTTGACGATGCCAACCCGTCGATGTGAAATGACCAGTGCCGTCCAGCGCTGTCCACTTGACGGCCGTGATAAGGCGCGCCGTCAGCGAGGATCGAGAGTTCACTAGCGGGAAAAGCTAGCGAAACTGTTATCCATATTTCTGTATCGGTCACAGATGGGAGGATGTGTCTGACCTTTTGGTCGCGGACAAAATTACAACCGACCAAAGCGGCCAGAGCCGCTGCGGTGCTGCTTGCAAATAACAATGTTCTTCTAGCGATCGTCACTCGCATACCCTATCAGCTCATTGCCCTGTCCGAGCATATTCCAATAGGTAAATGGTGGGCCC
>DFQW01000096.1 GCA_002377985.1 Halieaceae bacterium UBA3479 | reverse complement strand
CTTCAAGGAGAATCAGCTTCGCCACCTGCGACCCGGGCAACCCGTTAGCGCCATCGCCGATCTCCACGGAGATGACGTGCCGCTGCGCGGCCGTATCACTCACATCGGAGCCGGGACAGGCGCCACGTTTTCCGTCCTACCGCCGCAGAATGCGACCGGTAACTGGATCAAGATCGTGCAACGCGTGCCAGTGCGCATCGACTTCGAGCCGGGCCAGGTACCCGCAGAACAACTCCCCATTGGCGCCTCCATGACCGTCACGGTCGACACCCATGACCGCTCTGCGCCCTCGCTACAATCGGTATCTAATCTCGGTCCTGTCTCCCAAGACGCCGTATTTGAAGACCTCAATTCAGGCGCAGAAGCAATCATTGCAGAGGTACTCGCGCCCTTTAGAGCGAGCCGCTGGAACTGATGCCAGAAGTGGCCAAACCCACTGTGCAGCCGTTTACCGGCGCCGTTCTGGCGCTTGTCACTGTGGGGGTGTCACTCGCCGCCTTCATGAACACGCTGGACAGCACCATCGCCGTAGTGGCATTGCCCGCAATCTCGGGGTCCCTCTCCGCCACACCCTCTCAGGGGAGCTGGGTCCTCACCATCTACAGCGTCTGTCTCGCGGTCTCACTCCCGCTGGCGGGGTGGCTCGCGCAGCAGTTTGGTCAGGTGCGCGCGTTTATCTGGGCGGTTACGCTCTTCACATTCTGTTCCTGGCTGTGCGCCTCCGCCACCGGTTTCAACGAGATGCTCATTTACCGGGCGCTGCAGGGTTTATCAGGCGGCGTTTTGCTCCCTTTTTCACAATCCCTCCTGTTGAGGATTTATCCGCCCGAAAAACACGGCATGGCGCTGGGAATCTGGGGGCTCTCCGCTGCGGTTGCGCCCGTTATGGGGCCCGTATTGGGCGGGTTTATTACTGACAATCTCGGCTGGCCCTGGATTTTTTACATTAATGTGCCGGTGGGCGCGATCTGTGTTGGTGTTAGCTACAGCTTTCTCAAGGATCGAGAGACGCCCACTGCAAAGCAACCTGTAGACGGGGTTGGGCTAACCACCATGGTTGTGGGCGTTATCTGTATCCAGCTTGCCCTCGATCGCGGCCACGAGCTCGATTGGCTCGCATCCCCGGTCGTGCGTACCCTGTTTGCCGTGGGCCTCTGCGCGATCCTCTTTTTTCTGATCTGGGAGCGAGACCAAGCGCACCCGATCGTTGACCTCAGCCTGTTCCGCGATCGGAATTTCAGCCTCGGGGCAATCATGACCGGGATGTTTTACGGCGTCTTTATTGTCGTAGCGGTCATTTACCCTCTGTGGATGCAAACCGTATTGGGCTACACACCGGGGGCAGCCGGCTGGGTGATGGCCACCACCAGTTTATTTCCCCTCCTGTCCATGGGACTGATTGGGGACAAATTACGCAAACAAAATCTCCGCTGGACGGTGGTGATCGGCGTCGTGGCAATGGCCTGCGTCATCATGGCTCATGGCTTAATGACGATTCAGGTATCGTCTCAGTACCTCACTACCATTCGGTTTTTTGTCGGTTTTGCCATGCCTTTCCTATGGGTTCCGCTGCAGATGATTACCCTGAGTGGCGTGCCTCCCGAAAAAATGGCCTCGGCCACCGGTTTGTCAAACTTTGTCAGAATGCTGTCATCAAGCCTCGCAACGGCATTGGGCATCACGCTGTGGGATGAACGCGCGATCGTTCACCGTGCAGATTTGGTGGAGCGTGTTTCTGTGGCTCAATATCGAGACATGCTCGCCGCCTCGGACAGGGTGAGCCCGGCAGGCACGGGGGGGGAGCTGGAGCTACTGGAATTACTGATCAACCAGCAAGCTCGAACTATGGCCCAACAGGACGTCTACATTGTGGGTGCTGGCATTTTGCTCTCTCTGGCGTTGCTGGCAGGATTCCTCCCGAAAAAACTGTCGCCCGGGCAGCGATGAGCGAGGCCTTATGACAGACATACTCGACAACGCGGTGCGGCACCTTTTTTTGCTCAGGCGCCATGTGCTTCAGACGCTCGACAAAGCGCTGGCACTGCATGGGCTGAGCCATGGCACCTACAAATATCTCTATGCCCTTTATATCGAGGATCGTCGCTCGCAACAGGCCATTGCAGACCGTCTTGGCGACGACAAAGGCGCCGCCACACGGGCCCTGACGCGCCTCGAGGATCAGGGACTCATTCGCCGGGAACCTCACCCTGACGATAAACGGGTGGTCGTCGTTTCTCTGACATCCGCGGGCAACGCCCTGCGGCAGGAGATTGTGGCGGCAGTCACGGAGGCCTCGCTGTCCATGACCTCGGGCCTCGATGCCAATGACGCTGCTACCTTCACCACATTGCTCGCCAAAGCCGTTTCACATATCAACCCTCCCGAGCAACCCTAACCGACGCCAACAGCGTGCGGCGGGCGATATCAGCGCTCAAGTCAGCCGTATGGGCAGGTCCCGAACCCGTATACCTGTCGCGGCAAAAATCGCATTGCCTATTGCGGGAGCCACCGGAATCAGGGGGGGTTCTCCCAGCCCACTGGGGAAGGCGTCGCTGTCGATAAAAGCAATATCCAGTTCAGGCACGTCGGCCATCCGCAGCGGCGTGTAAGTATCCAGATTCCTCTGTCGCACCTGACCGTCCGCAAACTCCGCACCCTCGTGCAATGCCAGACTCAGGCCCCACAGGGCAGCACCCTCGGCCTGCGCCATGGCGCCTGAGGGATTCACTACAGTGCCCACATCAATGCTTTGCCACAATTTGCGTACAGTGACACGCTGTTGGTCGGCGGACACGGCAACATGGGCAACGCAGGCCACCCAGGTGGGCATGCCTCGCTCTTGGCCATGGCCCACAGCGATGCCCAGCGCCTCATTGGCCGGCATTGCGCGTCCCCACTCACTGCGTTTCGCCACATCCTCGAGCACCGTGCGTAAGCGCGCGGCGCCCCCCACCGTGCTGCCTTCACCCCCAGCGTTCTTGCCCTTTCCATCCAGCAGCGAGAGACGATAGGCCAAAGGATCAAGTTGCAGCGCGTAGGCGATCTCATCAAGGAACGACTCCACACCCCAGCCCACCCAGCCAGGACCTACCGCTCTGAGCCATCCCGGCAAGAAAGTGGTCTGTGCCAGACTGTTATTAACCGCTCTGACACGATGGTTGGGCAGGGTGTACCAATGATCTGCCCCACTCACCGAGAACGTGTCGAACTTGCCAATACCCCCAACCCCATCGGCGAGAAATCCGGGCGCCATTGCCAGCGTTGGCCAGCCTGCGACCACCGCATGATCAACACCCGACAACCGACCGGCCGTATCGATACTCGCAGTGAAGGTGCAGACTGAAGGCGAGCGGACGCAATCAAATCGGCTGTCGGTTTCTCGATCGAAGATCAGCTTCAACGGTCGACCCACCGCCCGCGCACAAAGGGCGGCGGGGATCATCTGATCGCCAAACAGACGCCGCCCATAACCACCACCGAGGTAATGCTGATGAATAACGATATCCGGCTCAGGCAAGTCGAGGGCTTGCGACAACACGGGCAATATCAACGATTGCCACTGGTTCCCGGCGTAAATATGGCATTTACCGTCGGCGTCAAAATCGACCAGGGCATTCTGCGGCTCTAACGTAAAGTGTAGCGCGGTGCCGGTACGATAGGTTGCCTGCAACGTATTGGCGGCGGCTTCTCGGGCGACCGCGACATCGCCCTCGTCCACTACCAGCGTGCCCGCGGTGGGATCATTGGCGAGGCGCAGGCCCTCCGCCAATAGCGCCGCCTCATCGACCTCGGCCGTGGGGCCGGCCTCCCAAGTGACATTCACGAGCCGCGCGGCCTGCATTGCGATGGGTAACTGCTCGGCGACGACCACAACCCATCCCTGGATCGTAGCGGTTGGGTCCCGTACCTGCACAGCATCAACATAGCCGGGCAGAGCCTTGGCCTGTGAGTCGTCGACCGAAACAACCACTGAGCCGTAACGGGTGGGCGGCACCAGCGGGATACCGTACACCATGCCCGGCAGCGATGCGTCCAGTCCGTAGCGCGCACTGCCATCAGCTTTGGCGGGAATATCCAGCGCAGCCACGTCTCGACCAATAATGCGGCGTTCTGCCGGCGCCTTGACCGGCATCGCATCTAGCTCGGCTTGCGAGAAGCTACGCTGAATGTTGCCCGCAGCGATAATCTCTGCAAAAGAAAGGCTGGTCGCACCCGCAAACACCCTGCCACCCTCAACATGGCATTGGGAGACATCTGCTCCCAACAACGCCGCTCCTGCTTCGGCGAGGATGGTGCGGCCCGCCGCACCGGCTTGGGACAGCTGAGTGAACGAGGTATGCACAGACCAGGATCCGCCCGTCACCATGTAACCCCACTTGGGGTCGGTATCGACATGGGTAATGCGGACATCGCCCCAGTTGGCGCCCAACTCATCCGCGATGATCTGAGCCAAGGCGGTACCCACATGCTGACCCATCTCGGCACGAACGATATTGATTAACACCCCCCCTTGGGCGTCAATTTCAAACCAGATCACGGGAGAAAAGGCCGTACTTGCGCCGGCCTCCGCTAAATCCGAGGCGACCTGATCGGCACCGCATCCGGGCAGCAGGGCACCCAGCCCCATCACCAGCGACGAACCGGCAGCCCCTGCCACGAAGCGGCGCCGGCTGAGAGAAAATGCTGAATCAGACATCGCTACCTCCCTGCATCTGCGCGGCCATCACAATGGCACGCTTAATGCGCGGATACGCCATGCAGCGACACAAATGGCCGTTCATATGGCTAACAATCTGTTCTTCATTGGGACTGGGGTTTTCCTCGAGCAAGGTGGCGGCCTGCATGATCTGCCCTGACTGACAGTAACCGCACTGGGGCACCTGCTCGGCTTGCCACGCAGCCTTCAGCGCGTCGCCCACGGGTGTGGCCAAACCTTCGATCGTTGTCACATTGCGTCCCGCCACCGCTTGCACAGGCGTCACGCAAGCCCGGGCAGGGCTACCATCCAAGTGCACCGTGCAGGCACCACACTGGGCAATGCCGCAACCGAACTTGGTACCGGTTAACTGCAACTCCTCGCGCAACACCCACAGCAGTGGCGTATCGCCGTCACTCTGGCTAGAAGCAACTTCACCATTCAGTGAAAATTCAATCATCTTGAACTCCCGGCTTGCGAATCAACACGACTAGCATAACTTTTGCCTGTGGGAGAGCAAGTCTCTTCGCGGGCGCGGCACGCGTTGGTCTGGCCCACCCGCCCAAGCCTTGTGTTTGAATCGAATAGGCAACGGCCCTTGGGCCGGAAGAGATAAGGTTGTATCGACACAAAAAAGCCCGCACGAGGCGGGCTTTCTGGGTAACAGTCTCGCTTAGTCGAGGATCTTGGCGACGACGCCCGCA
>DFQW01000180.1:6298-19692 GCA_002377985.1 Halieaceae bacterium UBA3479 | reverse complement strand
AGACGCTAATTCAAGAGCATGGTACCGGAGGCCGGACTTGAACCGGCACGCTTTTAAGGGCAACGGATTTTGAATCCGTCGTGTCTACCAATTCCACCACTCCGGCATATAGACAAGGTCGCGGAGTATACCAATTCCGGCTAGGCCGGCAATGGGAGGCTGGGATTTTTAGAGCCTTGCTGTATAATTCCGCGCGATTCAGCCGAGCCACATCCGGTCGGTCCGGTGAATCTGAGTATCTTTAGGGAGAAAAGATATGGCAATGAAGCTCATCAAGAAGACCCCTGATTACAAGATCTACGTTCGTGGCGACGATCGGTACGCCGTGCAAGATGCCAATGGCAAGCCCGTGAACGGTGAAGAAAAGGTTCGCATCCTTTTAGCTGAAGAGCTGATTACCGTCGCCATTCCTGATCCCAAGCCCGAGCCCACAGCGGAGCCCGAAGAGAGTGAGACGGATGCGGGCGCTGAGCCCGACGATGCAGAAGCGCAAGAGACGCAGGATGAGCCCGCTGCAGAGCCAGCGGCGGCCGAAGCTGAAGGGGAACAAACCGAGCCTGAGCCCGAGGCGGCCCCTGAGCCAGAAGCGGAGTCTGAGCCTAAGCCAGAAGCAGATCCCGAGCCCGAGGCTGAGGACACTCCGACTGACGATGAGGAAGAGGATAAGTAAGGTCTGGCGATGGTCCCAGGCATGCGAGAAGCCGGCTTGTGCCGGCTTTTTTATGAGGCGGGTTGCGCTGTTGTTTACGCCAACCGGTGTGAACCTTTTTCAATTCTGTAATCGATGAAACGAGCCGATTTTGCTTTTGAACTGCCGGCGGAGCTGATTGCTCAAGCGCCTCTCTCGGAGCGGTCTGCCTCGCGGTTGCTGGAGGTCAACGCCGGTCTCAATGTAATCGCTCACCGCGCGTTCAGGGAGTTGCCTTCTCTGCTGTCGCCACAGGATCTTCTGGTGTTTAACAATACCCGGGTCCTGCCGGCCCGCCTGTTTGCTCAAAAGCAAACCGGTGGCAAGGTCGAGATACTGTTTGAGCGACTCCTCGGTGATGGCTCAGCTTTGGCGCATGTCAGGGCCAGTAAAAGCCCCAAGGCGGGTGCCTTGCTGCTGGTTACCCCGGATGACGACAGCGATGTCTCCGAGTTAACGCTGCGGGTCACGGGTCGAGAAGGCGCCTTATATGCGCTCTCTCCCGAATCAGGGTCGCTGAAAGAGATGATGCGCCGCTTTGGTCATATGCCGTTGCCCCCTTATATTGATAGACAGGATACGCAGGAAGATCGCGATCGCTATCAAACGGTTTACGCCCGACGTGAGGGCGCGGTGGCAGCGCCAACCGCGGGCCTGCACTTTGATCGACCGTTACTTGATGCGCTTGAGGCGGTGGGGATACGGCGAACGGAAGTAACCCTGCATGTGGGTGCCGGGACGTTTCAGCCGGTGCGGGTCGAAGACATTAAAGACCACGTGATGCACAAGGAATATGTGGAGGTCGATCAAGGGTGCTGTGACGCGGTTAATGCCTGCCGGGAGAGAGGCGGGCGCGTTATTGCGGTGGGCACGACCGCAGTACGCTCTTTGGAGAGTGCGGCGCGGCAAAACGCAGAAGGGTTACTGACGCCGTTCCAAGGAGACACAGATATCTTTTTATACCCAGGCTGCCGCTTCCACATAGTCGACGCCATGATCACCAATTTTCATTTGCCCGAGTCCACCCTGTTAATGTTGGTTTCGGCTTTTGCCGGTGTTGAGACGATTCGCAGGGCCTATGCATCGGCTATCGAAAATCGCTATCGGTTTTTCAGTTATGGTGACGCCATGTTCTTGACCAAAAGCGAGGCACAGTCGTGAGATTCACCGTGTCACAGCGCGACGGTCTGGCGCGGCGGGGCGAGATTGAGTTACCGCGAGGGCATATTCAGACTCCCGCGTTTATGCCCGTCGGCACCTATGGCACGGTCAAAGGTATGCTGCCGAGAGATATCCGGGAGATCGGCGCAGAGATTATTCTGGGGAATACCTTTCACCTCTGGCTACGACCGGGCACCGAGGTGATTAAAGCCCACGGTGATTTGCACGATTTCATGGGTTGGTCGGGACCCATACTGACTGATTCCGGTGGCTTTCAGGTGTTTAGCCTCGATGAACTCCGCAAGGTGACGGAGGCCGGAGTAGCCTTCAGGTCACCGGTGAATGGTGACAGGGTCTTTCTTGATCCCGAGACCTCGATGCGCATTCAGCGCGACTTGGGTAGTGACATTGTGATGATATTTGACGAGTGCACGCCGTATCCGGCGACCGAGGCAGAGGCGGAGCGCTCCATGCAGTTGTCACTGCGCTGGGCTGCCCGCAGTAAAGCGGCGCATGGCGACAACCCTGCTGCACTATTCGGCATTGTTCAGGGTGGAATGTATCCGGAGCTCCGTAAGCAGTCGCTTGATGCTTTGGTGGAGATAGGCTTTGACGGTTATGCCATCGGCGGCTTGTCTGTCGGTGAACCCAAGTCCGAGATGATGAAGGTACTGGATGGCCTTGCTTCCCAATTGCCGGCCGAGGCGCCGCGGTATCTGATGGGGGTGGGTACACCGGCAGATCTGTTGGAGGGGGTGCGCCGCGGGGTCGATATGTTTGACTGCGTAATGCCCACACGCAATGCCCGCAACGGACATCTATTCACAAGTGCGGGCGTGATCAAGCTACGCAACGCGCGACACAAAACCAGTACCGAACCACTGGACCCCACCTGCGACTGCTATACCTGCCAGCATTTTAGTCGGGGATATTTGGCGCATTTGGACAAGTGCAACGAAATATTGGGGTCCCAGTTGGCCACCATGCATAACCTCCGCTTTTATCAGCGCCATATGGCGGCGATTCGGCAGGCGATTGAGGAAGGAGAGCTCGATAACTTTTCGGCCGAATTCTACGCGCAACAGTCAGAGGGTGATGCCGCATGAGCCACGGTTCAGCTGGCGTTAAGTCGCCCTGCGTCGAGGTCTGTGCGTTAGATGACAAAGACCTGTGCATTGGTTGTTATCGCACCGCCAACGAAATCATCGAGTGGTTTTCCGCCAGTGACGAACGCAAGCGGGAGATTTTGGTCAGCGTCGCGGAGAGGCGGGCCGCTGTCTAGTTATCTGCCAACATTCAGACGCCCGCCGGGTTTTCCGTGGCGGGTGCGACCACTTTGAGTGGCGTTATGCGCAGTCGACTGATGTGGGTTTTGGCAATTTCTTCGATCTCCAGCTGATATCCCTCTATCCGCACCGAGGCTTGGGCGCTGGGAAAGGCTTCCAGCGCCTCGAGAGCCAGACCACTGACGGTCTTGGGGCCATCTGTCGGTAGATCCCAGCGACGTTGACGGTTCAGATCACGAATACTGACAGTCCCAGAACAGGTGGTGCTGCCGTCGGGGTGGCGCGTGATTTCCTCGTTTTGCTCCACCAGATTGGAGGTAAATTCTCCCACGATTTCTTCAAGAATATCCTCCAGCGCTACCAGGCCCAATATATCGCCGTACTCGTCGACCACCATTCCCAGACGTTTCTTTTGTCGCTGAAAATGCAGTAGTTGGGTGTTGAGGGGCGTATTTTCAGGAATAAAGTAAGGTGTGTCGGCGGCGGCCAACAATCTCGACCGACTCAGGCGCCCGCCGTCGAGCACCTGACTCAGATTGCGCATATGAAACACGCCTTCTATTTGATTGATATCGTCGCGGTAGATGGGCAGGCGGGTATGCTCGCTGCCCCTAAGTTGCCGCATAATGGCTTCGTCTGGCGCCTCGATATCGATCCCGTAAATCTCATTGCGCGGCGCCATGATGTCATTCACCGTCATTTGCTCGAGATCAAGAATATTTATGAGCATTCTGCGGTGACGACTCGGGATCATCGAGGCGGATTCCGTCACGATTGTGCGCAATTCTTCCTGAGACACCGCATCATCTCCGGTCTGATCCGGAGAAAAACCCATCAACTTGAGGATGCCGTTGGTCAACCAGTTAATGGACAGGACCAGTGGCATCAGCAATTTCAGCAGCGGAACCAGAATGAGGCTGGCGGGAAAAGCGACACCCTCGGGATGCAGCGCGGCAATCGTCTTGGGAGTGATCTCGGCGAAAATCAGAATGACTAACGTCAGCACGAGCGTAGCGATGGCAATGCCGGCGTCTCCGAAAAGCCGAATGGCAATGACCGTGGCGATGGCCGAGGCAAGAATATTCACCAGGTTGTTGCCAATGAGAATCAGCCCGATGAGTCGGTCGGGTCTTTGCAGTAAAGAGATGGCGCGCCGGGCGCCGCGATGACCCGTGCCCTTCAGGTGCTTCAAGCGATAACGGTTCAGGGACATCATGCTCGTCTCTGAACTTGAGAAGAAGGCGGAGGTCAGTATTAAAAGCGCCAGCGCCGCAAAGAGCAGGCCCAGCGATGTCTCGTTCAAGGGAGGTTCATACCTCTATCGATGCCAGACTGAAATGGTGGAGAAAAACGGGGGCACGCACAAGACTCTTTTAACCACGCAAAAAGTGGTGGTTTGGGTTATTGACTGAGGGGTAACAGCAGTTCTAGGACCAGCTTGGAGCCAAAAAAGCCCAAAAATAGTAGGGCAAAGGCAATGAGGTTAATGGTAATTGCAGATTGCACCCGCCAGCCCCGGCGAAAATATTGCGCCAGCAGAATGGCGTAGAGGCACCATGCGAGAATGGTGAGCACGGTTTTGTGCACCAGATGCTGGCCAAACAAGTCTTCAACAAAGACCACGCCCGTGCCAATTGCAACGGTCAGTATCAGAAATCCGGCCCCGGATAATTCAAAAAATAGGGCTGAAGCCGCCTCAAGCGGCGGTAGTTTCCGGATAACGCCCTGACTGCGGTGTTGTCTCAGCTGTTTGGATTGCACTGTGACCAGCAAACCTTGCAGAACGGCAAGGGCGAGCACGGCAAAACTGATGATAGAGGCCGAGACATGGGAAAGAATGCCGGCGGGCAGCTCACTCATCGGTCGGCTGGTGTCCGGAGCGAAGGTGGCCACCAGGATGGAAAGTGCTGCCAAGGGGAATAGCACAATCAGTAGGGTATGCAGGGGCCTAATGACAAGGGCTATCAAGCTGATGACACCCATGCTGAGGAACATCAGGGAGGCCACGCGATAGAAGCCCAGACTCGATTCCCCCGTCTGGGCCGGTAAATAAGCAGCCAGGCCGTGCGCGACCAGTGCCGCGACCCCCATCAGCGCAATTTGGCGTCGCTGCCGCTGCTCCCCCGCTTCAAGATTGAGCACCTGCCGCCAGACCGCAGTCAGGTAGAGCAGCGCAGCCAGAACAGCCAGACCTGCGGTCAATAAACTGGGAGCGTTACCCACGACCTCTAGCCTCGCAACAGCAGTCAGCAATCATCTGGATTTGGGTATCTTTCATCGCATCCTTATACTACGCGGTTCCAGATGAACTTGGGTATCCCCGCGAAGGTAACACGTCAATGTTTGAATCACTCAGTGACCGGTTGAGTACTAGCCTTAAGGCTATCTCGGGTAAGGCAAAAATTACCGAAGACAATATACGCGACACGCTTCGCGACGTGCGGATGGCTTTGCTCGAGGCCGATGTGGCGCTACCGGTCGTCAAGGATTTCACCGACCGGGTCAAGAATCGCGCTATCGGCGCCGAGGTCGCCAAAAGTCTGACGCCGGGCCAATCCTTCTTGAAGGTTGTTCAGGCGGAATTGCAGACCGTGCTGGGAGGGGAGAGTGAGGGGCTCAATCTGGCGACCCAGCCGCCTGCTGTGATTATGGTGGCCGGATTGCAAGGCGCGGGAAAGACCACCTCCGTGGCAAAGCTGGCACGCTATTTGATTGAGCGAGAAAAAAAGAGCGTTTCGGTGGTGAGCGCCGACGTTTATCGCCCTGCGGCTATTACGCAGCTGGAAACCTTGGCCGCGGAAGTGGGTGCGCGCTTTGAGCCGAGCGACCCCTCTGAGAAGCCTGTCGATATTGCGCGACGTGCCGTTGCAAACGCGCGAGTGGCTTTCTCGGATGTGGTGCTGATCGATACCGCCGGTCGACTCGCCGTGGATGAGGTGATGATGGCTGAGATCGCCACATTGCACGAAGAAGTCAAACCGATTGAAACCCTGTTTGTCGTCGATGCCATGACGGGTCAGGACGCAGCCAACACCGCCAGGGCCTTTGGTAAGACGCTGCCGTTGACAGGCGTTATCTTGACTAAGGTCGACGCCGATACCCGGGGCGGTGCGGCGCTGTCAGTGCGAACCATCACCGAGCGCCCGATCAAGTTTTTGGGCGTTGGCGAAAAAACCGATGCGCTTGACCCTTTCCACCCCGATCGGCTGGCCTCGCGTATTCTGGGGATGGGCGACATGCTCTCGCTCATCGAGGAGGTCGAGCGCAAGGTCGATCACGACAAAGCCAAGAAGCTGGCCGCGAAGGTGCAAAAAGGCGGGCGCTTTGATCTGGAAGATTTTCGGGAGCAACTCCAGCAAATGAAGAATCTGGGCGGTATGAGCGCCATGCTGGACAAAATGCCGGGTATGTCGGGTATGGCTCAGGCGGCACAGAATGTAGACACCAAACAATTTGTCCGGATGGAGGCCATGATCGATTCCATGACGCCCAAAGAACGACGTAATCCGGATCTGATTTCGGGGTCGCGCAAGCGCCGCATTACGGTGGGCTCGGGCACGGCAGTGCAGGATCTCAACCGGCTGCTCAAGCAGCACAAGCAAATGCAGAAAATGATGAAAAAAATGAAGGGCGGCGGCATGCAGCGCATGATGCGTGGTCTCGGCGGCATGACCGGCGGCCCGGGCGGCGGGCTTCCGCCGGGGTTTCCGCGACGTTAACTCCCGGGGCGGGGGTCAAAACCCGCCGATTTTGCACCTTTTCAGCTATAGCGGATTACTGTATCCTCCGCGCTCTTTTTCTCAGCGTGCCCCGGCTGTAAGGGGTTCACACAATAAATTGAGGTTATAGCATTATGGTAGTCATCCGGTTATCTCGGGGTGGTTCCAAGAAGCGTCCCTTCTACCACGTTACCGTGTCCGACCGACGCGAGGCGCGTGATGGACGTTTTATCGACCAATTGGGATTCTTTAATCCGGTTGCGCGCGGTCAGGAAGAGCGCCTGCGCATTGATGTCGAAAAAGTCGAAGGTTGGGTCGCCAAGGGCGCCCAGGTTTCCCCCCGCGTTCAAAAGCTGATGAAAGAGTATCAGGCGGGCGCTCAAGCGACTGCCGCCTGACCGATTTCGGGGGCGGCTTAGTGCGGTCCGATGCAAGATCCTCCGCCCCCAATCGATGATTATCTAACGCTGGCCGACGTGGTTGGCGTTTACGGTGTCAAAGGGTGGGTCAAGTTGCGACCAAGACTCGAAGACACCGCTCTGCTGACAAGCCTTTCCCAACTCTACTTATCCTGGCCCACTGGCAGGGAACCCGTCGCCGACCTTGAGGCGAGGGTTGAGGCCGTGCGTCATCAAGGTAAAAGCCTCATTGCCAAACTTTCCACGATCGACGACCGAACAGCGGCTGAAGCCCTGAGAGGGTGCGAGATTCGTATTCCGGCCAGTGGCTTTCCCGCTCCCGATGCGGGTGAGTTTTATTGGCGTGATCTGGTGGGTTTGGCAGTGTGGTGCCACGAGGACGGTAACCGGGTTTTGCTGGGCACGGTGGATCGCCTTCTGGAGACCGGGGCAAATGATGTGTTGGTGGTGGTGCCTGCCGAGAAAAGCATCGACGACAAAGAACACCTGATTCCCTGGATACCGGATAGTGTTATCCGAGAGGTGGATCTTCAGGTCGGCAAGATAGAGGTTAATTGGTATGTCGATGCCTGATATCACCCCCCAATTACGGCTTGCGGTGCTCACGCTTTTTCCCGAAATGTTTTCTGCGATAACCGATTGGGGCGTGACCGGGCGCGCATTCGGGAGCGGTCTTTGTCAGTTGCACCTTCAGGACCCGCGCGAGGAGGCGTCCGACCGGCACGGTACAGTGGATGATCGACCCTATGGTGGCGGACCGGGAATGGTGATGCAGGCCCCTATTCTCGCCGCGGCTCTGGCGAAGGCGCGAGCAGCGATTGGTGGAGACGCCAAGGTGGTGGCGATGAGCCCGCAGGGAAAACCGCTGGACGCCACGTTGGTGCGGTCACTGGCGGGCGAGGGTGCTTTGGTCGTTATTGCCGGCCGATATGAGGGTATTGATGAGCGATTCATGACGCGCCATGTCGACCTCGAAGTCTCTGTGGGCGATTACGTCGTCAGCGGCGGGGAATTGCCCGCCATGATTCTTATAGATACGTTGATTCGTTGGCTGCCGGGTGCCCTTGGCCATGAGGCGTCTGCCGCCGAGGATTCCTTTTCCGAGGGTTTGTTGGATTGCCCTCACTACACCCGGCCCGAGATTTATGAGGGGCTTGCTGTCCCATCTGTGTTGTTGACCGGTCACCACGGGGAAATTGCGGGGTGGCGACGGGCTCAGGCACTGCGCAGGACGCTGGATCGGCGCCCCGATCTGCTGACAATCGACGGATTGACCGATGCGGACCAGGCGTTGCTGGATAAATGGGATCTTTTACAGGAATAGGGGGGCAGACAAGCGTTAAATCAGCAGGTATGATCGCGCCCCTGCCCGTTTCCGGCCCCGCCGCTGGCGTGCGCCAAGCAGCGAAAAACGTACCTGTGCTCGTTGGGTTGAGCGCAGCGGGCCTAACAGACACAACGAATAGGATATCGATCGCGCGCCTGTCGCGGCGATAGGAGAGTGTAATGAGCACCAACAAGATAATCGCAGAGCTCGATGCCGAGCAGATGACCCGTGAAGTGCCGGAGTTTGCGCCCGGTGACACGGTGGTGGTTCAGGTCCGCGTCAAAGAAGGGACCCGGGAGCGTCTGCAGGCTTTCGAAGGGGTTTGCATTGGTAAGCGAAATCGCGGGCTTAATTCTGCCTTCACGGTGCGCAAGATTTCCCACGGCGTGGGCGTTGAGCGAACGTTCCAGACCTACAGCCCGCTGGTAGACAGCATCACGGTCAAGCGCCGCGGTGATGTCAGACAAGCCAAGCTCTACTATCTGCGAGAGCTCTCCGGTAAAGCCGCGAGAATCAAGGAAAAGCTGTCCTCCTGAATCAATCCGGCACCTCATAGACGGGTGCGGCACAGTCGGTGAGTGGGACGCGCAGCATCAGTCGCAAGGGGTCTGGGCATCCTTTACACTCTCTGTTGTAAGTCAATCGGCTCGAGGTGGCATCGGTAGGGGAGTGTTAGATGGCTTGGCCGCGCAGACACTGCGCCAAGCCGTATTGCTTGATTCGGGTAAAGTTATGCGGTGCCGAATGAATCGGGAGCCCGGAATGGCCCGTAAACTACCGCAAGCCCGCCAGTTATATTGAATCAGCAAGTTATTGTGTGGGAGGAATCAGGAAGATGAACCCGATCCTAGCGTCAGTGCCCGGCGACACTATTCCCCGGCGGCTTGCGACGCTGCTAGGTGCGCTGGTTGCTTCTTGCGTGTTGTCCGGGCCAGCGCTGGCGGAGGACGCGCGCGATGTGCTGACGGCCTCCTTGAGTGCTTTTGCTGGACAGCCGGTGGGTATTGAATCGATCAAGCCCAGCCCCGCACCGGGAATCTCCGAGGTACAGATTGCCAATGGCCCGATGATCTATGCAACGGAAGACGGCGCCTACTTCTTTCTCAACGGTGATTTACACAAGACCTCTGCCCTCGGTGCCACCAATCTGACGGAAGAGAGCCGTGCCTTGGCGCGAACAGAGCAATTGGCTTCGATTTCGATCGACGACATGGTGGTCTTTAAGCCCAAAGGAGAGACGCGAGACTACATCTCTGTTTTCACCGACGTTACTTGCTTTTACTGTCAGAAGTTGCATCGTGAGGTGAATCAACTCAACAACATGGGTATAGAAGTCCGTTATCTTGCCTTTCCGCGCGGTGGTATTCCCTCAGACGGCGCGACCAAACTTGCGACTGCCTGGTGTGCCGATGATCGGCAGACCACACTGACAGAGCTTAAGGCGGGTGTGGAGATGCCACTTAATGATTGTGCGGATAATCCCGTCGCCGCCCAGTATGAAATTGGACAGCAAATGGGTGTGTCTGGCACCCCGGCGATTATTACCAGCGCCGGAAAAATGATACCGGGATACCGCCCCGCCGCCGATTTGGCGGCGGTGTTGGGTCTCGATTGAACGCACGCGCCAGAGAGCTGACTTGCTGTGGACACCCATTTTCAACGCATTGAGCGACTCCCGCCCTACGTCTTCAATATTATTGGTGAGTTGAAGCAGGAAGCGCGCGCCCGGGGCGAAGACATTATCGATTTTGGGATGGGTAATCCCGATCAGCCCACGCCTCGGCACATTGTCGATAAATTGCGCGAAACCGCGCAGCGTGGCGATACGCACCGCTACTCGCAGTCAAAAGGCATTCCTCGATTGCGCAAGGCCATTTGTAACTGGTACCAGAATCGCTACGGGATCACGCTTGATCCCAATAGCGAAGCAATCGTGACGTTGGGATCGAAGGAAGGTCTCGCGCATCTGGCATTGGCTACCACCGGTGTGGGCGATGCGATTTTGGTGCCTAACCCCAGCTATCCCATCCACCCTTACGGATTTGTGATTTCGGGCGCTGATTTACGCCATGTTCCCATGCGCAGCGAGTCCGAGTTTATCGATGAACTCGAGCAAGCCATCCGCAATACCTACCCCAAGCCCAAGATGTTGGTGCTGAACTTTCCCTCCAATCCGACCGGTCATTGCGTTGAACTGCCATTTTTTGAGCGGGTCGTAGAGATCGCGAAGCAGCATGGCATTTGGGTGGTGCATGATCTGGCCTATGCGGACCTGGTCTTTGATGGGTATACCGCGCCCAGTATTCTGCAGGTGCCGGGCGCGAGAGAGATTGCCGTCGAGTTTTTTACTCTCTCCAAAAGCTACAACATGCCCGGCTGGCGGGTGGGGTTTTGCTGCGGCAATCCGCAGTTGATCGCCGCGCTGGCGCGAATTAAATCGTACCTCGATTACGGTATTTTCACCCCCGTGCAGGTGGCGGCTATCGCTGCACTTGAGGGGGATCAGCAATGTGTGCGGGATATTTGCGATAGCTATCGGCGGCGCAGAGATGTGCTGTGCCAAGGCCTCAATGACGCCGGCTGGCCCGTGACTCCCCCCAAAGCGACCATGTTCGTGTGGGCAGAAATTCCCGAAGCCTTTCGCCATATGGGCTCCGTCGAGTTCAGCAAGTTACTGTTGCAACGTGGCGGTGTCGCCGTGTCCCCCGGCGTGGGCTTTGGTGAGTACGGTGAGGGTTTTGTCCGCTTCGGGCTAATTGAGAACGAGCACCGCACCCGGCAAGCCATCCGCGGAATCAAGCGAGTGCTGCGTCAAGGGCCGCCTGCCGCAGCGGAGACCCTATCGGCATGACGGATTTGGCGCCCCTGAGAATTGGTGTATGTGGCGTGGGCACAGTAGGTATTGCCACCATCACCATCCTGTTAAACCAATCATCTCTTCTGGCAGCGCGTTGTGGCCGAGAACTTCTCGTGACCCATGTCGGTGCGCGCCGAGACCACTCCGATCATCTGTATGGTGATGCAAAGGTCAGTCGCGACGTGATGGACGTGGCGCGGGATCCCGATGTGGATGTGGTTGTGGAGGTGATGGGCGGCACCACCGTTGCCCATGATCTTGTTAAAGCTGCTATCGAGCATGGCAAGCACGTGGTAACGGCAAACAAGGCGCTGATTGCCGAGCACGGTAATCAGTTGCTGGCGCTGGCTGAGGCGTCGGGGGTGCAGCTGTGTTTTGAGGCGGCGGTTGCGGGGGGCATCCCGGTGATCAAAAGCCTCCGGGAAGCTTTGGCGGGTAATGTTGTGAGCGAAGTGGCCGGAATCATTAACGGCACTGGCAATTTTATTCTTACCGAAATGAGCACCAAGGGCCGCGCCTTTGAGGATGTGCTGTCCGAAGCACAAGCCCTTGGTTACGCCGAGGCTGACCCGACATTTGACGTTGATGGCACCGATGCTGCGCATAAGCTGGTCATCCTTGCTTCGCTGGCCTTTGGTGTGCCTTTGAGCATTGACGCACCCGCCAAAGAAGGGATTCAGGCCATCACACCCGAGGACCTCTATTACGCCAAGGCGCTGGGGTATCGGGTCAAGCATCTCGGCATCGCGCGTCGCTCCGGAAGTCGCATCGAGATGCGTGTGCATCCCACCTTAATCCCAGAGAGCAAGCAGCTTGCCGGGGTCGATGGCGTGTTGAACGCCATTATGGTCAAGGCCGACGCGGTGGGTGAATTGCTGTTGGTCGGGCCGGGCGCAGGTGGCGCTGCCACGGCCTCGTCTGTCTGCGCAGACATTATCGATATCGCGCGAGAGTGCGGTCCGGGGACCCGGTCGTTAGGCATTTCGGTGGCAAATCTTAACCCGCTGCCTGTGATGCCCTGGGACGAGATCAGTAGCGAATGGTACTTGAGGCTGCGCGTGACTGATCGTCCCGGCGTGATGTCAGATATCACACAGAAATTGGCTGCCCGGGGTATCAGTATTGAGTCCTTGGTGCAAAAGGCATCTCAGCCGGGTGATACCAATGTGCCGATTGTCATTCTGACCCATGCGGTGCCAGCGTCACTTATCAATGACGCCGTAAAGGCAGTGGCGGCACTGGCGGAAGTTCAGTCTGATATGGCCCTGATCCGCGTCGAGAGCTTTGACTGATGCCATTCGTCACGGGAGCACCACGGTGAGTATTCGGTACCTGAGCACCCGCGGACAGGCGCCGATCCTCGATTTTGAGGGTGTCTTGTTGGCGGGTTTAGCCAGTGATGGCGGTTTATATCTCCCGGAGTCGCTGCCCCATTTCAGTGTCCAAGAGCTCCGCGCCATGCGAGGACTGTCCTACGCAGAGTTGGCGACGACCGTTATTGCGCCTTTTGTAGAGGGGAGCATTGATCGCGCGACCTTGGCGAAACTGGTTGAGGCGTCATATCGTGATTTTCGGCATCAGGCTGTGGCGCCACTGATACAGCTTGATCATGACCAATGGCTGCTTGAGCTTTTTCACGGACCCACATTGGCGTTCAAGGATTTCGCGCTGCAGTTACTGGGGCGTTTGCTCGACCACGTGTTGACTCGACGCCGCGAAAAAGTGGTGATTATGGGTGCCACGTCGGGTGATACCGGTAGCGCCGCTATCGAAGGTTGCCGCCACTGTGAAAACGTGGATATTTTTATTCTGTACCCCGACGGCAGAGTTTCTGACGTGCAGCGCCGGCAAATGACCACTGTAGCAGGCAGTAATGTGCACAACCTGGCGGTCAGGGGTAACTTTGATGATTGTCAGGCTTTGGTCAAAGCCAGCTT
>DFQW01000180.1:5340-5976 GCA_002377985.1 Halieaceae bacterium UBA3479 | reverse complement strand
ATCAATTGGGCGCGCATCATGGCCCAGATTGTCTACTACTTTTATGCAGGTTTCGCCCTGGGTGGTCCCGACAGGCCGGTGAGTTTTTCAGTGCCCACGGGTAACTTTGGGGACATCTATGCCGGTTACCTCGCGCATCGCATGGGGCTGCCGGTTAATAATTTGGTGATTGCTACCAACCGTAATGATGTGCTGCATCGCATGCTGACTACCGGTACTTATTCGCGGCAACCCATCGAGGCGTCACTCTCTCCCAGTATGGATATTTCTGTATCTTCCAACTTCGAGCGTTTGCTGTTTGATCTTTACGATGGAGATGCACCACGCATTGCAGCGCTGATGGATGAATTTTCCCGCGGACAGATAGCGCTGAGCGACAGCGCCCTGTCGAGGGTGAGATCGCTATTTACCAGTGCACGGGTTTCGGATGAGGAAACCTGCGACGAGATTGCCCGGCTTTGGCGGCAAACTGGAGTGTTGCTCGACCCTCACAGTGCGATCGGAACCCGTGCCGCTCGGCAATGTCACAGAGTCGGAGAGGGTCCCATGGTGACACTGGCCACGGCGCATCCCGCCAAATTTCCCGCGGCAGTAGCGCGCGCCGAAACGGGCGAGACACCTCAATTGCCGCCACAC
>DFQW01000180.1:0-5088 GCA_002377985.1 Halieaceae bacterium UBA3479 | reverse complement strand
CGGGCGAGACACCCCAATTGCCGCCACACCTCTCTGATCTATTCGATCGGGAAGAGCGGTTCGATACGCTGGACAATGACCTGACCGCGATTCACGCCTTTATGAAGGCGCAGTGCCGGCCTTGAGTGCCCCGACGATTCGTCGCCGGAACGGCGAGATCAGCGCGGCGCTCCAAGCGTCAGCGCTTCCCCACCTACTCAAGCAAATCTATGCCAATCGGGGCATCGGGCATCCTGATGAACTGGTGCTCGCGCTGGACAGGCTATTACCGCCGCACGCCTTACGCGGCATTAATGACGCCGCCGAATTGCTGGCCGATGCGATTGAGGGCGAGGGGCGCGTGCTCATCGTGGGCGATTTTGATGCCGATGGCGCTACGAGCTGCGCGATGGCGGTATCAGTATTGCGGCAAATGGGATTGCTGGAGGTGGGCTATCTGGTGCCTAACCGGTTCGAGTTTGGTTACGGCTTAACCCCCGAAATTGTCGAGTTGGCAGCCGCGCAGGCGCCAGACCTGATTGTTACAGTGGATAACGGCATCTCCAGTGTTGAGGGCGTCGCGGCAGCGCGCCAGCTGGGGATCAGCGTATTGATTACCGATCATCACCTGCCGGGGTCGGTATTGCCAGAGGCGGATGTAATCGTAAATCCCAACCAACCGGGCTGCACGTTTGCCAGCAAGTCCCTCGCGGGCGTCGGCGTGATGTTCTATGTGCTCAGTGCCCTGCGGGCAACGCTCAGGCAGCGCAACTGGTTTGCAGAGCGCGGGATCGAGCCGCCCAATTTGGGGGATGCACTGGACCTGGTTGCGCTGGGTACCGTTGCGGATGTTGTGCCACTGGATCGTAACAACCGCATTCTCGTGGCGGCTGGTCTGGCGCGGATCCGCTCCGGGCGCGCGCGACCGGGCATTGAAGCCCTGTTCGAAGTCGCGGGGCGGGATCATCGTGCCGCGACCGCCTCTGATCTGGGCTTTATTGTCGGCCCACGATTGAATGCGGCGGGGCGGCTGGATGACATGTCGATTGGTATCGAGTGTCTGTTGGCCGAATCCACCGTGTCCGCCCGGGAGCGCGCCCAGACCCTGCATCAATTGAACCGGGAGCGACGGGACATAGAGCAATCCATGCAGCAGGATGCGTTGCTGCAGTTGGAATCTTTGGATCTTGCAAACGAGGCACTGCCCTTTGCCATGACACTTTATGACCCCACTTGGCATCAAGGCGTGATTGGAATTCTCGCGTCGAGGATTCGTGAGCACACGCACAGGCCCACTGTGGTATTTGCACAGGCAGGCGATGGTTGGCTAAAAGGTTCTGGTAGATCAATCCCGGGGATCCATCTTCGCGATATGCTGGATCTGGTCGCCACCCGGCATCCGGGGTTGCTGAGTAAATTTGGTGGTCATGCGATGGCTGCCGGACTTACTCTGCCCGAGGAGCGCCTCGATGAGTTTCAGGGAGCGCTGAACAATGCGATAGCCACAACCTTGAACCATCAGCCGCCGCAGCGCATACAGGATAGTGATGGCGCCCTGCGGGCAGAAGAGTTGACGCTGACAGTTGCGGAACAAGTAAACGGGGCAGGGCCCTGGGGGCAGCAATTTTCTGAGCCGCTCTTTGACGGTGACTTTGCGGTGAAGCAGCACCGCATTGTCGGAGAAAAGCACCTTAAACTGTCTTTGGAAATCGATGATCACGAGGTGGAGGCGATTGCCTTTAACATCGATGTAGCCCTCTGGTTGGAAAAACCGCTGCAGCGCTTGGGCGCGCTCTATCGCTTGGGGATCAATGACTATAGGGGCGAGCGGTCGCCGCAGCTGGTGATCGATTCGTTCTGGGCAATTTAGTGGGCCGAGCTGAGAGGTCTGGCGGCGATCGTATGGCACGAGCCACCGCAACCCTTTAGACTCACGCCCTGTCAATTCAGTACGGCCCGAAGCGCTCACGTTGAGCCACCGATGGCCAGCGATTTTTCCGATATTGGAGCTTAGACCGTGGAAGTAGCACCGCTCGTCAATCAAATTAAAGACCTCCGCGCACGCACAGACGTGCTCAGGGGGTATCTTTGACTTTGCCGTCAAGAAAGATCGTCTGAAAGAGGTTGAGCTGGAGCTGTCAGAACCCCGTGTTTGGGACGATCCGGAGAAAGCTCAGGCCTTGGGGCGCGAGCGCGCATCACTCGAAGCTGTTGTGGCCACGATAGAACAGTTGGATGCGGGCTGCGTTGATGCCAAGGATTTGCTCGATCTTGCGGTGGATGAGGAGGATGCTGACGCGGTGCAGTCGGTGGAGGATGATCTGCTCCAGTTAGAGGCCGCATTGGAAAAGTTGGAATTTCGGCGCATGTTTGCGGGAGAGATGGACCCCAACAATGCCTATCTCGATATTCAATCGGGTTCTGGGGGTACCGAGGCGCAAGACTGGGCGGAGATGTTATTGCGCATGTACCTGCGATGGGGAGAGGACAAAGGGTTTAAAACGACTTTGGTAGAGGCGTCGGCAGGCGAGGTTGCAGGCCTGAAAAGCGCGACCATTCAATTTGAGGGGGACTATGCGTTTGGCTGGCTCCGCACCGAGACGGGTGTTCATCGACTGGTGAGAAAGTCGCCCTTTGACAGTGGTGGTCGTCGCCACACGTCCTTTGCCTCTGTGTTTGTATCCCCAGAGATCGATGACGATATTGAGATAGAGATTAATCCGGCGGATCTCAGGGTGGACACTTATCGATCCTCTGGTGCCGGCGGTCAGCATGTGAATACGACGGACTCAGCGGTGCGTATTACCCACGAACCCTCGGGCATTGTTACCAGCTGTCAAACCGAACGGTCCCAGCATCAGAACCGCGATAACGCCATGAAACAGCTCCGGGCAAAGCTCTACGAGATGGAGATGCTCAAGCGAAGCGCAGAAAAACAGGCGCTGGAGGACAGCAAAGCCGATATAGGCTGGGGTAGTCAGATCCGATCCTATGTACTGGATGATTCCCGTATCAAGGATTTACGAACAGGGGTGGAAACCCGTAACACCCAAGCGGTGCTCGATGGGGCATTGGATCCTTTTATTCAGGCCTCTCTGAAAAAGGGTCTGTGAGATGACGTGTAATGGAGTCTACGGTGGATAACGTCCAACAAACGGAAGACGAGAACCGGTTGATTGCGGAGCGCCGCGCAAAGTTGGCTGCTCTGCGCGAACACGGTTCGGCATTCCCCAACGACTTCCGGCGCACGGCACTTGCGGGCGACCTGCAAGCAGAATTTGAGTCGAGCGAGAAGGCTGAGCTTGAGGCGGCGGATCGTCATTTCTCTGTGGCCGGTCGGTTGATTCGTAACCGGGGGGCGTTTCTGCTGATTCAGGATGGGTCGGGCACTATCCAGCTCTATATCAATCGCGAGCAGCTATCCGACGATGCCGTCGCGGCGATTAAAACCTGGGACCTCGGAGATATTGTGGCGGCCTCGGGGCCACTTCACCGCAGCGGTAAAGGTGATCTGTACATCAACATGGCCGAAGGGCGCTTACTGACCAAGGCGCTGCGACCTTTGCCAGACAAGTATCATGGGCTGGTCGATCAGGAAATGCGGTACCGACAGCGATACGTTGACCTTATCGTCAACCCTGAGGTGCGGGAGATTTTCCGTATTCGAGCCGCCACCATTCAGTTCATACGCCAATTTCTGGGCCAAAGGCGCTTTGTGGAGGTAGAGACCCCCATGCTGCACCCGATCGCGGGAGGCGCAACCGCGCGCCCGTTCGTCACCCATCACAATGCCCTTGATATGGAGATGTATTTGCGGGTGGCACCCGAGTTGTACCTCAAGCGGCTCACCGTTGGCGGGCTTGAGAAGGTTTTTGAAATTAATCGGAATTTTCGTAATGAAGGGTTGTCGACCCGACATAACCCGGAATTCACGATGCTCGAGTTTTATTGGGCTTATGCTGATTATCGCGATGCGATGGATCTTACCGAAGAGCTCATGCGAGAGCTGACCCAGGCAGTATTGGGAACCACCGAGGTTCGTTACGGCGACACCACATTTCACTTTGACCAACCGTTTTCGCGGATGACCGTTGTCGAGGCAATACTCAAGTTCAACCCGGACCTGACGCTGGATGATTTGGCTGATAGAGACGGCGCCTGTGCAGTCGCCAAAAAACTGGGACTTGCAATCGACGATAACTGGGGGCTTGGCAAAATCCAGATTGAAATCTTTGAGGAGACTGCAGAGGCGCAATTGCAGGAACCGACATTCATCACGGCCTATCCCACGGAGGTGTCACCTTTGGCCCGGCGTAATGACGACGATCCGTTTGTGACAGATCGTTTTGAGTTCTTTGTCGGTGGTCGGGAGTTGGCGAACGGATTCAGCGAACTGAATGATGCGGAGGATCAAGCCGAGCGATTTCGCGAGCAGGTGGCGGCAAAAGACGCGGGAGACGACGAGGCAATGCACTTCGACCATGATTACATCAGGGCGCTGGAATACGGACTGCCTCCAACTGCGGGTGAGGGAATCGGCATAGACAGATTGGTTATGCTGTTGACTGACTCACCGTCCATTCGCGACGTGATCCTGTTTCCGCACTTGCGTCATGAGCAAACTTCGTGAGTCGCTCACTGCGCTGGTGCGCGCAAGCTGCACAGTGCTAAGCTCTCTAAAAGAGAGAGAGGTTCATTACGTGCGTCGCGGTTTGCGTGTTTGGATTCTGGGTTTTCTGACCGCCGGCTTTTTGTCTGGGTGCGCAGTGTCTCCCGAGAGTAATCAAGGCACGCCACAGGAGGAAGCGGCTGCAAAGACGCCGAGCGCAGGAGCGCCATCTGATGACGCACTATGCGCATGTGATGCCGTGGGGGCTGTCGATCACTTTGATGCTGCGTTGCAGCAACTGGCCTCGGGAGACTACGAGGCCGCGCGCGCATCACTGGCCCAGCATGGCACGTCGGGGCTTGATGAGGCAGCACAAGAATCGATCGCGGGCCTAGATCTGATTAATGCCCTTGCGGCGCAAAATCCGGTACCGGACGGCGCCGAGGCTACCCCTGTAAGCGCGCGCGGCTCAGTACTGAGGCTGCTACTGGCGTTAATTG